>JAAXHE010000037.1 GCA_012271065.1 Candidatus Latescibacterota bacterium
AGATGATGACGATCGGATTGGGGTCCCACAGGGGGGCCACTCTGGCGCATTCGATGGGTGCGGACGGATTGCCGCTGATGATCTCTGACTGGGGGCGGATCATACTTCGGGAGGCCCCCATCGCGCTCGGCGTCGCGATCCTGGAAAACGCCTGCGAGCAGACGGCAAAAGTGGTTGCCGTGGAGCCGGACGAGCTTCCGACGGTCGAACCGGAACTGCTGGATGAGGCACGGGAACTGATGCCCCGGATACCCGCCGAACGGATCGACCTCCTGATCGTGGACCGGATCGGCAAGAATATCAGCGGAACGGGAATGGACCCCAACATCATCGGACGGATTTGGCTGGCGGGTGTCGAGGAGCCGGATTCGCCGCGAATCGAACGCATCGTCGTACTGAACCTGACACCCGAGACGCACGGCAACGCCAATGGGATCGGCCTTGCTGACGTGACCACGCGCCGGCTTGTGGACCGTATCGACTTCAAGGCGACGTACGCCAACGCGATGACCAGCACGTTCCTGAATCGCGCGTACATACCCATCGTGGGCGAAAACGACCGGGAGGCGATCGAAATTGCGCTTGGCACGTGCGGGAACGGCGGGAACGGGGGCGTGAGAGTGATGCGGATACGATCGACGCTGGAACTGGAACACCTCTGGGCATCCGAGGCGCTCCTTCCGGAGCTCTCCGCGTTGCCGGAGGTGGAAGTGTCAGGCGAACCGGCAGGAATGGACTTCGACGGGGAGGGCAATCTGACGATGTCCGGTTCGCGGTCCGGGTGACGACCGGCCGGGGACGGACGTGATTATGCGAATGGTTCAACCCTTACCGAGGTGGGGGAGTCAGCAAGGGGCGCTAAAACACCCCCTTTTTCTTCAACAGACGTCGGACCCTGGCCCGGTCTCTCGTCCCGAGGACATCGCCGGAGGGTGCGACGGACATTTGCGCCTGCTGCGTGTCCCTCATGGGCCCTCCCGCAAGGCCCATCATCTCCAGACCGGCCTTGAGCATGGGCGTTCCGAGTTCGCCTCTCAGGGTTGTCAGCGGCTCGAACCAGTCCCGGAGTTCCATCGCCGATTTCCAGTGCCGCCGCATACCGGCATTGTGCATCTCGATGGACATCGGCAGGGTAAGGTTGGCCATTCCCGTTGTGAATCCGCTGGCGCCCGCGAGATAGTAGTAGGGCGCCATATTCTCGCCGCCGCCCGTGATAATGGGCACGCGGTGGCCGATGGCCCTGCAGCCCGTCCGCACCCAGTCGACGGCATTGCTCTCCTCCTTGATGGCGACGACCCCTGCGAGCCTGGAAAACCGCCTGACAAGATCAATTGAGAGGAGTTGCCGCGGCGCCCGGAACGGGATGATGCCGATATCCACGGCTTTCGCGATTGACAGGTGGTGTCGCCAGATCGCCGCTTCGCCTCGGGCAACGACGGGGTCGTGCGGCATGACAAGCAGGGCGTCGCAGCCGGCGTCCTGCGCACTTTCCGCCATCTTCACGGCTTTTCCCGTGCTCCATCCGATGCCGCAAACGATCCTGCACGACCCCCGGACGCCCGCAACCGCCGCGGCGGCCAGATCTTTGACTTCGGATGGCGACAGGGCGTAGAATTCCCCCGATCCGCCGCAGATCACGAGGGTCTTCCGGCCCTTGATCCCTGCAAGATAACGCGCGTTCTTCTCCAGGCCCCCCGTATCGATCCGATATGCGCCCTTTCGGTTCAGCGCGATCTTCATCGGCGTCATCACGAAGACGTAGACCCCTCGTGCGTTCGTCGACCTTCGCAATGTCCCGCTATCGCCCATGACTGACGTTCTCCGCGCCGGCGCCGGCCGATGCACGCCTCGTGCAACGTTACGCCGTATGCGGATCGAATGCGGCCGAGACGTTCTGCATGCCGGCCGCGACGAGGCCCCCGTCCGATCCGAGCGCTATAAAGGTGAACCCGTCCCGCACCGCGGCGTCGAGATGATCCGGGTCCAGAAGCAGTATACCGGCGGCCTTGCCCGCCTGTCTGGCGGCGTGTGAGACCCTTGCCCTGGCATCCAGAAACCGGGGATGGTCGAACTGTTGCGGAATCCCCAGGTTGACGCTGAGGTCGAGGGGGCCGATAAACAGGACGTCCACGCCGTCTACCGCGGCGATATCGTCAATGGCGTTTACGGCTTCCGGGGTTTCAATCTGCACGACCGTTGTCAGCAACTCGTGGGACTTACTGAAATATTCCTCGAAGTCCCGTCCAAACTCGCTGCCCCGATTCAATTTTGCAACGCCCCGGATACCTCGCGGGGGATAGCGGCTCGAAGCCACGGCCTGCTCGGCCTCTGCCACCGTGCTCACGTAAGGTACCATGACTCCCGAAGCGCCCATATCCAGGACACGTTTGAATCTGGGGGGTTCGTTGGCCGCGATACGCACGATGGGCACGGCGGGCGTTCCCGAGACCACCTGAAGCTGGATTCGAAGCGTTTCCAGGTCCGACGCGCCGTGTTCGATGTCGATCAGGACCCAGTCCAGACCGCTCTTCCCGGCGATCTCAGCCGTGACGGCGGACCCCAGGTTCAGGAATGTCCCTGCTACGACTTTACGCTCAAGCGCGCGTCGGCGTATGCTCTTCATCATTACGGAGCCTTTCTGTACGGAGCTGAGGATCGTGGGGGCGCGGCGGGACCCGGTCGGCCGTCGCGCCGGGTCTCCCGTGACCGATCCTGGATGGGTGGAACAGCGGGCGGCGCAAAGGTGGGATTATGTATCGTCGCAGTCGGGGCGGTCCGGATCCTCGATGACGACACCGTCGCGGAGGTATTCCAGCGCCTTGGTATAGCTTCTGTTCTTCAGGAAATGATCGAGTTGCCGGGACGTGAAGGGGGCCAGTCTACGGTGGAGCGTAGCCAGATGGTGCAGGTGGTCCGCGATCGGTTCTCTTTTTTCAATGGCTTCCATCAGCGCTTCCAATGCGTTCCTCAGCGATGCAGCTTGTGCCGACGTCACGAAAACCTCCTTCTGGATCCTGCCTGCGGCTGGTTCGGTCCGGTGTTCGTCCCGGAATTGGATCGTCCTGTTTCGACCGACGTGTAGCCCGGCCGGAAACGGCCTATTTGAAATAGGCTTCCGGCCGTCCTTCCACCTCCTCGACAAGCGTGTCCACATAGGCCCGGATGGGGAAGAGCCGGCATCCGGCATCGCCCACCGGCCCCCGGTTGAGCTCGCCGTTTTGTTCCCAGAATGCCCCCATCGCCGGTCGGTTGATCCTTCCATAGGCGGCATCCGGCTCGTTCTCGAGGCGCTGGTGCCAGCAGATGACTTCAACAAGATGTATGTAGGTGGAGGTTTCGTACGTCACGCCCAGCATGAGCACCTTGCCGCCGGCCCCATACGCGCGGACCATAGGTGAATTGTCGCCGTAAGTCTTGCCCCACGGGTCGCGGTCCCACGGAGAAGAACGCCCGCATCTGTCGCGGTGGCCCTCAACGAACGCCCGGGCGTTTGTGCCGCGGGCGGCGACGGAATGGGAGTAGTGGTCGGAGCGATACGTACCGGGCAGCGTGCGGAAGAACTCGGTGAGCCAACCCACCGTCGAGGGTGTGGTATCCGGGTCCCAGGTCTCGGCGCGCAACCGGTTGTCCTCCAGGAGATTGAATGAAGGCATCAGGATGAGGCCGCCCGGATTCGTCGCGTTCTCAAGGGCTCTAACGACGGTAAGCGCGCCACCGTCGACCCGTCCGAGGCTCTTGAAGGACGAATGAATGAAGAGCGTATCCCCCGGTTCCACGCCAAGCGCTCTCAGGTCCCGGCCGATCGTATCGAGCGTATGCGTCCGGGGAACGGTGTTATCTCCTTCCGACGACAGTTCGCTGACTGTTCCGATACTTTACGCAAAATTCCCCCCGGGATGCAGCGTTCAGGGAGAATTCGGGACTAAAAAAAGGTTCAGGCACGGGTTCCCGTAGGGAATACGGCGGTCTGGACAAACCGGTCGTGCAGCGCCTGTCTGGCGGCGCCCAGTGCGAGAAAGCATCCGAAGAAGACGATCAAGCCCCCTGCCAACCCTACAACCGTCAACAGTTGGCTCCCGGTGAGCGAGACAAGCAGCGTCGCAAAGACCTTTATCTGTTTTACAATCATGCGGAGAATCAGCGTACCGGTGCTTGCCGGCGCGCCGCTGGCGTCCCTGATGTGAATCCTGACGATCATCTTTCCGGGCGATGCGCCGGTGAGACCCTCGATCAGGCAGTAGAGGAGCTGGACGGCGGATACGACGACGCCCACGCTCGCCATAAGCGCCGTCAGTTCAGACAGGTCGTTCAGGCTCGACGGAATCGTGGAGCCGTCGTCTCCAGTGAAAAGGCCCGTAACGGAGGTCAGGATCCAGATGGCGATGACGTCGATTGCAAACGCGACGAACCGTCTGTTGAACCCGATTCTGGCGGCGGCGTCAAACGGTCGCATCTCCGATAGCGGTTCGTCGGCCATTGCTGTTTCCTTTAACTCACTTCCTGCGGATTTTGCCTGGCGGTCGTCGCTGAAGCTACGCTCAGGCGTGCCCGTTGTCAACCAAAAAGCAGAGGAACCACCGTCGGACGGCCCTACACGATTTCGCCGGGAATGTGTTGTGGTCATCCGCGATATTGCCGGTGTTAGGACCGCGCCGGCATCGGGGTTTCACCTCGCAGAAGACGTCTGACGTACGGGGGGAGTACAAAGGCGGCTTTGTGAATTTCGTCGTTGTAATATTGCAGGTTCTGGGCATCCGCAAAGCGGCGGGCTTTCGCCGGAACGATGTCGTTCTGCGGGTCCGCACACTCGGCCGTGGCATAAGAAAAGCTGAGCAGACCGGTCGCATACGTGGGGATGCAGGCCAGGTAGCAGTGTACGTTTCCTGTGCCGAAGACCGTTTCCTGGCGTCTGTATATTTCAGAGAAAGTCCGGCTGTCGAGCGCAGGCGGTTCCGTTTGCGCGGCCATAACCCCTCCGGGACCGAGGCTTTCCCGGACCCGCCCGTAGAAGGGTTCTGAAAACAGATGTTGGGGCCCGCCGGCGGGATTGGCGACATCGACGATCGCGAGATCGAAGGACCCGGCGGGGCAGGTTTGCAGAAAGTCGAAACCGTCCGCGATGTAAAGCGAGAGTCTGGGGTCATCGAAGGCCGGCGCGAGGGCCGGGAAGTGTTTCCTGCATGCGCTGACAACCGCGTCGTCGAGTTCAACGACGACGACCTCCTCGATCCGCCGGTAACGCAAGAGTTCTCGAAGGGCGCCGCCGTCGCCGCCCCCGACAACCAGGGCTCGCCTCGCGTCGGGGCGGGTCTGCATGGGTACGTGGACGATCATCTCGTGGTAGATGTACTCGTCGCGTTCCGTGCATACGATCGCCCCGTCGATCACCAGCGTCTTGCCGTACCCGTAGCTGTCGAGAACTTCGATTTTCTGATGTGGCGACTCGTGCTGGAAGAGCGCGCCGGCGTGCCTGAGCGAGAGGGCAATCTGTTCCTCCCGCCTGGTAAACCAGAGATTGCGGATGTGCGCTGGAGGATCTTCCGCGGCTGCCTGCGTCGACGTGGCATCGGCCTGAGCGGGACCATCGAACTGGCCGCGATCGATTTCCCGGGTCGTTCCGTGAGCGGCTTTCAGGTCCGATTTAAGCACATCATAGGCCGACCACGGATCGATCGTATCTCCGCAGGTAAACAGATCGACCGCGGCGAAACCGTACTCCGGCCAGGTATGGATGGAGAGGTGACTCTCGTGGATGACAACGACGCCGGAGACGCCGTAAGGCGAAAAACGATGGAAGGACGTGTTGATAACGGTGGCGTTCGCCGCTCGAGCCGCGCGAACCATGCACACTTCGATGCGGATGACGTCGTTCAGTACGGATGCGGGAGCCCCGTAAAGCTCAACCAGAATGTGTCTGCCGAGAGACACGGTCTACGGCTTCCGTAGCTGGTAGCGGCATTGACACGCCGGGCGGGGTTCCCGGTGCGCCGATGGACGTGGAAGGAGGTGTCGGGCCGGCATCAGAGGTTCTCCCCCGCGGACGCCAGGTTGGCCGTCCGGCCCCTGTCGATCAGCTCGTCGCCATCATTCGCGTATTGACGCTGATTTTCTTCGGGAATCGTACGCCAGATGAGGAACTGTTTCCGGATCTGGTTCATGAAGCGCTGGTTGCATCGTTTCCACGAGGCGAGATCGCCCGAAAGACGGTCAATGGTTATTTCAAGCGCGTGGATGTCGAACGCGCCAGTGGGCGTGGACGTGAGGCTGATGTTCTGGCTTACCCCGAGATCGAAGGGCGCCAGCCAGATTGTCGTATCTATACGATAGCCACGGCCCCGGTCGGTGTCATACGTGGACAGGTTGGCCCCGTGGGTAAAGAAGGTGCCCATCGAGCTTTCCGTATGGAAGTCGAAGTACCTGGTGAGAAACGTAAACAGCCCCAGAACCTCGCCGCCGGATATGGTGAACGGAAACTCGAAGCGCCAGCGGTCCCCGTCCGGTTCGGGGAGTTTCCAGCGCCGGGTGATATCCGGAACCGCCATCTGGGAAGCCCGCCGTGCAGGGTATACGGTGGACAGGATCACCACGAGCATGACAAGCGTCGAGGAGGCCATGGCCGATACCGAAGAATAGTTCACGGTTATACCCTCCAGAAGCCCCTGCCAGAGTACGACTTTGGACACGCCCTGTGCCAGCAGATAGCCCGAGACCGCGCCGAGCACCGCGTACACGCAGGACTCGGCCAGGAACAGGAAGGCGATGTGGACGGGCGCCAGACCGACCGAGGAATAGATGCCGATTTCCCGGAATCGTTCGTACACCGATCCCATCATCGTGTTCAATACGATCAGCGCCGCTATGGCGATGGGAACGAAGAGGTTGGCGAGGCCCTGGGGCGACGCCTGTCCGTACGAGGAGTACACGGAAACGGCAATTCGCCCGATCTTTCCCTCAGGCGAAATGTCCGGTATTCCAGCGAAGAGGACGACGGACAGCCGCGAGATGAAACTCTCCACGCGCGCCTTGACGACCGACGGTTCCCTGAACCGGACCGCAATTGCCTGGAGCGGGCTGTTGACCTCCCTCAGGGTCTGGTAGGGGACCACCATCACGTTTGCCGGGTCGAGGTGTTCGAACTCCATGATTTCGACGTCCGTCTCCTCCAGTCCGGCCTTCTCCCGCTTCTCCTGCTGGGCCATCTGCATGAACACGTTCTCGTCGGTCAGCACGAAATCGGCCGGCGTGAGCGGCTCGCCATCGAGGTCTTCCAGATCTTTCATCCGTTCTGCGTCGATCAGTCCGACAACCTTGAAACGCTCTCCGAAGAGGCGTACCTCCGCCTGTCCGATATCGGATTCACCGATCTTCAGAAGGTCCGCCATCGCCTGGGGCAGCACGGTGACGTTTCGTTCGTCCGGAAGGAACCACCGACCGGCGGACAGGCAGTCCTGGATTCCGATCACATCGGTCTCCTGCGCGGTCAGACCCACAATGCCGAGCGCGTTTGCCGACGCGCTGTCCGATACGACCTGGATGGCTTTTTTCTCTTTGGAGGCGTACCAGCTGCGCGGCGCAATCACGGCTTCCTTTCCGAAGTTGGCCTGCGCATAGTCCAGAACGGATTCCTCCAGCGGCGCCCAGTACTTGCTGCGGATGAGCATCCCCGGATACGGGCCCAGATTGTCGCGCGCGATCTGGTGAAACTTGAGCTGGGACTTGATGGAAGAGAAAGAAAGGACGGTAAAGGTGAGCAGCACCAGCGTGGTAAACGTAAGCAGCGTTCTGAGTTTGCGCCGCTTCATGTTGGCGATGCCCAGTTGAAACGCAGCCAGAGAGGCGGAAATCCGTCCCACGTCCACGTCGTGGATAACGGCGGCCTCCGTGCGGAGGTTGCGCATTTGACTGTTGAAGCGGGAGAATACCAGACTGATTACGAAGCTGGCCAGCGACAAAAGTACAAAGGCGAGGAGAATTACGAAAGGATTGGAAAGGTCGAACGCGGGATGGACGATCGACAGGAAGATCCAGATCACTACGAAAATGCCGGCAAAACCCGCAATCTGGCGCCGGATATCCACCGCAGTGAAAATCAGACGCTCTCCGAAGAAGGCACATGGAAGCACCAGGGCCATAAAGAAGATGATGCCGCGAATCACGTCGTTCTGCGTCCCCTTTACATCGGGATACGCACGTGACTCGAGACCCAGAGCGGCCCGCGAATGTCTGATGAAATCGTCCCACCGCAATTCCTGCCGGGAGGCGTCCGCCTCGTCCAGGTGTTCCTTCGCCCTGCTGTGCAGATCGGCAAGACGGTCGTTTTCGATTCCGAAGGCATGAAGTTCGCGCATTCTGGCGTGGTCCAGGACCCACATGTCTCTGGCGGCCTGGTAAGCCGTGTGCGTGATTGCGCCGTGGGTGGCGGCTACAAATCCGCTTTTATGCGCAGCTTCGACGCTGGTTGTATCCGTTGCATTCAGCAGCAGGTAGCGGATGCCGATCCCGCGCGTATGCATGGTGAGCTTGAGTCTTGTGCCGGGAGGGGTGAACACGACCCCCACCGGCTCGTTGGGGCCGTAGCCCAGGGTATATCCATATTCTCTCGGAGCAGTGTTCCCGTCACCGTACAGGGAGAGACTCGGGAGTTTGGTGAGGTAACGCGGGTCCACGGTTTCGTAAAAATCCGTAGAAACACAGGGAAACAGGATGCGCGTGGCGCGTGTTATCCACCAGTCCATGCCGAATTCAGGCTTATAGATCCGGGCTGCCTGCCCTCGATCTGTCGCATAGGTGATTTCGCCGCTTTGCGGGTCGAGATAAAAGGCATCGAGTCCAACCCAGCGCACGGCGAGACCCGGAACGTAGAACTCGCCGTTTTCGTCGGCCTGATCGTAGAAAATGGCACGTACGCCCTTGACCGATTTCTCGTAAGACATTCGCAATACCGCCACCGCGCCCTTGCGGGGCCGGTCCGGCGTGATGCTGCGCCGGGGAAAGGTGAGGATGCGTCCCTTCAACGCTCGCATCCGATCCTTCATCTTGACGCGGTAATCGGGCAGGAAGCCAGGATCGTTGAAGGCCTTGCTGAGCGCCGCGGTCAGCAGCCGGATCTGATTCGTCAGGTTGGTCAGATTGACGTGGTCGACGGTGTCGTAGGGGGTATCGACCCTGAATCGGGCGTCGTTGATGGTCACGAAAGCCAATGTCGGCATTCCCGCGGTGAGTACGACCTGTGAGTCGGTCTTCAAATTGCCGCCGGGAATGAACATGTTCCAGCTCATGCCCGACGGAGGGTTGATGCCGTCGACGAGCGACCGCTTTGCGTCCATGCCGAATGCCGGCGCGAAGTCCGAGCCGAGGGTGCTGAAGCGTTTGCCGAGAGGCGTGAAGAACCGCTGGAAGTAGAACGCGGTGGAACCGTTCCAGACGGCCATCTGGTCGGTTTGCGAGGTGAGGTCCAGGGAGATCCACAGCCGGATATCGATCGGGTCGGTCATCAGCGCGGCGAAATGTTCCTCTTTCCGCGCATGCCTTCCCAGGAAGTCGCATACGCCGCGAAAGCCGAGATGGTGGGCCGACGTGGCCAGGAAAAGGACGGTGTGGGCGGGCGGATGCGCCTTGAAATATTCAGCCATCTCCAGCATGGCGGCGATTCCGGATGCCTGTTCTGCGCCCGGGGCGAGCGCTGGCACCACGGACATCGCGTCGTAGTAGGCGTCGATCAGGACAACGCGTTCCCGAAGCTGCGGATCCGCGCCCATAATCCAGCCCATGATGTTCTGCGTCGGATGCCGCTCCCAGTCCATCCGGGACTTCAATTCCACTTCGATCCGCTCGCCGGCGGCCAGTCGGCGCCGGAGACGTTCCCCGGCGGACTTGCCGATCCAGAAGCGGGGCGCGTTGAGCGGGACCTGGAAGAATTTCTGCTCCGCCTCGGCCGTTGTGGTCGAATCCGGCGCGACAAAGACGATCGCCCTTGCGCCCAGCATGGAGGCGTTCATCCAGCGGTTCCAGGAGTTGAAATCCAGCAGCACGACGCTCCCGCCCGGCTCTTTGCCGTTAAAATCGGCGAATTCGCCGGCGCCGCCGTCAATCAGCGGGGCGCGCAGTCCGGCGCGCGGCAGCGTGGACGTGCGGACCAGGTTGGGCCAGACCGCATGAATGGGGATGATGCGTGGCTCACCGAGGATGCGAAGCCCGCCGCCCTTGTCGACCGGCGACGTGACGTCGTAGGTTTCCACCGAGACGTTTTCCAGTCCGATACGTTCGAATTCTTCACGGATATAGAGAGATGCATCCCTGTGGCCCGGGTAGCCCACTACCCGGGAACCCGATCCGCTGAGCCGGAGCAGACGGGACTCGACTCCAGCCGGCGTGATTCGGCCACGGATGCTGTCGGCCAGTTGCTGCTGGCCGGTTGCCACCCGGTCGGGCGGCGGATCGGGATAGCGGATGTCGAACCATTCGAACAGGCGGTCGGTCAGCGCCTGAGGGGAGACCAGGGTCAACGCGAGAAAGGCGATCAGGATGACCAGGCCGAGTGTGATGTTTTTTGTTTTCACGGAAATACCTGAATCTTAATGAGGATTTTCGTCAATTGGACGTCAGGGTGATCCCTGCTGAGCAGGGTTTCCGGCCGGATAGCAGATCGCTAGTACCATTTGTGTACCACGTGTCCATCCGGCTGGAACCAGATGGCGTCCACGACAACGCCTGCGGCCACCGACAATATGTAACCTACCAGCATGCCGATGAAAAAGGGTCTGGATTTCCGGTAGAAGGCAGCGCCGGCCAGCTTGAGCATACTCAGTTTGACCAGCCAGGCGACAAAGATGGTTGCGCTTGTAAGCCGCGAAAGCGCCGTGCCGGAGAGGGCGAATCCGATTGGATGCAGCGGCCACCAGACGAAGCGATACCGCATCAGATTCAACAGGGCCATGACGGCGGCGCCGGCGAAAAAGAACCAGTAGTTGACCGGTTCGATCGGGCTGTCGACGGCCTTGATGGAGTTGGCGATGCCCTGAATCTGTCGGACGCCGGCGTGGATGATCAGCCAGTTGGGCTGGATATTATATCCCCCCATGGTATAACCCAGCCACACCGTGTAGAACGTGGATGTGACCATGCCCACCACGAACGCCGCGCAGACCGCCCCGAACAGCCGGCGTTTGCCCGCCGACAGGAATTCCGCCAGGCGATTGATGTGGGTCATGGTGCCCATGGAGAGGCCCCGGTAGTGGTTTACGGCCCGCGAGGACATGCTCAACGCCATCTTGGTGTATGCCGTGTACGTGTGGGAACCGCCCAGAAACCGGCTGACGAGACCCCACGCTGACGTGGGCGGGTTCAGGTAGACGATTCCGGAGTCCGCGAGCATCTTTGAAACGGTCGTATAGACGAACAGCATGCACAGGATGAGAAGGACGATAATCTTGACCTGCATGCCGATCCACGCCAACCAGAGCGCCATGTAGAGACACCCGGCAATCAGGCCGAGTACGGCGTGCCGGTACGAAAGCAGCTCGTTGCTGTCGTCCGGAGTCGGTCGATCGGGGTTGAGGGCTTTCTTGATGACGTCGCGCAGGTGATGCCTCGCGACCCACATCGCCCAGAGCGCGAAGGCTGTAAACCCTCCTGCCGTCTGCCAGATGTAACGGCCTCGACCATAGTAGGGTGAAATGGCCGAGACGCCGAAACCGCTCAGGATTCCCCCCTCGAGAATGAACAGGACATCGAAAAACCAGAGGCTGAAGAGGATCTCGAGGCTGGCGAAATACGAGAAGCAGATGACAACCGTACTCAGGAAGAAAAAGCCGGGAGGATAATCGCGCGAGAAAAAGAACCAGCGGGCGGAAGCGGTAGGGAAACGTGGGAACTGGGGATAGAACCAGGCAATCATGTTCCAGCCGAAAACGAACGTGGTGAGCATGAATCCTGCCCAGAACACCTTGCCCTTCATGAATTCGGGGAACCATCGTCTTCCCGTTCCTCCCTGCGTGGTGAATTCGATGATGGGTTCCATGGCGGGAAAAACGAGGCGCTCGTATTCGGACCACTGTTTGCGGAAGATGATGGAGAGGCAGGCGACGGCAAAAGCGACCGCGCAGAGAAAAGTGAACCACCAGAACAGGGGCACGGCCCAGACGCCCCAGGGAATGGACGCCCCCTGTGGCAGGCCTTCGTAAAACCAGGCCATCGCGTTGCCTTCGTTCTCCGGAATCAGCCAGCCCGGCAGGTAGGGGTGAAGGTATCGCGCCCATTCGTTCTCCTGGGTGACGAAATAGTGCGGCGCGACCATGATACCCACGAGGTAACCGCTGATCCCGTAAGTCGGCCCCAGAGAACTGATGAACCCCATGCAGAAAATCGTGATCCACTCGGACGAGGAGAACAGGAACCGCCGGCCGAACCTGTACGCCAGGATCGAACAGAAGATGATGGAGAGAAGCGTCAGGATCAGGTTGCCCATGGGCATATGGCTGTATGCCATAAACGACGCGTGTAGGATATAGCGCACCGTATCGCCCAGGATGCCGATGGCTACCGAAAGGAGGAGGCCGTAGACGATGGACCGGACGGTCACGCCACGATTCTTCACTGCTTCCGTGCCGGCAGCGGTACCGGCATCGGAATTCGTCGATTTCGCCGATGGCATTGACATGGGTTGCCGTTTCCTGAAACGACCTTGTGCGGGCCCGACATCCCGCACGGAAGACGTCGTCACTCTCCAGCCGTAACAAACCCGGGAACGGACATCTCAGAAGGGGTCGGGTCCAATGGCTTCCGTGGGCGCAGTAACGAGCGGGTTGAGCGCGGTCGCCCTTTGCAGACACGCCGCGGCCAGGCTGTCCCGCCCCGACAGCATATAGTAGTGCGACAGGGTCTGATAGCGTTGAGCCGTCGGGTTCTCCGCGGCGTTGCGTTCCAGATAGCGAATGCGCGCGGCCAGCCTGCTCTGGCGTTCGAAAACAGCCAGTTCCGCCTCGGCTTCTTCGTCATGTCCGAGGGCGAGCAGGGTCTGACCCATCACATATCGCGCGCGAGGATGATGAGGATCCAGTTCGACCGCCCGCCGTACATGTGACAATGCAGGACGTGGCCGTCTCCTCCGGAGTTCGGTGCCGGCGATGTCGCAGAGCAAATCGACTTCTCCCGGGGATTCCTCAAGGGCCCGCCGAAAGCAGGCCGCGGCCGAGTCGAGTTCGCCGCGGCTGAAGTGAACGCGACCGAGTCCTGCGAAAATCCGGTCGTGGCCGCCGCCGAATGGCCGGGCGCGCCGGAATTGGGCCTCCGCATTGTCCAGGTTTTCGGCCGCGAGGTAGAATTCGGCCAGCTCCAGGGCGTGCGCGGGGTTGTCCGGCATCGCCTCGACGGCTCTCAAATAGGCGGCCTCGGCCTCCCGATCCGACCGTGCGTTGCGAAGGGCGCGCGCGTATCTCATCCACTCCCGGGGATTCGTCACATAAGGCGAAATCGCCACGAGGGTCGTCTTCGCTTCGTCGAATCGTCCACGTGCGGCTAGGAGATCTGCAAGACCGTACCGGGCACGCACGGAGGGCGAGTGGATGGCGATGGATTCCCGGAATGCCGTCATCGCGCTTTCGTCGTCTCCGTGTTTCAGCGCGGTCTCGGCGCGGATGCAAAGATCGGCGGCCCGCTGTTCCGGAGTCCCTGACGCCGGCCGAAACCAGACGATTGCCAGCGCCACCGCAAGCAGTACAGCCACTGGCCTATAATTCCGTACCACAGTATTGACAATAATTCGCATTGGAATCCCGGGCCTCGGCGTTGCACCCCGAACAGGTCCGGGCGGCGCCCCGGATTCTCATGGCCTGTGAGATTTCAACCGACAGGATGCCTGAAGGCACGGCGATGATGCTGTACCCCAGCAACATCACGATCGTCGCAAGCATCTGGCCGGGCGCGGTCTTGGGAGAAATATCGCCGTATCCAACGGTGGTAATCGTAACGATGGCCCAGTAGATGCTGCGGGGAATACTCGTAAACCCGTTTTCGGGTGTTTCAATCACGTACATCAATGAGCCAAGGATTACGACTGCCGTCATCACGGTTACCGCGAATATTGCAACTTTTCGATAACTGGACCGTATTGCCCGGACCATCATCCGGGCCGCGTCCAGGTACTGCACGAGTTTGAGTACGCGAAAGACGCGCAGGACACGTAGTATACGAATGACCACGAGATATTGACTGCCGGGCAGGAGCAGGCTGATATAGGTGGGAATGATGGCAAACAGGTCAACAATGCCGAAGAAGGACGTCGCGTATCGTAAAGGACGGGCGGAGCAGACGAGCCGCAAGAAATATTCGATTGTAAATATTAACGTAAAGAACCACTCAAGGACGTAGAGAAGGTCACCGTGGTTGTTCCGGACGGCGTCGACGCTGTCCAGCATCACGGTCAGGACACTCAGTATGATGGTGATAATGAGAACGAGGGCGAACCTGCGCCCCGCGGGCGTTTCCGATTCGAACATGATACGCCGGAGACGCAGACGCAATCCAGAAAACGGATGCGCGTCTTGTTTTACGTTTGCCATAGGCAATTGACAATGAAGCGTTTATAACCTTTTGCCGGCGTTGTCCGTCCCACACCGCGGCTGAACGCCGCCCAACGGTCACGCACGGCTGTTCCGTGGTTTGCGCAATACCCGGCAGGGGACGTTATTCGCGCGCTTGGTCAGTAGCGGGTATCCACCAGCCATGCTTCTTTGGGATGAGATTTCCAGCGTTCTCTCAGTGCCGTCTCATTCGGGCTGAACTGTCCGCCGTACGCGACGCCGCCGTGTGAGATATTGACGCTCACGGCGACGCTGTCACCCGCCGGCACCCAGTGGGGCGTGAGCAACTGATTCCAGAGCAAATCACCCTTTTCCATCTTGTACGAAAGCATGTCGTCGGGATCGTGATCTGGCGGTCCGTTCGGCCCTCTGAGCGCCTCGCGGTTGTTGACGGCGTCGTACAGGGGTGCGTATTTGCAGGGATCCTTGAATGCATTGAAGTATTTTACACCCCAGATCTGCCAGGCCACGACGTGCGATGTATCCATGTGGTATGAGGAACTGCAGTTCCTTCCGGAAATAAAAATAATGGGATAACAGCGTTGCCACGTAAAGCCGTTCGACGCCAGAAAGGTGCGCCACGGAATCATGACCTTGTTCTGAAATTCACGCAGAAACTGACCCTCTCCGTAGAAGTTCTGCAGGTGAAAGTGGGCCAGCGAAAAGGGACGGTCGATGACGTCGGCGATGGGAAGCGTTTTGAATTCCTCAGCCCTTTCTTTTTTTCTTCTTCCGAAAGTTCGCCGGGAATGTTGACTCGCGCCTGGCTGTCCTTTCGAAGGATGTCCACGATTTCTTCCGCGGAAGGAAACTCCATGTCGAAACGAAAGTACTCCGGGTCGATCAGAAAGTTCTGAAGGCCGTTCCAGCTTTTCTTGAGTTCGTCCTGGCTGTGGACAATGATCTGCATGGTTCCTCCCAACGTTTCGGACGCCGGGCTCAATTCGAGCAGGCTTCGCAGACGAGACCGAAGCGCATCCGCCCGTCGTCAGGGATTTCGATTTCAAAGTCGGACTTTACGGGTACCCCCGTTGAACCGCAGAAGTCGCATTTGCCGCGGTCGGGATAACGGTTCCTCGCATGCGCGGCCTGCGCGAATCCGGCCTGTCCTCCGCGGCTCTTCAGATAGGCGGCGGCCTGACGCCGTATCCCTTTGTCGGAATCGTGTTCGGCCGCGCGCTCGAAGATGACGTCCAGAGCGGGGTCGTCGGGTCTTCCGCCGTCTTCCAGCGTGTGCCATGCGGCCTTTCGTACACCCGGGTGGGGGTCTTCCAGCAGCTGGTAGAGCGCGGACCAGACGTCCTCCCGGCGTCGGCGGACGTGACACGGACACAGTAGGTCCGCGGCGGCTCTTCGTTCTTCCGGGTCTTTGCTGCGGGAACGTTCTATAAGGCCCGCGATGGTCTCGCCGCTGACGCGCGCTTCACCGACTCTGAAAGCGCGTTTCTGATGTTTGTTGAGTCCGGATCTTCTCCGCCGCACGGATCCTCCAGGGCAGGTTTGTGGCGTCGAATCCAACATTCTGCCGTACCGGCCGACGGTTACGCCGGGTATGCGGGATCGACGGCTTCGGAGTCTACAATATAACATGCGGCGGTTCAATTTCAAAATTCTAGTGGTCTGATCAATGCAGGAGTTATATATATCCGGACAATCCGTCAAAACCTGAGCATGGGCCTGGTTGCCAGGGGCGCGGTCGGCCGTATCGCCATCCAGTGTCGCGTCGCGAACCGGGCCGTCCGGAACCCGTCAGCCACGGCAGAGCGGGCTGTTGCCGACAATCCACAGAAGGGAGCATGAGTTCAATGAAGAGATTAGCGGAGGATGTTCGGTTGGATCTGCTGTTGAAGGCCGGTCGCGTCATCGATCCTGCCAATGACGTCGAAGGCATTCGTGACGTCGGTATCCGAGACGGCAGGGTCGCCGAGGTTTCGGAAGAAATCGCCGGAGAACGGGCGGAGCACGTCATCGACTTATCGGGCCTGCTGGTCACGCCGGGGCTGGTGGACGTTCACGTGCATGCGTACGACAGCCGGCTGGATCCGGGGTCCGGGAAATTCACCGCCAGCCTGGACGCGGATGCGCATTTTCTCAGCGACGGGGTGACGACCTGCGTGGATACCGGGACGGCAGGATGTGAGGAAATCTCGCATTTCAGACAGACCGTGATGGAGAAGAAGATCTGCCGGATATTGGCGTTTGTCAACATCTCGGCGCCGGGAATGGGAAATTCGGAGCAGGATATCCGCACGTTCGACGCCGCAGGCGCCGCCACGGCCGCGACGGACAACAGGGATGTGGTCGTCGGCATCAAGACGGCCCACTACTGGTCGCGAGGGCCGTTTGACGCCGACCATCCTCCGTGGGCATCCGTCGATGCGGCGGTGGCGGCCGGCGACCTGTGCGGGATGCCGGTGATGGTCGACTTCTGGCCCCGGCCGCCGGAGCGGTCCTACCCGGAGCTGATTCTACGGAAGCTGCGTAAGGGCGACATCCACACCCACGTCTTCGCCCGGCAGTTTCCCGTCGTCGACGCGGAAGGAAGGGTGCGGGACTACATGTTTAAGGCCAGAGAACGTGGTGTCTGGTTCGATCTGGGACACGGCGCGGCAAGTTTCTGGTACCGCAACGGCGTGCGCGCCATCGCGGACGGGTTTCCGCCGGACTCGATCAGCACGGACCTGCACACCGGAAACATCCGCGGGTCCGTGGTCAGCATGACCGACACGATGTCCAAGTGCCTTCTGATGGGAATGCCCTTGCGGGAGGTCGTCTACAGGTCGACGGAGGCGCCGGCACAGGCGATTCGACGGCCTGACCTGGGCACGCTGGGTGTCGGCGCCGAGGCCGACGTCGCGGTGTTCGCCCACCTCAGGGGTGCGTTTTCCTTCCGGGACTGCGGCTGGGGGCGGATGGACGGAAGCGAGCGCCTGGCGTGCAAACTGACGATCCGCAAGGGTGAAGTGGTATGGGACAGCGACGCCAGGACCGTCGCGTCGTGGCGCGACCTGCCGGATGACTACTGGGAGACGACATTGACGCCCGTACCGATTCGGCGACACTGGCGTTAAATGGATGGGTTCGCGGAAATCGCCCACGCGGTTGCCGACGAGACCGGCGTCGACTACCAGTCGGCCACGCTCCCGTCGGACTCGTAGGTGGTTTCGCCGCCGAGTTCCTCCGTGTACGCGCATCTTTTCCGGACTTCGCGCTCATCGGGCTCAATGCCCAGTCCGGGTTCGACGGGCAGCAGAATGTGTCCGTTCTCTACCCGCCAGGGGTTCTTCAACAGTCCTTCTCCGAGGCACGAGTCGACCTGCTCCTGAATCAGAAAATTGGGCGCGGCGGCGTCGACGTGCAGGCATGACGTGAAAGCGACGGGTCCGATGGCGCAATGGGGCATGATGTGCATATAGTAGACTTCGGCCATGTTTGCGATCCTGAGGGTTTCGGAAATGCCTCCGGCGTGCGAAACGTCCGGCTGGATATAAGCCGCCGCCTGGTTCTCGAAGATCCTCCGGAATTCCCATCTGCTGAGCAGCCGTTCTCCGGTGGCGATGGGAAAGGGGACCCGGTCGGAGACGCGCTTCAGAGCATCCACGTTCTCCTGCGGAACGGGTTCTTCCACGAACATCGGGCGCATGCCCTTGAGCTCGTGGCAGATTTCAATCGCCAGCGCGGGCGTCATTTTACCGTGGAAGTCGAAACAGAGCTCCACGTCGGGCCCGACCCACTCCCGCATCAGGTACGCCCGGCGCACGAACTCATCGATGACGGCCGGGGGTTCATGCGCCCGCCACGTTCCTCCGGGCCCGGATTTGAATGCCTTGTAGCCTCCGGCTTTCCGGAGCATGTCCAGGCGTTGTCTTGAAGCGGCCTGTTCCTCTTCCGAAAGTCCGTGAATTCCCCAGTGCGCGTAGACCCGAATCCGGTCCCGGACCGGACCGCCAAGCAGCCGGTACACCGGTGCACCGTGGAATTTGCCCGCGATGTCCCAGAGCGCCTGGTCGACGCCCGACAGGGCGGTCATGAGGACGGCGCCTCCCCGATAGAACGCGGAACGGTAGATATGCTGCCAGTGGTGCTGGATTCGGAGGGGGTCTTTGCCGCAAAGATAGGCTGCCAGTTCCTCGATGGCGGCCGCGGTGCTTCCCGGCCTGCCTTCCAGTGTGGTTTCGCCCCAGCCCACGAAGCCGTTATCGGTTGTGATTTTCAGAAGGCGGGTGCGCCTCTGCGGGAAAAACTGTTCGATGCGATCGATCTTCATCTGTCTTCCTTTATGTGGGGAACACTCCCTGGATTTTGCGTCCATCCGATCAGACAGGGCAGTCCAGGGTTGAGAGGCAGGCCCGCGTGTGGGGAATGGGATCCGCGTGCCCCGACCGGAGATGCGCGCACGTGTCTTCGACGAGATGGTCCAGCTGCTCCGGGGTATCCACGTCGTACCAGGACGGCAGGATGCCGGCGGTGAGACGAAGGGCCCGGGCCCGTTCAAGCGTTTGAGCGAACACGTGTTCCGTGCTCCAGGCGATGTTACGAAAGATTCCCCTGATCGGCGTTGAAAGGCCAACCAGATAATACCCGCCGTCCACAGTGGGACCGAGCACGATCTCGTTTTCTGCCAGGAGGTCGAATGCGCGATCGATTCGGCGGGGCGGCAGTGAAGGCACGTCGGTTCCCACGATCACGACGCGACCGGCGCCAAGGTCGAAACAGTGGCAAGCAGCCCGGTACATACGTTCGCCAAGGTCGGCGGAGACCTGCGGGAAAAGGACCCAGCCAGGTCCGGCCAGATCGGATAGTTCGGCTTCGGACCCGGGCGGGTCGCAGGCCACGAAGCGCCGGTCAACGGTGGCATTTCTTGCGGAGTTCACGGTGTCCAGGATGAACGCGCGGTAGATTGCCGCGGCCTGGGTCGGTGTGTACCGGGGATGAAGGCGGGTCTTGACCGCGCCGGGTACGGGGCTCTTGGCAAAGATAACAAGAGAGGTGGTCACGGCTGCGGGGTCTGATCGGATTGTCGGGCGTCATGGAAACGCGGCTCACGGCCGGCGCCGCATTGAACGCAGGCGGATTCAGGCATGGGCGGTCCCATCCTCCAGCTTCTGTCGCAACAGCTGGTTGGCCACTTTGGGATTCGCCTGGCCTCTCGTGGCCTTCATGATCTGTCCCATGAAGAAACCCAGCAGCTTTCTGTCTCCTCTTCTGTATCTGTCGACGACGTCGGTGTGTTCCGCTATCACCTTGTCGACAAGTCCCTCGATATGAGACGCGTCACTGATCTGCGCGAGTCCCTGCCGTTCGACGACCGCTTCGGGCGACTCGCCGGTTTCAGCCATCTTTGCGAAAACGTCCCTTGCGATGTTCGCACTGATGGTGCCGGCCCCGATCATTTCGAGCAGTGCGGCGAGGCCTTGCGGGGTGGCCTTGAGTTCCGCTATGTCGATCTTGCGCTCGTTGAGCGTGCGGAGGACGTCGCCCTGCACCCAATTTGCGGTGGCTGCAGGCTCGGCGCCGGCGGATACGGCTGCTTCATAATAGTCGGCCACTTTCCGGTCCGCGATCAGGGTGTCGATCTGGTCCGCCCGCAGGCCATGCGCAGATGCGAAACGGGCGCGTCTTGCGTGGGGCAATTCGGGTACGGAGGCGCGCACCCGGGCTACCCACACCGGGTCGACGACGACCGGAACCAGGTCCGGCTCGGGGAAATAGCGGTAGTCATCGGAAGACTCCTTGCCACGCATCGGGCGCAGACGGCTGCGGTCCGGATCGAACAACAGCGTCTGCTGGATGATTTCGCCCCCTGTTTCGGACGAGTCGATCTGCCGCATGATTTCGAGTTCGAGGGCCCGCCGGCAGTTGCGTATCGAGTTCATGTTCTTGATCTCGACCTTGGTGCCGAGTCCGCTCGCGCCGACCGGCCGGATCGACACGTTGGCGTCGATGCGGATGTGGCCTTTTTCCATGTCCCCTTCCGAGACCCCTGTATAGGTCAGTAGTTGGCGCAGCCGGGACATGAAGTGGTAAGCTTCGTCCGGCGAAGCGATGTCGGGCTCGGTGACGAGTTCGATCAGGGGTACCCCGCAGCGGTTGACGTCCACCATGGATTCGCCGGCGGGCACAAAAGCCTCGTCGTGGATGCTCTTGCCCGCGTCTTCCTCCATGTGGATCCGAATGAGGCGCACGGTCTTGGCGCCGTTACCGGAGGGGATGTCGATACCTCCTCCGGTGGCCAGGGGCATTTCTTCGTTGGACTGAAACTGGGAAATCTGATACCCCTTTGGCAGATCGGGGTAGAAGTAGTTCTTTCTCAGGAAGCGGCTTCGTTCCTGGACGGTGCAGCCAACCGCCAGGGCAATGCGTATGGCGTGCTCTACCGCCTCCCGGTTGAGCACGGGGAGGGCGCCGGGCAAGCCCAGGCAGACCGGACAGGTGCGCGAATTGGCTTCGTCTCCGAAAGATACGCTGCAGCCGCAGAATATCTTGGTACGCGTGGCGAGCTGGACGTGGACCTCCAGACCGATGACGGGCTCGTATTTCATCGGGTCAACTCCTGTTCGACCACGTAAGCGGCTCTGAGCAGGCGGTCTTCCTTGAAGGCTGGCCCGAGCAGTTGCAGTCCGATGGGCAGGCCTTCCGCTGAAACGCCGCATGGGACGGAGACGCCAGGGATGCCGGCCAGGTTAACCGAGACCGTGTAGATGTCGGAGAGGTACATCTGGAGCGGATCTCTAATCTTTTCGCCGATGCGGAAGGCGGGTGTCGGCGACACCGGCGCGGCGAGAAGGTCACAGGACTCGAAAGCCCCTTCGAAATCGCGCTTGATGAGTGTACGTACCTTCTGGGCTTTCAGGTAATAAGCATCGTAATAGCCGGCGCTGAGGGCGTAGGTGCCGAGCATGATGCGGCGCTTGACCTCCTCTCCGAACCCGGTGCTGCGTGTCCGGCAGTACATGTCGATCAGATCGTCGCCTTCAGTTCGACTTCCGTACTTGATTCCGTCGTACCGTGAGAGATTCGAGGATGCCTCCCCGGTGGCGATGATGTAGTAGGCGGCTACCGAGTAGGCCGGATGGCAGGCTACGGGGAGGTCGACCTCGCGGATTTCCGCCCCGGCTTCTCCCAGGACGCCAACGCCTTCGTTAATCGCCGCTCTCACTTCGTTGTCCAGGCCTTGCCCGAAATATCCCGCCGGAAGCCCGATGGTCAGACCGGCGACGCCCGTTTCAAGGCCCGCCGTGTAGTCCGGTACGGGTAAATCCACGGACGTGGAATCTCGCGGGTCGTGTCCGGCGATGACGTTCAGCAGGAGGGCGGCATCCCTTACGTTTCGGGCCACGGGACCGATCTGGTCCAGCGACGACGCGTAGGCGACGAGGCCGTAACGGGAAACGCGACCGTAGGTGGGCTTAAGGCCGACAGCGCCGCAGAACGAGGCGGGCAGACGAATCGACCCGCCCGTGTCGGTGCCCAGGGCGAGCACGGTCTGATTTGCGGCCACGCTGGCGGCGCTGGCGCCGCTGGAACCGCCAGGAACGCGCGTCGGGTCGTGGGGATTGCGCACGGGCCCGTACGCCGAGTTTTCGTTGGAGGAACCCATGGCAAACTCGTCCATGTTGAGTTTGCCAATGATAACCGCATCTGCCTCGCGAAGGCGCGCGACGGCGGTCGCGTCGTAGGGCGGAATGAAGTTCGCGAGGATGCGGGAGCCGGCGGTGGTGAGAAGACCGCGGGTGCAGAGCAGGTCTTTGAGGGCAACCGGGATACCCGCCAACGGACCCACGGGGTCTCCGGCCGATACTCTGGCGTCTATCGCCTCGGCTTTGCGGATTGCTTCGGTTTCGTTCAGGGTGATGTAGGTGTTGAGCGCGGGGTTCGTCGTTCGTATGCAATGAAAAACGGCCTCGACAAGCTGTCTGGACGTGATCTTGCCCGACAGAATCGACGCCGTCAGTTCGTGGGCGGGCCGTTCGTTCAGTGGCTTCCCGGAAACTGCCACCATTCCTCCCGGCTACTGTTTCGCGGTTTTTTCCGAATCCGGTGTTTTGTCGTCGGATTTGGAAGGGGGATCGACCCCTGTTTCGATTTCATCCTGAATGTCCCTGAGGCCTCTCTTGAATTCCGTTACGCCTTTGCCCACGCTCTTGGCGATATCGGGAATGCGTTTGGCCCCGAAGAGCAGTAGAATCACCAGGAAGATCAGGAGGATTTCCCACGTTCCGATTCCACCCAGCATGAATTGCCTCACATTTGAAAAGAACCGCCGTCCGATGGTCCCGTTGGCTCCAGCGATGGTACTCTGGATGCCGGAGTTCGCAGCGACCGCTTCACGCAGCGGCGCGGACCGTCAGACCGGCGCCAAATCAGGTCAGTAGGAATACTTGACGTAATAATACGCCGCTCCGATGCCGATCAGGCTCAGTACGTTGAAGTCCAACGAAAAGCCCAGAGTGAGCGTCATGACCATCAGGTTCAGGCGCATCGGGTAGAATTCGTAGGCAACCAGAGGATCCACAAGCACCCTGGACACCATGTTGTCTTCCAGGCCGAGGCTGCCGAAGATCACGTTCAATACCGCTCCGAAAACCCGGCTGGCAAGAATGCCAACGAAGATTGCAACAATCAGGTGACCGACGCTCTTGTTCTTCATCGACTTCCGCTCCACTCCCGTTCCAACACGACTTACATATCTGCCACTTCCCGATGTACAATCAGATGCGACACCCACCGTACCGCGC
Source organism: Candidatus Latescibacterota bacterium (assembly GCA_012271065.1). The sequence continues at coordinate 23,318 of JAAXHE010000037.1, forward strand.
CTGAGATCGAAAATGCAAACGCGATCGGGAAAAATGCCTCGTCGGGGAAGAGTGCGACGGGAATGAACGCCGCGATGGCGATCCCCAGTCTCCAACGGTCCCTCCGCGTTTCAATGCTGAACCGGGGAAAGGCGGGATATCCGAACTGACTGACCATGAGAAGGCCCAGAACCAGGCACAATAGAAGGCCCACGTGGGGTTCGCGTGTGCTCTGCCAGACCCGTTCGGCAAAGACGATAAAGGCGGCCATGGTAGCGGCGGCCGAGGGAATGGGCAGGCCGACGAAGTCGTCCTTTTCGTCTCCTTTGACCTGGACATTGAACCGCGCCAGGCGTAACGCGCCACACAGCAGAAACAGAAAACAGGCAGCGAACGGCAACCACACCGCATCCAGCATTCCCTGCAGGTATTGAAACATCAGCACGGCAGGAGCCACGCCGAACGAGCAGACGTCGGCCAGGGAATCGAACTGAACACCGAAGTTGCTGGGCGTGTCCATCAGGCGGGCGAGTTTGCCGTCGAAGGCATCGAGGAAGCCCGCGATGACAATCAGCCATGCCGCGGGGACCAGTTTCCCGTCCATGGCATAAGCGATCGCGAGGAAACCGCAGCAGAGGTTACAGAGTGTGACCATGCTCGGGACGGCAGCCCTCTTTCTCATGGCGGAATGGCTCCGAAATTCGGGTACACTTCGTTATTTCCGTTTATTGCTGCCCGGCAGGCGCTTTCTCCGGCTCGAGGCGGGTTGCAAAGTGCAGCCGGCCGCGTATGACGTCCAGCGCCAGGATTTCTCCGACGTGTGCGTTTTCCAGGATCCTTCCCATGTCATCGGCGCTTCGAACGGGGTTGCCGTTCACCGCAATGATCAGGTCGCCCGGATTCAGCTTTGCACGGGACGCCGGACTGTTATCGACGACACCCGTGACGAGGACCGCCCGATGCGTGTATAAACCCAGTACGTTCGCCAGCCCTCGCGTCAGTTTCGGGTGCAACTCAAAACCTGCCCAGGACTCCTGAACGCCCGCCGCGATCAGCCGGTCGGCGATTTTTTTCGCCTGGCTGATGGGGATTGCGAAACCGATGCCGAGGGAACCCCCGCTTTTCGTGAAGATGAAGGTGTTGATGCCGATGACCTGTCCGACACCGTTAACCAGGGGCCCCCCGCTGTTGCCCGGATTGATGGACGCGTCGGTCTGGATCATGTTCGAATAGGAATGCCCACCCTCATCCTGTTCCAGTCTCAGGTTGCGGTTAATCGCGCTCACGACGCCCGCGGTAACGGTCGGCTGGGGATCTTCGATGAGCAGCCCGAAGGGATTGCCGATGGCGATCGCCCACTCGCCGATTATGACGTCGTCGGAATCACCCAGGTCCGGGACCGCGAGATCTGTCGCGTTAACCCGTATGACCGCAAGGTCCGCGCCGGGGTCGACCATCACGTCTTTGCGCGTGTCCTGAACCTTGAAGCGTCGGCCATCGGAGAACGTGACGGTGATTTCCCGCGCGCCCTCGACGACGTGATAGTTGGTCAGAATGTAGCCGTCGGAACGGATGACCACACCGGAGCCGATACCCGGTCTTTCCTGCTGGACGGTTCCGGGATACCAGTAGAAATCGAAAAACGGATGTACATACCGGACGTCGACCCGTTCGAAGGAAACCGTGGTCACACCCACGACCGAGGGCGCCACCCTTTCGACGGCCCGGACGATGGCGTTTTTTCTGGAGGCGTCAATTTCGGGACCTGCGGCGGAAGCCGGAGTCGCCCCTTCCGGTTTATCTTCGGCGGCAGGTGACAGAAACAATGCCGCTGAGACGCCTGCAAGAACGATCCAGACCGGTCGCCGCACGTCCTATTCTTCCGGGTCTTCGTAAGTGACTTCTTTCAAAAACAGGCCCTGGGGCGGGGCGTTGGGCCCCGCGCACTGCCTGTCACGGGCCCGCAGAATCGCGTCGAACGCTTCCGGCGCGCGTTTGCCCCTTCCCACCTGAACCAGAGTACCGACAATTCCCCGCACCATCGACCGCAGAAAGCGGTCGGCCGAAATCTCGACACGGACGCCATCGTCGATGCCGGCCAGTGTACAATCGAATACGCGGCAGTTCCGGTTTTCTCTCTCCGTGGAAGCCACGCAGAACGACGTAAAGTCGTGATAGCCGAGTGTTCGGCTCGCCGCGGACCGCATGGCGTCGATGTTCAGCCGGCTGCGCAGGTGCCACGCCTGACCGCGGCCGATGGCCCGGCGCCGGTACGCAATGCGGTAAAGGTACGTTCGACGCCTCGCGGATCGCCGTGCGTGAAACGTCGGCGGAACCTCGTCTGCATGGAGAACGACGACGTCGGCCGGCAACGTGCTATTGAGTGCTGCGGCGATCCGTTGCAGCGGCAGTGGATTGATCGTGGAGAAATTGGCCACCTGCCCAAGTGCGTGAACCCCCGCGTCAGTGCGCCCCGCGCCGATGGCGCGGGTGGGATGTCCCAGGAGCGAAGACAGACAGGTTTCCAGAATTCCCTGGACCGTGCGCTGGTCCGGCTGCACCTGCCAGCCCTTGAAGTCGGTACCGTCGTATTCCAGTCGGAGCCGAATATTCCGTTGCATTCCTGCGGGATCGGCGTGAATTGTCGGGGACTGCGCGGAAGATGGCCTCGTTTCGGCGCGGCAATCGTGACCCGGGAATGAAACCGGATCCCGGCGACAACGTCGTGGCAAATCGAACGATACCTGCCAGAAAGCAGACCGGTAACCGACGAGAATTCTACGAAATATAGCATCTCTACGGGATAATGTCAATGGATTGTTCGGGTGGCGTTCCGCCCTGCGGGACCCGTCGTATATGGACATTTCGATGCATCGGTTGAACGTGTCTTTCAATTTGAAAGCGCGAAAACCGGTCAATCCGCCGTTATCTGAAGCGGTACGGATTTTGCATCTGGCTTCAGGGAATTCGACGCGAAACGGAGGGGGTGGAGATGCGGCGTCCGGCGTTGCTGTCCGCGGTGTTTTTTTCCGCGGGAGTGCTCATCGCCCATCGCGTGGACGTGCCCGCATGGGCGCTATGGACCGGAGGCTTGGCACTCTGGATCGTGTGCCTGAGCCGCTTGAAGAGCCGTTTTGCGTGGCCGGGAGCCCTGCTGCTTGTGCTTGGAGCAATGCGGTATGAAAGCGTTATGCAGACGTTACCCGAAGACCATGTATCGGGGTTTACCGGACGAGACCGTCCCGTCGTGCTTGACGGGCGCGTGGCCGATGATCCTGAATGGATGGAAGACGGGTTGCGTCTTCGTGTGGCCGCCGAACGGGTCGCGGTGGGCGATACGGTGTTTTCGATTCAGGGAATGGTTCTCCTGCGGTTCCGAAGGTTCCGTCCGGACGTGGACTACGGGGACCGTCTGTCGTCGCGTCTGCACCTGCGCAGGCCGAATCCGGCGAGGAATCCGGGCGCGTTCGACTACCGCGCATTCCTGGAACGGAAGGGAGTCCACGCCATGGGCACCGTGTCGAGAAGGGAACAGGTCCTGGAGATCCGCGCGGGCCGGGGAGGCTGGCTGTGGACGTACGTGGTACTGCCCGTGCGCCGGGGCGTACGCGGCGCCGTGGCGCACAACCTCTCAGGGGGACCGGCCGGGCTGCTGAACGGTATCTTGCTTGGCGAAAAACGCGGGGTTCCCGACCCCGTGCGTACCGCGTTTACCCGAGCCGGAGTCAACCACGTACTGGCCGTTTCGGGATTACACGTGGGCCTGATTGCCGCGGTAGTGTTCTTCGCCCTCGGCGCAGTGGGATGCGGCAGAAAGGCGACCGCCTGGACTACCGTCTGCGCCGTGTTGCTTTACGCGCTGGTTACCGGGCTGCCGCCGTCGGTTGTCAGAGCCGCCATGATGTGCGCGCTCACTATCTGGGGTCGCCTGGGAAACAGACAGGGCGATGGACTCAATGCACTCGGCCTGGCCGCACTCGTCATCCTGATTTTCAGGCCTCAGGACCTGTTCGACGTCGGCTTTCAACTCTCATTTGCCGCAACCGGGGGAATCCTGATATTCCATCGGCCGATCCGCGCCTGCCTGCCTGGCGGCCCCGCAGGCGGCCTCGCCCGGTGGATATGGACGCCGCTTGCGGTGTCGGTGGCCGCACAGGTGGCCACACTTCCTTTTGTGCTGACGTATTTCGGGCTTCTTTCGATCGTATCGATCCTTGCCAACCTGGTTGTGGTACCCCTGATGGCGGCTGCCGTCGCGCTGGGGTTGCTTGGCGCTATCGTCTTTCACGTGTTTTCACCGGTGGCGTCGTTACTGAACGGCGCGAACTGGGTCGTCCTGAAGGGCGCCATCGAGGCCGCGGGCTGGTTTGCGGCGCCGTCATGGGCTGCCGTCGAACTAGAAAGACCCGGTTGGACCGTCATCGGTCTGTATCTCTGCGCCGCGGCTTTGATTCTGCCCGAAGTGAGGTCCGGTCGATGGGGCCGCCGGTTGTTACTTGTCGGCCTGTCATTTGTGAATCTCTGGGTCTGGTCGGGAATCTGGCAGCGTCCCGCGGACCTGCGCATGCTGGTGCTGGACGTGGGTCAGGGCGATGGGATTTTTCTGAGGTTCCCGAACGGGAGGACGCTGCTGGTAGACAGCGGGTTGCGCGCGCTGAACGTCGACATGGGTGAACGGGTACTGATCCCGTTCCTTCAGGCTGAGGGAATTAACCGGATCGACGCCGTGGTCGCGACTCACCCCCACAGCGATCATATTGGCGGATTCGCGACACTCCTGGAGAGGGTCGAGGTTGGCTGGTACCTAGACGCAGGGCAGTTCTACGATTCATGGACCGCTCGCCGGATCCGCACGCTGATCCGCGAGAAGGGCATACGTTATGCGGCGATTGAGGCGGGTGACCGGTTTCGAGGACTTGGTGAGGTGGATGCCCTCGTGCTGCATCCAACGCCGGATTACGTTTCGCGGAATGGGCCTGCACCGCTGGGCCTGAACAACGGTTCCGTGGTGATCCGACTTGAGTTTGGAGGCACGGCTGTTCTGCTGACGGGGGACATTGAGCATGAAACGGATCCGGATCTCCTGCGGTGGGGGGACAGGATCCGCGCACAGGTATTGAAGGCGGCGCACCACGGATCCCGAACCTCGTCCACGGCTGCTTTTCTGGGCGCAGTACGTCCCGATCTCGCGGTGATCTCTTGCGGTGTCCGGAATAAATTCCGCCATCCGTCCCGCGAGGTGATCAGGCGTTTCGAAACAATGGGGATTTCCATCTACCGGACCGATGAGATGGGCGCTGTAGAGATTCGAATCGATGAACAGGGAATCGACGCGAGGGGATGGCTTGAAGCGCCGTGACGAAGCAAGCGGAACCGCCACCGGCCTGGGCGTCGTCTGGCGAGGTGGATGCGAACGCAGGGAGCTGAAGAGCGCACAACCGCGAAGCAGACGTTTGACGCGCGAAACCGGGAGCGAGGGGGAACGGCCGGGGTCGAACGTGACGGGGTTCAGCGGACCACGCTAAAATGGGCGGCTAGCCGCACAGGAATACGGAATCAGCAAAGAGCCACGATGCATAAGAAGAAAAGCAGCAGTTCTATATGTTAGGTCTAGCCGGCAGTATTATCTCCCCCAATAAGACTGCCGCCAACCAAAGAGCCGATGCTTTCAACTTCTCCCGGGCTGGATCACTTGCTGAAGCGAATCCCGGTAACGGCCATACCGCCCATTCATTCAATTGCTGCCAGGATGACGAAGTACCGAAGTTTCACAATTCCGGCCAAGCGAACCGGTATGGAACGGGTTCCGGCCCAACATCAAAACGAACCGCGGCCATGCCCCGGTTCCTTACTCGAATCCGGGCGTCTTTGCCAGGGACTACCGATGGAAAACACACACGGATCCGACAACGTAACTTGCTCCAAGACAACATCATATGTGGAGACGGTCTCTTGGCAAGCACGATTGAAATATATATGTCGATCGTGGAGTCGTCAAGGGCAAATTTAAGAAAAAAGAAGGTGCGGAACCGGCAACTTTCGCATAAGATACTGAAACTCAATTGGCTGCACGTTAAGATTTTTTTTTGTGGGCTCGGTTGGTTACCCTGGCCTCCTTTTCACAAAAAAAAATCCCCCGATTTGATCGTTTTACCGAACCTCCCACGTAAACAGCAAGTTAGTGAAATCCTGTGGCCGAGGGCTGTCATGTCGAAAAAAAAACGGGCAACTAGTGGCCCATTTTTTGCTGATTTCGATGTGAACAGCAGATGCAGATCGGTCGCCATTGCGCCTCCCGCGGGTCACTCGTCCCAGACACCCATGCGTCCGAATTTGCCGACCCGCTCGCGGACCAGCTCTTCCGGCCGTTTGCGCGTTAAATTCCCGAGTTCGTCCAGTAGGATTCGCTTCAGGTTTCGACTGGCCATTTCCGGATCCCTGTGTGCGCCGCCAAAGGGCTCAGGTACGATCCGATCGACGATCCCAAGAGGGACGAGGTCCTGGGCGGTAATCTTCAGTGCCTCCGCGGCCTCTTCCTTTTTGTCGCGATTCCGCCAGAGTATGAGAGAGCAGGATTGGGGGTTGATCACGGAGTACCACGCGTTTTCCAGCATCAGGATTCGGTCTCCTACACCGATGCCGAGCGCACCGCCGCTCGCGCCTTCTCCGATTATGACCACAATGACGGGGACCGGAAGACGCGAGATCTCAAAGAGATTCCTGGCGATCGCTTCGGAGACGCTCCGCTCCTCAGATCCGATGCCCGGATAAGCTCCGGGCGTATCGATGAGACAGAGGACAGGGCGTTTGAATTTGGCGGCGAGTTTCATCACGCGAAGGGCCTTTCGATACCCTTCAGGGTGCGCCATGCCGAAGTTACGATGAATATTCTCCGTCGTATTGCGCCCCTTCTGTGTACCGACGACCAGGAGTGGCTGTCCTTCGAGACGGGCGAAGCCGCTGACCACCGCCGGATCGTCCCGATAGTTCCGGTCTCCGTGAAGCTCCATGAAGTCGGAGAATATCAGGCGAATATAGTCTATCGTATGAGGACGCTGGGGGTGCCCCGCCAACTGGTAGATCTGCCACCGGCTCATATCCGAGTAGATTTCCTTTTCCGCCTTCTGCAACCGTTTCTCCAGGGTGGACAGTTCAGCCCTCACGTCCGCATTGTCAGACTCGGCGCGGTCCTTGAGATCTTCGATCTTCTTGTCCAGTTCCTCAATGGGACGTTCGAAATCAAGGTAAATCTTCTTCTTGCCGTTCATGCTCGGGTGTCCTTTCGGGCTGCTTAAATCCTGCTGACGGCATCCTCGATACGGTCCATGCCCTCGTGAATCATCGACAGAGACGCGGCATACGAAAAACGCAGGTGGTCTCCGGAGCCGAAGCCGCTGCCGGGAACGCATCCGGTCTCGGCCGCTTCCAGCAGGTAGTTCGCAAGTTCGACGTCGTTACTGACGCGTTCGCCGTATAAATCGGACACATTTGGAAAGGCGTAAAAAGCGCCTTGTGGAAGACGGCACGAGACGCCCGGCAGCCGGTTCAGGCGCGCGACGATCAGGTCACGGCGTTCCTGAAATGCGGCCCGCATGGTTTCCACGCTCTCCTGGGTTCCGGTGAGCGCTTCGATGGCCGCATACTGGGAAATCGTGCAGGTGTTGGTGGTTTCCTGGCTCTGTACTCTGGCGATCAGTCGCATCAGTTCGGGTGGACCTGCGCCATAGCCCACTCGCCAGCCGGTCATTGCATAGGCTTTGGAAAAGCCGTTGACAAGCAGGGTTCTGCATCCGGCCCCGGGGTGTACAGCGGCGATGGAAACGTGCTCGGCGGGGCCATAGATGACTTTTTCGTATATTTCGTCCGAGATTACATAGATGCCGGCGTCCGCGATGACGTCCGCAAGAGCGCCCAGTTCGTCGGGCGTGTAGACTTCACCGGTGGGATTGCAGGGGCTGTTCAGAAGGATGAACTTGGTCCGCGGCGTGATGGCATCCGCGAGGGTCCGGGGGGTAAGCCGGAAACCCGTCTCCTCGGTTGTTTTCAGGATGAGGGGCTTGCCGCCCATCAGTCTGACCTGGTCAGCATAGCTGACCCAGTACGGAGAGGGAATTATGGCCTCGTCGCCCGGATTGATCAGCGCGACGACCGCGTCGAAAATGACTTGCTTGGCGCCGCACGTAACGACAATCTGCGACGGATCGTAGTCCAGGTTGTTCTCGCTTTTCAGTTTTTGTGCGATTGCCTGTTTGAGTTCGGGCAGGCCCGATGCAGGCGCGGTGTATTTCGTGCGCCCTCTCTTAATGGCCCGGATCGCGGCGTCCTTGATATTGCACGGGGTATCGAAATCGGGTTCGCCCGCAACCAGTGAAATAAGGTCCGCGCCCCCGCGTTTCAGTTCACCCATTCTGGCAAAGGTGGCTACCGTCAGCGACTCATCGACGTCGAGCACACGATTGGAAAACGGCGGGACGGTCCTGTTTATCGACTGAATTGACATAGGTGTCTGCACGTTCCGAAAAACCGCGGACAGCGTTCGCGTGAACCGCCGGGCGATGCCTTCGCCGCAATCACTTCCCCTGTCCTGTCAGGTCGTGTATTCGGCGTTGATGCGAACGTAGTCGTACGTCAGGTCACATGTGTATACCGTGGCGGACTGGTTTCCCTTTCCCAGGTCTATTTCGATATCAACCTCATCCGCCGACAATGCCCGTATGGCTTCGTTGGTATCGTAGGGCAGACCGCGTCCCCTGCCGTAAATCGGAATGCCGGCCATCGAAACGGAGATTTCGTCCGGATCTACCGGAACGCCGGCGTAACCGATTGCGCAGAGGATGCGGCCCCAGTTCGGGTCCCTGCCGAAGACGGCTGTCTTGACGAGGTTCGAGTTGCCCACGGAAAGCCCGACGGTTCGGGCTTCGTGAGTGGACACGGCCCCAGCGACCCGGACAGTGATGAGCTTCGTTGCGCCCTCGCCGTCGCGCGCGATCTGCCTGGCGAGGCTGCCGCAGACGGCGTTCAATCCCGTCTGAAAGGTTGCGACATCGCCGGTGGAAAGCGGGCGTTCACAAACAGCGCCGTTGGCCAGCAGGAGAACCGTGTCGTTCGTGCTGGTGTCGCCGTCCACCGTAATGCAGTTGAAAGACCGGTCTGCGGCCTCGCGAAGGCAGGTTTCCAGCCGGTGCGGGGCCACTCTGGCGTCCGTGGCGACGAACCCGAGCATGGTGGCCATGTCGGGAGCGATCATGCCCGCCCCCTTCGCGATGCCGCAGATGGTGACGACGGATCCGTCCAGCCGGATTCGGACGGACGCCATCTTTGGAACCGTATCGGTGGTCATTATGGCAGCCGAGGCGTCGGCCCAGCCATCGTCACGAAGTTCGCGGGCAGCCGCCGGGATGCCCGACCGGATATTATCCATCGGGAGCGGCACGCCGATCACACCCGTGGAGTTGACCAGTACGTTTTCCGTCGCGATGTCGAGTTCGCCGGCCACCTCGCGGGCGGTCAGCCTGGCGTCGGCCAGACCCTGTTCTCCTGTGCAGGCATTGGCGTTCTTGCTGTTGATGACTATGGCCTGGGCGGTTTTGTCCGCCAGGTGTTCCATGTTCACCCGGATCGGCGCCGCCTGTACCTGGTTTGTTGTAAACACTCCTGCCGCCGCCGCCGGCCTGTCGGAGGCGATGAGGGCCAGATCCCTGCCTTCCGGCTTCAGGCCACAGGCCACGCCGGATGCACGAAACCCGTCGGGCCGGTAACAAACGTCTTCCTTAACTCTCAAGGCCGATCCTCTCAGAAGAATGCCCGCTTGATGTTCCTGACGGCCTGTCGGATACGGTGCTCGTTTTCGATGAGGGAAATACGCACGTAGCCCTCGCCCATGTCGCCGAATCCGATCCCGGGGGACACCGCGACTTCCGCTTCCTCCATCATTTTCAGCGCGAACCTCATCGAGCCCAGATAGCGGTATTTGTCGGGAATCTGCGTCCAGATGAACATGGACGCTTTGGGCTTTAAAACGGGCCAGCCGATCCGGTTAAGCCCCTCCACCAGCACGTCGCGTCTGGATCGATAGATTTCAGCGGCCTGGACAACACAGTCCTGCGGACCGTCCAGTGCGGCGATGGCAGCGACCTGGATAGGCGTGAAGATCCCGTAGTCGTAGTAGTGTTTGATGGTTTTCAACGCTTCGATGACCTCCGGATTGCCCAGGCAGAAACCGACCCGCCAACCCGCCATGTTGTACGTCTTGGACATAGTGAAGAATTCCACGCCCACTTCCTTTGCCCCTTTTACCTGGAGCAGGCTGGGCGCACGGTAACCGTCGAACACGATATCCGAATACGCCATGTCGTGGATGATGACGATCTCCTGTCGCCTGGCGAAGTCCACGATTTCCTCAAAGAAAGCGAGATCCACCGTCGCGGTGGTGGGGTTGTTCGGGAAGTTGAAGATCATCATCTTTGGTTTGGGCCAGAGTTCTCTCGCCACCATCTGAATCTCGGGAATGAACTCTTTCTCCGGGCGCAGAGGCAGGCTCAGCACATTGCCGTTTGCAATGGCGACGCCGTAGAGATGCAGTGGATACGCGGGATTGGGCACGATTGCGAGATCGCCGGGGTCCAGGAGAGCCAGGCAGATGTGGGCAAGCCCGTCCTTGGAACCTATGGTGGCAAGGGCTTCCGTGTCGGGGTCCAGGTCGACGCCGAAGCGCCGTCTGTAATGCCGGCAGATGGCCGCACGCAACGCGGCGATTCCCTGCGAGGGCGCATAGCGGTGGGTCTTGGGATCGCCCGCGACTTCGACGAGTTTGTCTACAATGTGCGGCGGGGTGGGCTGGTCCGGATTTCCCATACCCAGATCGATGATGTCCACACCCTTCCGGCGCAGGCGCATCTTGTGCGCGTTCACTTCGGCAAACACGTACGGCGGAAGGCGTTCGATTCTGCGGGACGTGATTTTCATTTTCGAAACCTGAAAACGGACCCGATGCTGTCCGGCCCCGGTCGGGCAGGCGTTTACGCGAGCGCTTCCTGCCGGACGGGTTCGCTGGCGGTCAGAAAACCTTCCGTGAGCAGCTTGTAACTGAGGCTGTCCACAAGCGCGATCCAGCTGGCTTCAATGATGTTTTCGGACACACCGATCGTATTCCAGACCCGGTGGCTGTCGGATGACTCGATGAGAACGCGCACCCTCGCGGCGGTTCCGTCCCGGGCGGAAAGGACGCGCACCTTGTAATCTTCGAGATGGACTTCCTTGAGAATCGGGTACACGGACTCCAACCCCTGCCGGAGCGCCGCATCAAGAGCGTTTACCGGACCGTCTCCATCGGCCACCGTGTGATACACCTGACCGTCCACCTCGACCTTGACGATCGCTTCGACTTCCGTCCCTTCCGCCGATTTCCGGTTGATCGTGCGGAATCCGATCAGCCGGAACGGGTCGGAGATGGCGCCTAGCGCCTTTCGGGCCAGAATTTCGAAGGACGCTTCCGCGGCTTCAAAGACGTACCCCTCGTGTTCGAGTTGCTTGATCTGTCGAAGAAGTCGTTGAAGCGCCGGATGTTTCTTGTCGAGTCCGGGAATGAGATGGTTCAGCTTGGCGGCGATGGTGGCGCTGCCGGACTGTTCGGACAGGAGAAAGCGACGCTCGTTGCCCACCTGTTCCGGCCGGCAGTGTTCGTACGTGGCGGGCTGTTTGACCATGGCGTCGATGTGAACGCCGCCCTTGTGGGCAAACGCGCTTTCGCCCACATAAGGCTGCCTGTGATCGTGATGGACGTTCGCGATTTCGCTGAGAAAACGGGAGAAGTCCATGAGTCCGGCGAGTCTTTCCGGTCCTATACTGGATCTCTTGAGTTTCAGTTCGAGGCTGGGGATGATGGAACAGAGATTCGCGTTTCCGCAACGCTCTCCGTATCCGTTGAACGTGCCCTGTACCTGAATGGCGCCCATTTCGACGGCCTCAAGCGCGTTAGCGACGCCGACGCCGGCGTCGTTGTGGGTGTGGATCCCGAAGGGCACATTGATCTCTGCCGTCACGTTTTCGATAACTTCCCGGAGTTCCGAGGTCAGTGTGCCTCCGTTGGTGTCGCAGAGGACCAGAATGCCGGCTCCACCTTCCTGTGCGGCCAGAAGTGTGGCGACGGCGTATTGAGGATCGGCGTTGTACCCGTCGAAGAAGTGTTCCGCGTCGTAGACGACCTCGCGTCCGTTCGATGCGATATAAGCGACCGAGTCCCGAATGAGTCTCAGGTTCTCGTCGCGAGTGGTACGGAGGACGTGGGTCACATGCAGTTCCCAGGACTTGCCGAAGAGTGTGACGACACCGGTGCCGGCCTGCAGCAGCGTATTGAGGATCGCGTCGTCCTCCGGATGATTGTTCGCACGGCGCGTGCTGCCGAAGGCGGTAACCTTCGCGTTCTCAAGCGGGAGTTCACGGACGCGATTGAAGAACTCCATGTCCTTTGGATTGGTGGGGTTCGGCCATCCGCCCTCGATATAGTGGACGCCGAGGGCGTCCAGTCGCTGCGTGATCGTAAGCTTGTCATCCAGCGAAAACGCTATCCCTTCGGCCTGCGCGCCGTCTCGGAGGGTGGAATCGTATATCTGTACGCGATTGGACATCAAAAGCTCCTTAGAAGCTGTATTAGAATTCTCAGCGGTCTTCGCGCCGTGAATCCTAACACAGCTTTCTTTGCATTGGGTTGGAGATTCGGTGAATTTGGAGCAGACGCGCCCGATCGGCTTTACGGCCGCGCCCGCGTGTTCAGCAGACCACCGACCCAATGCGGCCCGGGCGGTCGCAGCCGCCCGGTCGATTCCACTTCCCTTCTGAAGAGTCCAGTTGTGTCATCCGGTATTTCCCGTTCTATACGCGTGCGACCTCGTCGGCGATGAGGTCACCTACTTCGGATGTGTTGTAGCCCATTTCACCGGCGCCCATGCCCTTGAGTTTCGTGCCGACAACCTGGATGATGGCGTTTTCCAGAATCACGGCGCCTTCGGTCTCGCCCAGGACGTCGACCATCATCTGCGCGGCGGCGACGCCGGCGACTGGATTGATGACGCCCATGCCCGTATACTTGGGAGCCGATCCGCCGATGGGTTCGAACATGGATACGCCTTCGGGGTTGATGTTGCCGCCCGCAGCGACGCCCATGCCGCCCTGAATCATCGCGCCCAGGTCGGTGATGATGTCGCCGAACATGTTGTCGGTGACGATAACGTCGAACCACTCCGGGTTCTTTACCATCCACATCGTAATGGCGTCGACGTGTGCGTAGTCCCGTTTGACATCGGCGTACTCGGCGTCTCCGATTTCGTTGAACGTGCGCTCCCACAGATCGAAGGCATAGGTGAGCACGTTGGTCTTGCCGCAGAGGGTGAGGGTGTTCGTACGCCCCCGCCTGCGGGTAAATTCGAAGGCATACCTCAGGCAGCGCTCCACACCCTTCCGGGTATTGATGGATTCCTGGACGGCAACCTCGTCAGGTGTACCCTGTTTGAGTAATCCGCCCGCGCCGGAATAAAGGCCCTCGGTGTTTTCGCGCACGACGACAAAGTCGACGTCGGCGGGACCCTTGTCCTTCAGGGGGCAGTCCACGTTGGGGTAGAGTTTGACCGGACGCAGGTTGATGTACTGGTCCAGTTCAAAGCGGGTTCTGAGGAGAATACCCTTTTCCAGGATCCCGGGTCGAACGTCCGGATGGCCAATGGCGCCCAGGTAGATGGCGTCAAAACCGCGCAGCTCTTCAAGGGCGGAGTCCGGCAGGGTTTCGCCGGTTCTGAGGTATCGTTCGCCGCCGAAGTCGAAAGTCTCGGTTTCAAAGTCGAAACCGCATTTCCGTGCGACCGCGTTGATGCATTTCAGGCCTTCCACCACAACTTCCGGACCCGTGCCGTCACCGGGGATGACTGCGATCTTGTAGGACAAAGGCTTCCTCCAATGCGTTAAAATCCTGATATATAGGGGAGACTTCGTGCGACGGACCGAACGGATTCACGACCCTCCAGAAGCATCCCGGTGGCGTCCCACGTTCCTTCGAGGAGTTGAATGCGGTCGCCGTCGGGAATCCGGATGTCGAACCCGAGATCGCCGCATGACAGGGTCCGTTCTTCCAGGTCGACGGCTATCTCGCTTTCCGGATCGGATTCGACGGCATCCATCAGCGCCTGTATGCTTCCGGCTGGCGCTGTAACGCAGGGCAGGCCCATTGCCGTGCAGTTGCCCTGGAATATCTCCGCGAACGACTCGCCGACGATGGCCCTGATACCCCATCGCATGATGGCCTGCGGCGCGTGCTCACGGGAAGAACCGCAACCGAAGTTGCCGTTGACCACCAGAATCGAGGCCCCGCGGTACCGGTCGTCGTCGAAGGGATGGTCCGTGGACTTCCGGTCGTCTTCGAAGGCGAATTCCCCCAGGCCCTCGAAAGTGATGTTGCGCAGGTACCTCGCCGGAATGATCCGGTCGGTATCGATATCGTTGCCCCGCAACGGAATACCTCGACCTGCCGCTCGGCTTACTGAGGAGGATGCGCCGTTCATCATCGGGTCCTTTCACGCCAACATGGCGCGCACGTCCGTTACTTCACCTGAAACGGCCGCGGCCGCGACCATCGCAGGACTCATCAGAAGGGTGCGGCCGGTCGGACTGCCCTGGCGGCCTTTGAAATTCCGGTTGCTGGAGGAGGCGCATATCTGGCGGTGCTGCAGCTTGTCCGGGTTCATGGCCAGGCACATGGAACAGCCCGCGTCCCGCCACTCAAATCCGGCTTCGCGGAAGATCTCGTGCAGGCCTTCGGCTTCCGCGTTCCTGCGTACCGCCGCGGAGCCGGGTACCACAAGGGCCTTGACGCTGTCGGACACGCGGTTGCCCTTCACGATGCCGGCAGCCTCCCGGAGGTCGGAAATCCGGCCGTTGGTGCAGGAACCGATGAACGCGACGTCGATGGGCGTGCCCGCGATGGGGCTTCCGGCGTCGAAATCCATGTATTCGTAGGCTTCGGCGGCGACATCCCGTTCGTCGTCGCGAAGATCCCGCAATGCGGGGATCTTTTCGGAGACATAAACGCCCTGGCCGGGTGTGATGCCCCACGTAACCGTAGGTTCGAGCGCCGATCCGTCCAGCTCGAAAACGTCGTCGTAGCGGGCGTCGGTATCCGATGCCATGGACTTCCACCAGTCAACCGCCCGTTCGAACCCGCCATTGGACGGCGAATATGCCCGGCCCCTGAGATAGTCGAATGTGGTCCGGTCCGGGTTGACGTATCCCGCGCGTGCGCCGCCTTCGATGGACATGTTGCAGATGGACATGCGTTCTTCCATACTCAATCCGTCGACAACCGGTCCGGCGTATTCATAGGCGTAGCCGACGCCGCCCTTGACGCCCAGACGACGGATGATGTTGAGGATGACGTCTTTCGCGTAGACGCCGCTGGAGAGGCTGCCGGTCACTTCGATGCGACGGACCTTGAGCGGATGCATGGCCAGGCACTGCGTGGCCAGCACGTCGCGCACCTGAGACGTTCCGATGCCGAAGGCGATGGCGCCGAACGCCCCGTGTGTCGACGTGTGGCTGTCCCCGCACGCGATGGTCATGCCCGGCTGCGTGAGCCCGAGTTCAGGTCCGATGATATGGACGATGCCCTGGCGGTCGTCGTGAAGATTGAAAAGCGGTATGTCAAACTCCCGAGTGTTTACCTCGATCGCGCCGAGCATCTCCTCCGCCATAGTGTCCATCAGCGGACGGGTACGGATATCGGTGGGGACAATATGGTCTACGGTGGCATAGGTGCGCTCGGGATATGCCACTTTGAGGCCGCGTTCGCGCATCATCTGGAACGCCTGCGGGCTGGTGACCTCATGTATCAGATGCAGGCCGATAAAGAGTTGGGTCTGTCCCGACGGAAGCTCGCGAACGGCGTGGGCGTCCCACACCTTGTAAAACAGACTCTTGCCCATGAGTGGTGTCGACCTCCGCGAATTGCGTTTCAGACGCCGAAAACGGCGTCGGTTCGTCCGGATAACGGGCTGCTATACCGCTTCTGTTCGATGCCGCCGTACGCCCGCGCGCAGGGCCAGATGGTTCAGCGCATTGATATAGGCTTTCGCGCTGGCCTGGATGATGTCCGTGGATGCGCCCCTTCCGGTGGCGTCGTCTCCATTCTGGCTGACCTTGACCGTGACTTCGCCCATCGCTTCCGCGCCGTGCGTGACGGAGCGGATGTGGTATTCGTCGACCTTGGCGTCGGTCGAGGTGGCGTTCGCGATGGCCTTGTAGGTGGCGTCGACAGGGCCGTCGCCCCACGCGGACTCCTGGATTTCGCTTTCACCGTCCACGCTGATCCGCACGGTGGCGGAGGGAATGGTACCGGTGCCGCTTGTGGTGTGCATGTACAAGAGCTGGTATTTCTCCGGGATGTCCCGGATCTCGTCCTCGACGATCGCCATCAGGTCTTCGTCGTACACTTCCTTCTTCTTGTCTGCCACCGTCAGGAATCGCTCGTACGCCTTGTTCAGGTCATTCTGATCGAGGTGGTATCCCAGTTCTTCGAGGCGGTGTCGAAGGGCGTGCCGCCCCGATCTTGCCGTGAGCACGATGCTCGTTGCTTCGAGTCCCACGTCTTTCGGGTCGATGATTTCAAAATTCGCACGGTTCTTAAGGACGCCGTCCTGGTGTATGCCGGAACTGTGCGCGAAGGCGTTGGCGCCCACAATGGCCTTGTTCGGGGCGACGGGGATTCCCATCAGGCGGCTGACGAGCCGGCTTGTCGGACAGATCTCCCTGGAATCTATATTCGTATAAAGCTCGTAATAGTCGCCCCGGGTGCGGATTGCCATTACGATTTCCTCAAGCGAGGCGTTTCCGGCGCGTTCACCCAGACCGTTAACGGTACATTCCGCCTGCCGGGCGCCGTTGAGGATGGCTGTAAGGCTGTTGATGACCGCCATGCCGAGGTCGTCGTGACAATGTACGCTGATAACGGCCCGGTTGATATTCGGGACATTTTCGCGGATATTGCGAATCAGCCCGCCGAATTGTTCGGGTACGGCATAACCAACGGTATCGGGAATATTGACAGTGGAGGCGCCGGCCTCGATAGATGCCTCGATGACGGCATAGAGATAATCGGGTTCGGTACGTGCGGCATCCATGGGAGAGAATTCCACGTCGTCGACGTACGCCCGGGCCCTCTTGACGGCATCCACGGCCATTCCGAGCACTTCGTCGGGGGACTTGCCGATCATGGAGATGTGGTTCGGCGAGGTCCCAATGAAGGTGTGGATTCTGGGTCCGGCGGCGCCACTGAGCGCCTCGCCGGCCCGGTCAATATCCTTCATTACGGCTCTGGCAAGGCCGCAAACGGTCGGCCCTTCGACTTCCTGTCCGATTCGCCGTACCGCTTCAAAGTCCTCGTCGGACGAGATGGGGAAGCCGGCTTCGATGACGTCGACTTTCAGCTTGCCGAGCTGTTGGGCGATTTCGATCTTCTCCCGAACCGAAAGTTTCGCGCCGGGCGTCTGTTCGGCGTCACGCAGCGTCGTGTCGAAGATGACGACACGGTCTTGATTATCCATGGGGTACTATCGCCTCCTGCGTGCGGTGCGTCGTGCCATTGTTCTGACCCGGAAATAGGTCGCCTGAATTCGGCCGTCGAGACCGGATGAATCGTCGGCTGAAAGGTTAGATATTTTCGGGTCAGA
This sequence comes from Candidatus Latescibacterota bacterium, assembly GCA_012271065.1. Next base: position 41,005 of record JAAXHE010000037.1, read on the forward strand.
ACATTAGTCCCCGCCCCCGTCAACCTGCTTCATATGGGAGTCGCGCAGAAGCGCGACCGTGCCGGTCCTGGCGATTTCGTTGATTCCGTAATCCCGAAGCATGTTGATCATCGCCCCGATCTTGTCCTCTTTTCCGGTGACTTCGATGGTCATTGAGTTGGTACTCACATCCACGACGCCCGCCCTGAAGATTTCCGCGATCTGGATGATTTCGGAACGTGTGTCGATTCGGGTTTTCACGTTGATGAGCGCCAGTTCGCGTTCAACGAATTCACCCTGCGTGATGTCGATGACCCGGATGACGTCCACCAGCCGGTTGAGTTGCTTGACCACCTGCTCCAGCACGCGGTCGTCGCCCTGCACGACAATGGTCATGCGCGAAATCGTTGGATCTTCGGTTTCGCCGACGGAGAGACTGTCGATGTTGAAACCTCGGCTGGAAAACAGGCCTGAGATGCGGCAAAGAACGCCGAAATGGTTCTCGACCAGTGCGGAAATGGTGTGTCGTGTTGGCATTGTTCGTTCCTCTTGGCAAGCATATGACAGGGCAAGAACCTGGCGATTGCCCGAGAGGCTCGTTCCGGGATCGGCGTTTTCTGATTTTACAGGGGATTCGACTTGGAAGAGAGCCTCTTGTGTGCGTTCAATTGTCCGGAAGGATGACGGACAGTAAGAGGCTTGAGGATGCGGGGAGAACAAGAATTCGCGTACGTGCGACGGCGTGCGCCGTGGAAGGGCGCGGTGCCGGGAAGGGGCAGGCGCCGGCGGACACTGGTGCGCAGGTTGGGGTGTAAGGAATCATCGTCGCACTCTCCATTTGGATCCAACCATCCTGATCTTAAAATACGAATATTACAGGATTTGTAAAGGCGTGTCAAGGAAAATCACGTAACCTTATAAATTGGCCGTCACGCTTTCGCTTAAGCGCACCGGAAACATGGGTGCAGGATCTGCCGCTTGAGGCGCAGCGGACCCGCACCGGTGCGTTTTTCTGTTCGGGGGCTTGACACGATCCGGTTTTTTTTTTTAATTTTCCGGTCGAATTCAAGTGCGCCAGGTGTTTCAGGTAACATGGATTGAAGGAGGACCGTGCATGATCCGGGTGGAGAACCTAGTCAAGAACTACGGTGACGTCCAGGCCGTTCGAGACATCAGCTTCCAAGTCAACGATGGCGAGATTCTGGGATTCCTGGGTGAGAACGGCGCCGGCAAGTCAACCACGCTGAAGGTGATGACCGGGTATCTGTCGGCAACCGCCGGCGACGTTTTCGTGGACGACAGGAACATCGTCGACGATTCACTGGAGATCCGAAGGCGTGTGGGGTACCTGCCGGAGTTGAATCCGCTTTACGGTGAAATGATCGTTTACGACCTGCTTTCCTTTATTGCGACGATCCGACGCATGGAGGGGCGTGCGTTCCGGCAGGCGCTGGATCGCGTCGTCGAGCAGTGCGGGCTTGCGGGCGTGGTCCACCGGGCCGTGCAGGAATGCTCCAAGGGGTACAAGCAGCGGATCGGCCTGGCAACGGCGATGCTGCACGATCCGGATATACTGATTCTGGACGAACCCGTGACCGGGCTCGATCCAAACCAGATCGTGGAAATCCGCGAGTTGATCCGTTCGCTCGGGCGAGAGAAGACGTTGATCATGTCAAGCCACATCCTGCAGGAAATCGAAGCGACCGTGGACCGGATCATCATCATTCACAACGGTGAAATCGTGGCTGACGGGCTTCGCGAGGAACTGATGTCCAGCTTCAGGGGTCAGACGCAGTTGACGCTGGAGGTCAAACAGGCCGAAGAGGAGAGCGTGCAGGGGCTGCCCGAACAGCTGCAGGGGGTTTCGCTTTCAGATGTGGCCGAGAATAACGGATCTCGAACGCTGGTCTTGGAGTACGACCGCGACACGGATCCCAGGGAACGAATTTTCCACTATGCCAGAGACCAGGGATGGGTGATCCTGGAAATGAGCCAGGCTCGGGTTCAGCTGGAGGACGTATTCAGGAATCTCACGGGGGAGGGGGCGTCCAATGCGTAATACGAAGGCGATCTATCTGAAGGAACTCCGGTCCTATTTCAACAGCCCCATGGCCTACATCTTTCTGGTCATTTTCGCGGTTCTGAGCGGGTACTTCTTCACGAGCACGTTCTTCCTTATCGGCCAGTCCGATATGCGCGCGCTCTTCAACATTGTACCGCTGGTCTTCCTGTTCTTCGTGCCGGCCATTTCCATGGGGCTGATCGCAAGGGAAAAAAACCTGGGCACCATGGAAGTCCTGTCAACCATGCCGATCCAGGACATTGAATTCGTAACCGGCAAATACCTGGCGGCCGTGAGTCTGATCGTTGTGGGGCTGCTGTTTACTCTGGTGCATTTTCTCACGCTCCTGGCCGTTGGCACGCACGTCGATGTCGGCGCGGTGATGACCGGATACGTGGGCCTGGTCCTCGTGGGCGCGTTCTACGCGGCCGTGGGGACGTTTGCAAGCAGTCTGGCGGAAAACCAGGTGGTTTCGCTGATTATCGCGCTTGCGATCATTATGGTGTTTTTCCTGCTGGACAAGCTGCTGCTGTTCATCCCGGCGGGGCTGGCGACAATCGCGCAATACATCAGTGTGGACTTCCATTTGTCGAATATCGCAAGGGGTGTCGTGGATTCCAGGAACCTTGTCTATTTTGCGGGGATGATCTGGCTGTTTCTGGCGCTCACCCTGCGGGTTCTGGAAATGAGAAAGTGGAGGTAGTCGATGCTCGCGGTTCACAATAGACGTTCGTTCACCATCTATCTGCTGTTGGCGGTCGTCATCGTCGCGGCCCTGAACTTCGTGTCCAGAGACCTGTTCTTTCGCCTGGACCTGACCGCGAACGGGATCTATTCGCTTTCCGATTCCAGCAAACGGGTGGTGGCGCAGGTTGAAGATCTGTTGACGATGAAGGTCTACTTTACGGACAACCTTCCGGCCCAGTACGGCAACAACCGGCGATACCTGCAGGATATTCTGGAGGAATACGAAGCGTTCGGCGGGGGCCGCGTGCGTTTCGAGTTCTTCCGGCCGGAAGACGACCAGACGCTGGCGGACGAAGCGCGGAAATACGGGATTCAGCCCGTTCAGCTCCAGGTGGTCGAGAACGACAAGCTGGAAGTGAAGCGGGTCTACATGGGGATGGTATTTCTCTATGGGGACGGACGTGAGGTCATCCCGGTGATTGAAAGCACAACCGGCCTCGAGTACGAAATCACCACACAGATCAAAAAGCTTATCGATACCGAAAAACAGGCGTTGGCATTTGCGATCATCGGCTCCGAGCCGCCCCGGGTCCGCAACGTTTCAGCCGTGCTGCAGCAGTCGTACCTCGTCCGGAACGTCAGACTGGCCTCGCCGGTGCCCGATGACATCGGTCTGCTGATGATCGGCGGCGTGACGGACTCGCTGAGCGAGGATGAGCTCAGGAACCTGAACGCGTTCGCGGATCGAGGGGGCAATCTGTTCATCGGTCAGGGTCGGGTCACGGGCGACTTGAACGGTCAACGCGGCACGCCGATACAGTCAAATCTGTTTGAATTCCTTGAATCGATGGGCCTGCAGGTTAAGGAAAACCTGGTGCTGGACCAGCGGTGCAGTGCGATCACCATCAGCCAGCGCCATGGGTTCCTTCAAATGAGTTCCCAGATACAGTATCCGTTCTTCCCGGTGGTACACCGCTTTGGCGAGCATCTGACGGTGGAAGGACTCGAACAGGTGCGGCTGCTCTTCAGCAGCGAGATTGCGCTCGCCGACTCGACCGCTGGCGCCGCGCGGACCACGCCACTGATGTATACGTCCGACCGGTCCGGCGTGATGACCGGGTTCTTCAATCTGCGGCCACTGGAGAATCCGTTCTTCAATACGTTGAATCAACAGGGAAAGGTGGTGGGGGCGATGGCGCAGCGGGAAGGTCCGCAGGGAGTGAGCCAGGTCGTTCTGGTGGGTGATTCCGGTCTGTTCGAAGACGAATCGGGGGGGACTTTTCCGGAGAATTTCGTCCTTATTGCGAATGTCGCCGATTTCCTGATGGGCGACAGCGATCTGGTGGCGCTCCGCTCCCGGGAGATTACGACCCGCCCTCTCGCGGAACTCGGCGACGCCGAGAAGGCGCGCTGGAAATGGCTGAATGTCTTGCTGCCGCCGGTTCTGATTGTTGCGTACGGGCTGCTGAGATGGCGAAGGGAAGCCGGGCGCGCAAGGATGTTGGAGGAGCAATATGGTTAAACGGTTCAGGTTGTGGCTGATTGTGATTCTGGCGCTGGCCGCCGGCGTCGCTTACGTTCAGTTTTCCAAGACGAGGCATACCGCTTCCGGCACGCGGATTTTTCAGGGAAGCAGGGACGACGTTCAGCAGGTCGTGATCGAACGCGGGGACGAACGCGTTGAACTGCGGCTCGACGGCGACGTGTGGCGGCTTGTGGGCCACGATTCCCTGGAGGTGCGGGAGGCGCCGATTGACAATCTGTTCGACAGGGTGTTAAAGGTCGAGCGCACGACCCTGATGACCCGAAACGCGGACCGGTGGAACGTTTATTCAGTGGACGATTCAGCCGGGACCCGGTTGTCCGTGAGGAACGCGGGGGGTGCGGAACTGGCCGCTTTCGTGTTCGGCCAGTCCAGGCGGGACTGGAGTAAGAATTATGTGCGTCTCGGGTCCGGTAAAGCGGTATATCTGACCAATAACAATATCACCTACTATCTGAACGCAACGCCCGACTTCTGGGGCCGTAAGCCGGAGCCGGCCGCGGCGGACACGACGGGCCCGGATATCGACGTGGGCGCGGATGCTCCTTCCGGATCAGCGCCGGCGTCTCCGGTTCTGATCGATGCAAAGCGGGATACGTCCGGCCCGCTGAACCTGAATCTGGGTGCGGTGGCGGATACCGCAAAAACCCGGGAGTGAGCGGGCAGTACCGAATTTCGCCTGCATCGTCTACGCATCAACCGAAAAGACACAGTATCGAACTGGCGCGGGAACTCCATTCCCGCGCTATTTTCGTGTCCAGAATCCGGTTGCATTGACCCACCAGGTTATTATCTTGCACTCGACAGGCGCCCGAAGGCAAGACCCGGTTGCGGGCGCCGGTTTTCTTTCATGATTCCCCGATGGTATCGGCGAGTCGGCGGGCATCCGGATTGAATAACGCGTGTCTGCCGGGATTTTCACGTCGTCGGAAAAAAAAGGAATCCGTCGCCTGAAGGTTGACGCCAGGCGGGCCGCGTCCCGAACTCCGGAGGATGGTTGTGCAGATTGCATGGAGCGGCCTGTCTCAGTGTTACGAGTTCGACACCGGCGAGATCATGGGCGGCATTCAACCCTTTTCGAATTACCACGGCATCTGCGGGCTGATGCACCGGGGATACAGGGCCGGCGTGGTTCGGCACAGCAAGGCGCTTTTGAATGCCGAATATTATCTCAGGCCGGGATCGGGGATGGTGATGTACCCGCGGCGGCTCACCCTGGGGAGGAAGGTGGCGCACGAGCTGAATCAGAACGGCGTGGCTGTCCACTTCCCCGCGGAGCCGGATTTCGGGCTGGAGATGGACCTCTTTTATCGGCCGCACGGCGACGCGGTAGACCTGAAGATGACCATACGGCCGTCGGCGGACATCCAGCGCTTCGAGATTTTTTTCGCCTCGTACATCGCCGAGGTCTTCGACGAGACCTGGGTGCCGATTGTGAATGCCGAGGGGCGCCGGACCTGGACGCGGCTCAACAATAGGGCGGTGATCAACCGCACGTTCGGCGTCGCCCGAAACGACCTGTCGCGTGAGACGATTGAGGATTGACGTTACGGTGAGCCGGACAGGGGGATGCATCGGGACCTGGAAGAAAGCGACTTCAGCCTGCCCATCCTTGCCGCGAGGAATTCGTCAAACGGGTTCACGCTGGTTTTCCTCTGCGACCCCGCCCACACGACCTACCTGACCGGTCAGTACCACGGATGGGACACCGCGCACGACTGGTGTTATGGTGCGGACCTGGCGGCGGGCGCGGAGATGGTGACGCACACGAGAATGGTCTATCGGTGTTTTCCGGATGCACGGGTCCTTGGCAGGGGGATCGCTGAATTGTGGACCGCCTTTGCCGGGCCCGGGCCCAAATCCTGACAAAATCAAGGAGGCAGGAGCATGCTTGCGATCGATGGCGGTGAGAAGGTCCGTAAAGTGCCCATGCCCGCGCGGCGTCTCTTCGGAGAGGAGGAGAAGCAGGCCGTGATGGCGCTGTTCGACGAGAGTATCCGTTCAGGGAACGCGTTCGGGTACGATGGGCCGGAGGAACGCGCGTACGAACGGGACTTCGCGGATTTCATGGGCGGCGGATACGCGGACCTCGTGAATTCGGGTACCACTTCTCTTTACTCGGGGCTTGGCGCCCTTGAACTGGAGGTCCCGGGCGAGGTGGTGGTGCCGCCAGTCACCGATCCGGGAGGGGCCATGCCTGTGGCGCTCCTGAACCTGGTACCCGTTGTGGCGGACGCGGATCCGGGCACGTTCAACGCCGGGGCGGAACAGATCGAGGCCGTTCTGACCGAACATTCGCGTGCGATTATCGTTGCGCACATCGCCGGGGAACCGGCGGACATGGATCCGATTCTGGATCTGGCCCAATCGCGCGGATTGCCCGTGATCGAAGACTGCGCGCAGGCGCATGGCGCAAAGTACCGGGGACGGCTCGTGGGCAGTATGGGGACGATGGGGACGTTCTCGACGATGAGCGGCAAGCATCACGCCACGGGCTCGCAGGGCGGCGTGGTCTTTGTGAAAGATCACGATCTTTACTGGCGGGTGAAGCGATTTTCCGATCGGGGCAAGCCTTTCAATCTCGAAGGGAGCGGTCTGTCCAACGTGAGGGCGAGCCTGAATATGAACGGGAGCGATCTGGCCGCCGCGATCGGCAGGGTGCAGTTGCGCCGCCTGGGCGAGATTGCGGATAGCCGTCGGAGGGCGGGAGATGCGATACGGGATGGCATCGACCATCTGAAGGCCGTATCCATGGGCAGGCAGGTGCCCGGTACCGAGTGCGTATACTGGTTCCTCCGCTTCCACGTGGAGACAGCGAAACTGAGCGTGGACAAGGCGGGCTTCGTCAAGGCGCTGGCGGCCGAAGGCATTTCGGCGTCTGTATCCTACCGGCACATCCCGTCCGAGTCGGCGTGGTTCAGGGAACGCAAGGTCTTCGGCAACAGCGACTATCCCTGGGGACTCCCCGACTACGGGGGCGACCGCAACGCCACCTTCCCCTGTCCCAACGCGGTCGAGGCCGCTGAGAGCCACTTTACAATGCCAATCCATGAGAACTACGGAGACCAGGAGGTGTCCGACATCATTGCCGCTCTTGAAAAGGTGGAGACGGCTTATCTGAAATAGGCGGTTGTCATCCGCGGCACTGAAGGGGCGGCGCGCACGGGAAACCGTCCGGGATCGGAGAATGGCTGAAGTGGACTTCAGAGAAATAAAGAGTGTTTACCACGCACGGGAGGTCTACCGTACGGCCGACGTCGCCGATCTCTGGATGGGCGAAGACGATGCCGGTATCCGCCTCTTCAGGGGTTCGGTGGTCGAGAACGACAGCCCCGGCGCCGGACGGTCGGACGACCTGGCCGTGGACCCGTTTTTGGAGCTGTCCGGCGGGTTGGCGTTGAAAAAAGCACTGGTGGTGCGGCAAAACCCCACGGGACCGGCGCAGGTGGCCTTTATCGCACGGGAGCGAAGAGGTCATTCGGCCACGCTGCGAATCAACGTCAACGGGCGGGAGGTGCTGCGCCCGCCGTCCCCGCTGGCCACCCCGGACGCGAGGCAGTATTGGGAACTGGCGCCCGATGAAGGCGCCTGGAGCTGGAGCCGATGGTACTACGTGGAATTGCCCGACGGCTGCCTTCGCCAGGGTGAAAACCGGCTGGTTTTCGACGTCGCCGACGGTGGGGTCGGGTGGAGTCTGATGGTGGCGGACTACCGGGACTATGCAAAGGGGACGCCCGATCCGGTCGTGCTGCCGGCTTCGAGTCTTGTGCGCCGAAATGGTGAATGGGCGCCTGAGCGCGGCGAATATGTGATCCGGCTGGTCCTTGGCGGGTACCGCGAAACCGGGCTTGCCGTATCGCCGGTCATCGATGCCGCCGGCGAAGGGGAGGTTAAGCGGCGGCACGCCATTGGCGGTTTGCGTCTGGATTGGGACGTCGAATTGCCCGCCGTCGCCGTCGCCCATTGTGACGTGAGGACCGGACAGGATCCCGCGTTAAATGGGGCGGGTTGGAGCGGCTGGCAAACGTGCGAACGCGGGTCGGCGATTACACGCGTTGCGGGACGTTATCTCCAGTGGCGGATGCGGTTACAGACGTCGGACCCGGCGTGTACGCCCGTGTTGAAGGCGATTCGGATCCTGGCCGACGTACGACCGGAAGGAAGCGAACCGCCCCGTGTCGTCAGCGTGGAAAACGCGTCCATCCGGCGGTCTTCGTACTGGATCGCCGATGAGGACTACCGGCACGACAGCTTAAGGGAACTGCGCGACCGGTTCGAACTGGATGCCGTTGTCTCCGGGGCGCAGACCGAATTCGAAGCGATCGAGCGCCTGATGGCGTGGGCGTATGCCGTTCCGCTGGGTGCGTGCCGGCACTATCCATGGGACGTTCTGAAATGGCTGACGCTCGATCGGGATTCATCGGGTGCGATTGTAATGAACCGGTACCCGGAACGGCGGCGCGACAAGATGTGTCTCTATCCCAATGTCGCACTGGTAGCCGCCTGTCTGAGTTTCGGATATCCCGCGCGGCACGTGAACTTCCACAGCGAAGGCATGACCGGACACGAGATCGCAGAGGTCTGGTCGAACGACTATTGCAAGTGGGTCCACCTGGACGCGACGCGGGATTTCTACTGGTACGATCCGAAGACGCGTGTACCGCTGGATACGCTGGAGGTGCACCAGGTCCTGGCGAACAGGCTCGAGGACGTCGAACGCTGGGACCGTCCATATCTGTTCCGGCAGGATCTCGATGCTCTCGTACGGGACCTGCCGATTGCGATTCGGGAAGGAAGCCACGAGTTCTCGACAAAGGAGGGGGCGCACTTTCTGTTCAGGTCGTTCTGTCATTTCCGAATGATTCCGCGCAGCAACGTGTTCAGCCAGCCGCGTCCGCTGCCGGTGAGTCAGGGTACCGAGGCGTGGGCCTGGGACGGGTATCTCAACTGGGCTGACGACAAGGTGCCGGCACTGCCTCACTTCACGCGTCACACGAATCGGCGATCCGATTTCTATCCGTCGATGAACCGGACCCGGTTCACCGCGTTGGGGAATGAGGATGGGACCGCTCTGAGGGTCAACCTGGAAACGCAGACACCGGGTTTCTCGGGTTATCTGTCCTGCCTGGACCGAGACGAGTGGAAATCTTGCCGTGAGGCGTTCGACTGGCAACTGCACGACGGGGTGAACACGATGCATGTGCGTTCCGTCAATAGCGCCGGCGTGAAGGGCCCCGTCAGCAGTCTGGCCGTTGCATTGTAACGGTATTCCTTATCGTTTTTTCCAAAAGTGTCGTCTGCCGCCCCTGTGGGGGTGGCTTTTTTTGTGACGGCAGGCGACCTGACACCGGTTTTTTTTGTATGTGAAGGATACTTTTCTGTGTGATGCGCATCTGTATTCATGTCACACGCGCGGTGATTTGACCTTTCTTGGAGGCGAATCTTGGATACGCTGGGAGATCGAGACCTGGTCCGTCTTGCGGTCTCGGGAGAAACATGGGCGTACGGCCGTCTGGTGGAGCGCTACGGCGAACGGGTTCTGGCGAGGGTCCGCCGCGTGGTCAGGCGTCCGGACGACGCCGAAGACCTGGCCCAGGAGGTGTTCCTGCTGGCGTTTCGACGCCTGGGTCAACTCCACGATGGCAGCAGGTTTTCTCCGTGGCTTTTGAGAATTGCGGAAAACACGGCCCGAAATTGGCACCGGCGGCGGATGGTGCAAATCCGATTCGAGGAGCGATTGTCGAAGGAGTGGGCAGGGCACCCCGTAGATGAGTCGGAGTCGGAACGGGAGGCCCGCATGATGGTCAGGGAGGCGATTCGCCGGCTTTCAGGCGCGCACAGGGAGGTTATTGAACATCACTATTACAAGGGCCGTTCCTACGCGGAAACCGCAAATCAGTTGGGGCTGGAAGTCAACATCGTCCGCAGCCGCCTGCAGAAGGCGAGGCAGCGGATCAGAAAGGAGATGAGCGAAATGACAACCGCTGGAAATACGTACGATCTTACGGCGCAGGACCTTCGGGCCCTCCATTGGGCGACCCGGTTTGTGAGCACGGACGAATCACGCCGTATTCTTTGCGGGGTGTGCCTGGAACCAGGCGGACGCGTTGTCGCATGCAATGGCGCAAGATTGCTGCTGCGCACGCTGGAGGGCACGGAGGACATGGAGAAGCGGGTTATCCTGGGGCCCGGGTTCGAGATGCCGGCGCCAGTTCCAAAGCGGGCTACGCTATCGATCCGGGAGGAACAGGCATTTCTGAACGCCGCGGGAGAAGACGAACTCGTAATACCGATTCTCGACGAACCCTATGTAAACTATGAGGCAGTGATACCGGAAAAGGGCGGCAGTTTCGTTCGGATATCCTCGGATGGATTGCTACAGGCAGTGAGCCTTATCGCGGAGCATCTTGAACCCAGGCATCCGGCTGCAGAAGTCTGGACGTATTCGCCACAAGTAGAAGTTCAGATTTCTCGGGAGCATCAGACGCTCTCGCTGATCACGTCGAGAGACCTGGGCTATCGTGCCGCCAGAGAGAATGCCGGTAAACCTGTATCGAATGACGATGCCCCATGGGCCGGCGTTCCGTACTGGCGGTTCACGACCTCAATGGATGGCCAGATCAACCTGGAAGACAGTCCTGAACCGTTCAGGTCCAGTGTAAATCACGCCTACCTGAGTGACGCTGTCTCCGGAATTGAAACCGGGGGAATGCTGGATATACACCTTTCCGATCCCATGGAGGGTCTACTCTTCACTTCATGCGACCATCCTGACCGGAAAGCGCTGGTGATGCCGATGAGAATCGAGTAGACGGCAGTGGGGAACGTGTACAAAACGCAAAGCGAATGGCAATGCAAAAGCCGGGCGCCCCTTTTCGGGAGCGCCCGGTTCGACTTTCTGAAGGGACGTTGACCGCATCTATCGGGCGGTCGCCCTCCACGTCGTAATCTCCTTCATGATCCGCCTCCTTTCTTTACTCAGACCGGTCACGCGCCATGACCAGTCCGGGTTCTGTCGACGCATCAACAGGATGGATACGGTACGGTCCGCATGTCTACACACCTGTGGATGCACGGGCATCAGCCCCGCTTCGAAGGGCCGGCCGATGATCGTCATTCCAACCGCTATGGATCAATGGCCCGGGAAGCCGTGCATATGTCCGCCAGAACGGCGTTTAGCGGCGTCAGAGAGGTCTCCGGCTCGAGCACGACGTCGTACGCGGATCGATATTCCTGAAGGTGGTCGGTGTCGGCCGGGAAGGCGAAGCTGAGAAGGCGGGTGTGGTTGATGCGTTCAGCCATCCTTGCATCTTCAAGCGTATCTCCCAGGAGCAGCAGGTTGCGGCGGCCCGCCAACCCGGGGGCGGTCGTCGCAGGCCGGACGTGTTTATTCAGGCTGTGGATCAGCGGGGTCTTGTACGACACCGCAATGCCGGCGGGGTCGAAAACCAGCGTGTTGGCGATAATGTCCAGATTGTCCGTGGATACGCCTTCTTCGGCGAGTCGTGCTGCGATGATTTCCCGGATGCCGGCGGAAAGGATGATCAGGGGAATGCGGCGCTCGCGGAGGGTATCAAAAAAACGGCGCGCTCCGTCTCGCAGGTGCGGCCGATTTTCGCGAACGATATGGCGGATCGTCCGCGTACTGAACTTGCAATCCAGCAGCAGATCGAATTGGAGGGACCACCAGCGGCGCAGGTGACGCGACTTGACGATTTCCGACAATTCGGGATCGCGTTCGATCCTTCGGTAGCGATCAAACAGTTCCCGGTAACGCCGGGAAAACGCCGGACCGAGATGTCCGCTGTTGGCGATAACCGAACAGGTGGATTGATCGCTTCCATCTTCCGCGGTGGACCGGGTCAGCGTTCTGTCCCAGTCGCTGACAACAAGGAGCCTGTCCGGCCCGTCGGCCTGAAACTGCTTCAGCTTGTAACGCCATCGCATGCGGTGATTCGGCGTTCAGGGATGGTGGTCTATTGGGACGATTCGGTTTCCAGGGACTGGGACAGCACCTTTTTGAGGATTTTACCGGGTTTGAACATAACTTTTCGGCGGGCGGGCACGTAAACCGTTTCGCCTGTGCTGGGATTGCGGGCCTGGGTTTTTTCCTTTGTCTCCTTGACTTCCCAGGAGCCAAAGCCGCGTATCTCGATCCTCTTGCCGTTGCAGATGGAAGACGTCATGGCTTCGAAAAGGACGTCGACGGCTTCCAGGGCTTTGGTTTTGGGGTGGCCGATGTTGTCTGAAAGGTACCTCGCCAGAGAAGCCTTGGTGATCGTTGCCATGCGTTTTCCTTGATTGAGGCAGTTTCCCGGAAATTTCGACCGGGGAACAATAACCCAGAATTTTCCCGATGTCAACAGAAAAACAAGATCACGGAATGACTGTCGTACGTGCCGTTCGGCGCCGACGAAAAAGGGGACTGCGGTCGGCATATCCCATTGCCTTTCAAAAGATCCCTTGCCCGCCTTTCTCGCCGGGTTTATATTGAAATCCGACGCCCGAGTACCCGGTAGGCGTGCCCGTGTTCGCGGGTTCCGTATCGGAATGCCAAAAGGAGACCGCACTCTATGAAACCCGTTTTGCTGGGTCTGCTGGCAATATGCGTCTGCGTCGCCTGCGGCGGCGAAGACGACGAAAACAACCCCGCGGCTTCCGAGACGCTGGCGGGGTCTTACGATCTGTTGAGGTTGACGCCTTCGGGGGGGGCGGCGATAACTCCGCCGAATGCATCCGGGATTATGACGTTAACGGAAAACCGGTATTCAATTGTGGCTTCCTACGTTACTGCGGGTTCGGAGGACGTAATCCGGGTCGCGCAGAGCGGGGGGTACTCAAGGTCCGGCGCGAGCCTGAGCCTCACCCCCGACGGCGGAGGCGGCGCCCGATCAGGGCAGGTGGCGGACGGTGGAAGTTCGATCACCGTTCTGATTTCGGTGCAGGCAGGCGGACAGCCGCAGAACTTGACGCTTGTCTTTTCCAGGTCTGGCGGATAGGGCCCAAACGGACTTCAGGTGTTGGGAGCGAAACCTGTTAAAGGAAGATATGTGCGATGAATCGACTCGGCGCGATAGCGCTTCTTCTTGCCATCTTCACGGCTTGTAAACCCTCGGAGGACACGGATCTGATCGCCATGGTCAAAAAGGGGGATGAAGAGGGTGTACAGACGCTGCTGGACGAAGGCGCCGACGCGAACGAAGAGGGCAAGGCGGGTACGACTCCGTTGATCGAAGCCGCAAAAAAGGGCGTCCCCGAAGTCCTGCGGTTGCTGCTCGATGCGGGTGCGGAAGTCAACGACGACCTTTATAGCAGAACCGCGTTGATGGAGGCAGCGATCAAGAAAGACTCGACGATCACCGAGATCCTGTTGGAAGCGGGCGCCGTCGTGGATGCCAGAGACCTGAACCACCGGACCCCGTTGATGTTCGCGTCCGACGTTGGTCTGACGGGCGTCGTCCACGTGCTGCTGGCTGCCGGGGCGGACGTCAACACCGTCGCGCGGTCCGGATGGACGCCGCTGATCTACGCGGCCTACGGAGGTCACAAAGATGTAGTAAGCCGGCTGCTGGATGAGGGCGCCGATGTCAATGCCGTCACCAGAAACGGGAAGACCGCGGTCTGGCTGGCGGAGTACCGAGACAAGACCGAGGTCGTCGAGATTCTGACGGAGGCGGCCGCGGGGGACCGATAACCCGCCGGCACACATGTGTATTGATGGCAGTTTCAAGGCGCTCCTCGAGTGCCTTTTTCTCTTGCGAGGTTCAGGCCAGGCAGGGATTCATCGCTTTGGCCCGGGAAATTGAGCATTTGCCCTGCTCCTGGCTTCTTATCCTGCTTAATCCTGTCAGTCCAGGCAGGCTATTCTCCTGTCTATCCTGTCCATCCATGTAAGTTTGGGTTTTTCTATGAAAGAGGCTAAGTGGCGATCCTGAATGCAGCGGTCATTGGCCTCGGCGGCCGATCGAGGACGCATCTCTCGGTATTGCCGGTGCTCTCGGACAGGTACAGATTGGTCGGCGTGTGCGATATCGACGAGGAGACTGCGCAGGCGGTCGCCGGTCAGACGGGGGCGACCGCGCATACGGATCTGCGATCGATGCTGGAATCAGAGTCGCTCGACGTCGCGCTGATCACGGCTCATCCGGAGATTCATCACCCGATCGCGTGCATGCTGGCTGAGAGGAAGGTCCATATCCTCACGGAAACCCCAATCGCCCTCACGTTGCCCTGCGCCGATTTGATGATCCGGGCCGCGGAGAACAACGGCGTTTTTCTCGAAGTTTCCGAAAACGCCCGCAGATGGCCTCGTGAGAGGATGAAACAGAAAATCGTAAGGGAAGGGCTTATCGGCGAGGTGAAGGAATTCTACCTCTCCTATACCTCGGGATCATATCACGGAATCAGCGCAATCAGGTCGATTCTCGGATCCGAACCGCGGTCCGTTTCGGGTGTTTTTCCCGACTCTCAGGACATTCTCGAACGGGGCATCATCCGGTGGTCGGACGCGGTCCGCGGGACGTACGAACACAATCTTCGGAAGAAGGGTTACTGGGAGATTCTGGGCACCGACGGGGCCATTCGCGGAATGGAATTGCACCTCTATGGAGTCGATCGGAAACTGGCGATTTCCAGCGGAACAACCGTCAGTGAGCAGGGCATTGAAATATGTCGATCCAGCGTCGGAACAGAGCCGGAGTTGGTTTGGGAGAGTCCGTTCAAGGACTATGCGCTTGCCGATGAAGACGGCATTGCAGTCACCGAGGCATGGTGCAGCCTGCACGATGCCGTGGTCCGGGGCAGGGCTCTTGAATACGGCCCGCACAATGCAAGAAAGGATATCGAGGTGCTCTCCGGTATCCGTGAATCGGCCGGAAAGGACGGGATATGGGTGAACCTGCCCCTGGCGGGTATGACCGACCATGAAAGAAAAATCCACGCAGCATTTCAGCAGGCGTATGGCGTGGATCTTCTCGATCTGACACCTCGGCATTCCGCGCAGCAGACATCGATCGCACGCCGGCTTCGTGGCCTTTTGAGATGAGTTAGCGCGCCTCGGTGGAAGTGGCGTCTGATATCGAACGATGACACGGATACTGGTTTGCCTGACCAAAGGAGAAGACCATGATCGCGAACATCCACAAGATCGCCCTCGTGACCGACGATATCGAAGAGGCCGTACGTTTCTATACGGGGACGCTCGGCCTGACCGAGCTCGAACGATTCCCGAATGAGGACGATGAGGACTTCGTCTTTCTGAAGGCCGGCGACGTCATCCTGGAACTGATGCCCCAAAAGACCATGGATGCGGACGCAGGCTTTCACCACATATCGTTCAAGGTTGGCAATGTCGACCGCAGCGCCGGCGAGCTCAGGGGAGCGGGCGTGGACATTGCCGTCGAGCCCTTCGACGCGGAGGGGACCGATATCCGCCTGAGCTTCTTCAACGGCCCGAATGACGTACTCCTGCAGCTCTTTCAACGTGAGTCCGATCCCGCCTGAACGGACCTCTTCTTACTCCAAAGTCGGCAAAAACGAATAAAAGAAACCGTACGCCCGGCGGCGTACGGTTTCTCACTGGCGTCTCCGCATTGCCCAAGGACGCAGTGATTATTTCCGCGGATCCATCACGCGTCCGACAAACAGGATGGCGTCCGTGGCATTGTCCCTTATGAGGAAGATGAACGGCCGGTCGGCCGTGAACGCCGGCGGCAACGAGGTGACACCGATCGTCCCGCCCGTGGCCGCGCCTGCCTCGGTACCCCTTTCGTCCAGCTTTACAAACGCCTTGTGAACGACCGCCGAAAGGTAGAGGCCCTTCCCATCGGCCATCCCGGAAAAGTCCGCTGATTCGGAGTCGAAGGCGTTGGTCATCCCCATCCCGTCGAGCGTATCGGCCAACCTGAATTCAGACGTGAACTCGAAGGACGGTACGGAAAGCCTGAGGCGGATGGGTCTCATTTGCTTCGAAATCTCACTGACGAGATCCGCGCTCAACGCGTCTTCGAACTGGTCGTATTTGCCCTTAGCCGGGAGGAGGATGATCAGCGACGCCTCCTCTCCCGCATAGAGCAGTTCCACTGACTGGACCTGGTATGTCTCGTGCAATGCGTAGTCGAAGGTCTCCGTCCGGTGCATCATGGGCACGTTGACGCGATCACCGCTCAAGAGGTGAAACGGATCACTCGTGGTCCGGTCTTCGTCGAAGGGGTAGTGCCAGGCCGCATTGAAATAAATGGCATTTGTCAGTACCAGCCTCGTCAGGTGGTCGATGACGCCCTGTGGAATCAGGTCCTGGATTGTTTCCTCGGTCCTTTCCGCGACCCAGTCGTTGATGGCCGTACGCGACGCCTCCGGATTCTCCACGAAATCCACCGCACGCATGCCGGCGCCGTAGTTTTCGGCCAGTGTGTCGAGAAAGCGCGGCAGAAACGCGTACCCCTTCTGTCCCCATATGGAATTCGCGATGTTCAACCGGAATTCGCCACGCTCCTGGCTTCCGCTGTTTTCGCCGCGGGATGAAAGCGCGAGGTCAAGGACGTTGAAGGCGGGGTGCAGCTGGTCCGGAGGAAGCTGAAAACGAAGGACCTCCTCCATCTGACGCGCCGTCTCGCCTCTCGCGCCGGCGTACATCATGGCCAGCGCCACGGAGATGCTGTGCGGCGAATAGAACAGGTTCCCTTCCCTCTCTCGCAGTGTGCCGTATAGGTCCAGCGCGAACGCGCTGTTTCCCCGCACCAGATCGTCCAGCTTCACGTCCGACGCGGACAGCGATGTCTTTCGCGCCTTTTCGGACCGCAGGACTTCGGTTGACTGGTCTTCCCTGTCATCCTCCGTCTCGTCAACCGGCGACTTCCCTCCGCAGCCGGGGTGGGCGGTGATCAAGACCGCTGTGACACCGGAGAAGAGCCACCTTCCCAATGGTGAGAGAAACCGCGGGCGAGTCGGTCTATGGTCTGTTGTACCCATGACAGCCTTGGTGGGCTCGTGTGGAAATATGTGCACGGATGAACCCTCTTTGCCTATATTAATTCAGAAAACTTCCCTTCCCCATTGCGATTTACTACTCTTACTTTAGACGCCTGGTGACGTGTAGAGTTGCCTATTGCGGCGCGGCGAAATTGCCGGCACAAATTGTAATGGCGCGCTTGCCTCTCGTACTGGTACTCTCGTATGATTCGAATGAGATGTGTTCTTGCATTGAAATGAAATGTCATTGTTGGTCTCTATTCTGCCACCTGGGGACATCTGAGTATCAACGAGAAAGCGTCAGCAATTCGCGAGCGTTTCTGATCCCATTCATGTGCGACAATTGGTCATGATGAATTTTGTCGAATAGGAGTGCATTGATTTGAGCGATCGATTTTTCGAACGTCCCATACTTAACTCACCTTACAAATATCCCGGCAGACACTGGGAACTGGACGAAACGGGCCAGCCCACGCAAAGAGTCGTGGAAAGCCGGAGGCGGGCCGAGTTCGTTTCGCCTATTCCATTGCCGAAAAAACACAAGGGATCCTCTTCCGATCAGACGGCAATGGTATTTGACAAGGCGGCGGAAAAACTCGGGACCGACGGCCAGAAGTACGATCTGACGGAAATCATCAACGGCGTTCGGGTACAGGTCGACAGGTGGAGAAAGCTGCCGGATCCCAGACAATGGCAGGTCTCCCCTGATACTGCACGTCTGCTGGAACATTGGCGCCGCCATCAGTTCAGCGACATTCGGCCGTTCTTCTGTCAGGTCGAAGCGATGGAGACGGTCATCTGGCTGACAGAGGTTGCGCCACAGGCCGGCGCGACCGGAAGGCGATTCCTCGACCATCTCGTTAGTGCCAACGAGGGGGCCAATTCCGGTCTCAGCCGCGTGGCGCTTAAGTTGGCAACCGGGGCAGGCAAGACCACTGTCATGGCGATGTTGATTGCGTGGCAGACGATCAACGCGGCACGTCGCCCGCAGAGCAGAAGATTTACTCGCGGCTTCCTTGTCGTAACTCCGGGCATCACCATCAAGGACCGCCTGCGCGTTCTGCAGCCAAATGACCCGGACAGTTACTACCAGAGCCGTGAACTGGTTCCCAATGACATGCTGCCCGACCTGGAAAAGGCCAGAATCGTCATCACGAACTACCACGCTTTCAAACTGCGCGAACGCATGGAGATCTCCAAGGGCGGTCGTTCCTTGCTTCAGGGCCGAGGCGAAACACTCTCGACGTTGGAAACAGAGGGACAGATGCTCCAGCGGGTCATGCCCGAACTTATGGGCATCAAGAACATACTCGTCCTCAATGACGAAGCCCATCACTGCTATCGTGAAAAGCCTGGAGAAGCGGAAGAAGAAAAGTTCAAGGGTGAGGAACGGAAGGAGGCGGAGAAGAACACGGAAGCTGCGCGCCTGTGGATATCAGGCCTGGAAACGGTTGAAGAAAAGCTCGGTATCAGCCGCGTTTTGGATCTCTCCGCAACGCCATTCTTCCTGCGTGGCTCGGGATATGCCGAAGGTACGCTGTTTCCGTGGACGATGTGCGATTTCTCCCTGATGGATGCCATCGAATGCGGCATCGTCAAACTTCCCCGGGTGCCGGTTACCGATAACATACCCGGTGGAGAAATGCCGAAGTTCCGCAACCTCTGGGAACACATCCGAACCGATATGCCGAAGAAAGGGCGGGGCAAGGCCGCGACGCTCGATCCTCTCAGTCTGCCCGTGGAACTGCAGACTGCCCTTGAAGCCCTATATGGGCACTATCAGAAGACATTCGAGTTGATGGATAAAGCCGGGATCGGCATACCGCCTTGTTTTATCGTGGTCTGTAACAACACCTCGACCTCCAAGCTGGTCTACGACTACATCTCAGGATTCTACCGAGAGGGCGAAGATGGCAAGGAGACATTCGAGCAAGGACGACTGGCGTTGTTTCGCAATTTCAATGAACATGGGGAGCGGCACCCCAGGCCTCGTACGCTATTGATCGACAGCGAGCAGTTGGAGTCGGGTGACGCGCTGGACACAAACTTCCGAAAGATGGCTGCCGATGAAATCGACCGCTTTCGACGAGAAAAGATCCAACGTACAGGAGATCGCGAACAAGCCGAAAAGATAAGCGACCAGGAATTGCTTCGCGAGGTCATGAATACGGTAGGCAAGCCCGATAGATTGGGCGATTCGATTCGTTGCGTCGTTTCGGTATCGATGCTTACCGAAGGTTGGGACGCTAACAATGTGAGCCACGTCCTGGGTGTTCGGGCATTCGGAACCCAGTTGCTTTGCGAGCAAGTTGTTGGCCGTGCGCTGCGCCGGCAGTCCTATGAACTCAATGACGAAGGGCTGTTCCACGTCGAGTACGCGGACGTGCTGGGCATACCGTTTGACTTTACGGCGAAGCCCGTGCTCGCCCCTCCAACTCCTCCTCGGGAGACCGTCCATGTACGTGCCATGCGGCCTGAGAGGGACGCACTTGAAATTTGTTTTCCGCGGGTGGCGGGATATCGAGTGGAATTGCCGGATGAGAGGCTTACTGCCGAGTTCACGGCGGACTCCGTACTGGAATTGACTCCAGAACTGATTGGGCCATCCATTACGGTCAATCAGGGGATAATCGGCGAAGGCGTGGACCTCAACCTCGTCCATACAAATGACATTCGGCATTCCACGCTACTGTTCCACCTCACCCAGAGGCTATTGTATACCAAATGGCGCGATCCTGGCGAGGAACCGAAACTCCATCTATTCGGGCAGCTCAAAAGCATCACCAGAAAATGGCTTGAAGACTGCCTTATCTGCAAGGGAGGCACGTACCCTGCGCAATTGATGTACCAGGAACTTGCCGATATGGCCTGTGAACGCATCACCGCAGCCATCACGCGAGCGGAAATCGGCGTTCGTCCGGTCAAGGCCGTTCTCGATCCCTACAATCCAATAGGCTCAACGGCGCAGGTGAGTTTCAACACGACCAAGACCAACCGTTACGAAACGGACTCGCGTCGATGTCACGTCAATTGGGTTGTCCTGGACAGCGATTGGGAGGCCGAGTTTTGCCGTGTGGCTGAATCCCATCCAGGGGTTAAGGCATATGTAAAGAACCACAATCTCGGATTGGAGGCGCCATACCGCTACGGCTCCACAATGCGGACGTATATCCCTGATTTTATCGTCCTGGTTGACGATGGCCGGGGGGAGGACGATCTCCTGAATCTCATCGTGGAGATAAAGGGGTACAAGGGGGAAGACGCAAAGGCAAAGAAGGATACCATGGACACGTACTGGGTGCCTGGAGTGAACAACCATGGGAACTATGGGCGCTGGGCTTTCGCGGAGTTCACCGACGTGTATGAAATGCAGGCGGACTTTGAGTCGAAAGTGGAATCGGAATTCAACGAAATGATCGAGCGATTTCAGCCACGCGCGGTAGCCGAAAACAGAATTTAGGGGCGGAAATGTGGAACTGGCAGGACCATTGAAACAGGCCCAAGGATAGAGGCAATGCCGCGGAATGGCGGACCACGAAGGTCGGCGCAGTTTGCTCATGAACCTACAGTTCAAAGGGGGAGCCAATGACCAGAGATGAAGTCCTGGACGTCCTCCGAACGCACAAGGCGACCCTTGCCCAGCGCTTTGGCGTCATTGAACTCGCCCTGTTCGGCTCTTTCGCCCGCGACCAGGCATCGGACAAGAGCGACGTTGACATCCTGGTTCGCTTCGATAGGACCATTGACTGGGAGCGGTACTTTGGCGCGCAGTTCTACCTGGAGGATGTTTTGGGGGGGCGATCGGTGAATCTGGTGATCGAAAACGACCTGCGGCCGGAGGTGCGACCTTATGTGGAACGTGAGGTTCTCAATGTCTGATAGTGGTCACGACGAGCGTGTGTGGCACTTCTACTATGACCTGGACGCCATCTGAAGGGATCTGCAGGAGAAGCAGAATCGCGGCAAGCCGAAGGTGGTTTCTTTTCCGCCCAAACTTCCGAGAAAGTGATCGCGGGAATCCAGCAAAACGCGCGGGAACCGAGGGAGGATCGACTATGGAATATACGGCCATAGTGAAGCCCAGCGGCGAGTGGTGGATTGGCTGGATCCAGGAAGTGCCCGGCGTCACCTGCCAGGAAGGTACTCGCGAAGAGCTGATGGACACGCTCGCTATCACACTTACGGAGATGTTGGAGATCAGGCGTGAGGCGGCGCAATCGGTTTTTGTGGACGGTTATGAAACGGCAAAGATCTCCGTTACATCAAGCGCACGACACTTCTCAGGCATTTGAGGCGGGAAGGCTGCGGGTTGTTGCGTAAAGGACCATGGCATTCGATCTGGCAGAACGCCCGCGGTGAACGGTAAACGGCGAACCCGCGTCACATAGAAGTAGACAACATTCTTGTCTGGGAGATCTGCGCTAACCTCGGCGTGCCACGGATTGGATGACCCGAATGGCATGACTGAACATAACCCAGGTGAGGTGTTGTGCGTGCGTTGTTCATTTGTGCATCGGTTGGATCTTGATATGGACATTTTCGCTGAAACGCTTTCGAAGTTAGATTCGGCCTTTCGACAACTAGAAGCACAAGTACGCAGCCCCATCCGCGTGAATAAACGTGGTGGCTTTGTTTTTAGGTACGAAACACATACTCCCGAAATTGTCGTAGTTCAAAAGTTGAGTCGGGTATTGACTGGACTCAGAGCCACTCTCGCTCTGTTGGAAAGGGGTCTGTACCAGGAAGTTGGCGTAATGTTTAGGATGTTGGATGAGTTTAGGGAGGACATTTCATTCATGTGCGACGCAGTTCGAAACGGGAATACTTCTGACCTGCAGAAACAGTTCATTGAGGATTTTTTTCAGGAAGAGTTCGATGCTGACAATCCGTTCAAAGCCACTCAGAGTAGAAGGAGGGTACCAAGGCGAAAAATCCAAGCAATGTTGGCACGAACAATTCAGCAAGAACCTCTGAATCCAAGTGATTCGCAGGAGATCTTCCGGACGATCGCAAATACGAATTCTGGCTATGTGCATGGTACTTCCGAACATATTCTCGATATGTGCACCGGCAACCCTCCTCGATATCGCCTTGACGGAATGCTCGGTACACATCTTCAGCAGACTTTCGAAAAAACAGCACAGGACTATTTTTACCGAGCGATTCTTTCTTTTAACGAAGCTGCGCTGTCGTTTCAACAAACTGATCTTGACCGGAATCTCGATCAGCATAAGCGAATGTTTGAACAGTTGATTGGAATACCGGACTTGCAAAGTGCTAAGGAATTGATCCGATTAGATCGACGACGTAAGAAGTAGAATGAACCATACGGCTCCTCGCACATCAGTTCGTTTCGAATGAGACCCATTTTCGATGTATCAGTCACATCGCAGAAGCCCTCGACTGTTCGATTCGTCCTGCCAGCTCTTTTAAATCGGTCCGCCGGACCAGTATTCTAAGCCGATCTTGCAGTCTGAAGTTTGAGTCTATTGGGCGCGTTCGATCGTCAATGTCTGATGCGGGTCATACAATATAGGAGCGGCTCCTCTATGAATAAGCCGTGCATGTTACGTGGTAGCATCTTGTCCTACTTATCACGCGTTTTTACAAGAGTTTGGTTCTGGTTTTCTATCATCATCGTTGGGTACGTCTTCATTATTTCCGTTGAATACAAATGGTTCGAATCACCGTTTAGGGATCAATCTTCGTGGGATGTATTTTACGCGATAGTGCCGCAATTCCTGGTTGGATTCATCGTGTCGTGTTTTTTCTATTTTCTGGTGGTATTTGTACCAGAAAGGAGAAAGCGAAATATCATCAAGACCAACCTGATTGGACAGTATCAAAGAATCAAACGTGGTATTCTGTCCGAGGTGATTTCTGCCAGCAGAAATGGAGGAATCTCAGATCTCCAAAACGACGAACCGACTATACAGAAGCTCTTGACGATCGACGGCTTCAAGGACGTCTTTCTGAACAACTATGAGAATGCAAATGAAGGGTATTATGCATTTCTCAATTATATCGATGACGACTGTCCGGAACTTGACGAAATTTTCTTGAATATGCAGATATTGAATAGACACATTATTTTTGTTCTACAAAATTTCTCGATTTCAGATCAGAGTGTTTTTGACTTCTTCAAGGGACTTGAATCTTATCTTAGACGTTTCGAAACAACTGGCAGGACTGGCGAAGATCGTAAGGTATTATCTCGTTTTATCTTAGAGATTTTCGCCGGATACTCGTTCGTGAATCCCAATCGAGACTACGACATCATCGAGAAGATGATAAAGGACATTTAGACGCAGTGCTCAAAACGGTCTCGGTCTACAAATACCCAACACGCTCACGTTTCTAGTTTGAGATCAAGGACTGCCCCGATCTGAAAAACCAGGCAGACGATCCGACCGGATCGCAACAGAGAAACGGACTCGCATCGTTGTCACGTCAACTGAGTGGTCCTGGACAGCGATTGGGAGGCCGAGTTTTGCCGGGTCGCTAAATCCAATCCAAGGGTGAAAGCATATGTCAAGAACCACAATCTCGGGTTGGAGGTGCCATACCGCTACGGCTCCACGATGCGGACCTACATCCCTGATTTTATCGTCCTCGTTGACGATGGCCGGGGGGAGGACGATCACCTGAATCTCATCGTGGAGATAAAGGGGTACAAAAGGGAAGACGCGAAGGCAAAGAAAGTTACCATGGATACGTACTGGGTGCCGGGCGTGAATAACCATGGGAACTATGGCCGCTGGGCTTTCGCGGAATTCACCGACGTGTATGAAATGCAGGCGGACTTTGAGTCCAAAGTCGAGGCGACCTTCAACGAGATGATTTATAAAGCAGTAACGCGATGCGACCAACAGGCTCCCTTGGCAGAGAGAACAATCGGTTAGCTGCCTGGTTGTAGTTTTCGTCGAAGTAGCCGTGTAGAAGATGAAAGCGATCCGTCAAGGCGAAGAAGGCGGATATTGGGCGGAAGAACTCTCAATTCCTGGCTGTGCAACACACGGTGAATCCTTTGGAGAGTGACTGATCGACCTCTACAACGCCGTCATGGGTTGGCTTTCCAGTGAAGTCAGTGACGTATCAGCCTTTGAGAGGTGCAAAGTGATCGAATTCATAGTATTTAGATCTACGACGACAAACTAATTCGTCCGTTGTTCAGATCGCTTTGGAAATCTCTGATAGGAGAATTGACGGGCTATGATTTTACTGATGAATCAGGATCGAAATGAGTCATCTGAAATAAAGCGAGCTGCTCTGATCTACGACTTCGACGGCACGCTAGCTCCCGGCAACATGCAGGAACACAGCTTCATTCCTGCTGTTGGCATGAATAAGGAGGACTTCTGGCAGGAAGTAAAGTCATGTGCCAAGCAAAACGACGCGGACGAGATTCTTGCATATATGCGTCTAATGCTCGACAAAGCCCAACAAAAGTGCTTGAAAATCTCGAAAGAGGATCTCCGCAAACATGGCAGCCGTATTCCATTATTCGATGGACTTGAAGATAGGAGTTGGTTCAACCGAATAGACTGTCACGGTACAAGGAATGGTTTAAAACTTGAGCACTACATTATTTCCTCTGGACTCGAAGAAATGATCCGTGGCTGTTCCATTTTCCCGATATTTCGACATGTATTCGCTTCCAAGTTCATGTACGAAGGTGACATTGCAAAATGGCCCGGGGCGGCGATCAACTATACGACCAAGACCCAATATCTATTCCGCGTCAATAAGGGGATCGACAACCAATGGGACAACGAAACTATAAACCAATACATGGCGGAAAATACGCGACCCATCCCTTTCGACCGGATGATATTTGTAGGCGACGGCCTTACGGACATCCCTGCAATGAAGATGGTGACTCTACAAGGAGGATGTGCGATAGCGGTATACAATCCCGAACGCAGCGGATACGACCTTGGGAAGATTCACCAGCTTATTGCAGACAATCGGGTCGACTTCGTGGCACCTGCGGATTATACGGAGAGTTCGCAGATGGAAATCATCGTGAAAGGGATTCTAAGCCGCATGAGGCGTGAGTTAGAGAATTCCGTACCAATATAATTGTCGTTAATATGGTAAAGCTACTTGAATCTGGCTAACCGGGACAATCCAAAGACCTAAACTCGGGATGGGTCAGAGCTTTTCTGTAACTGCGGCTATAAGGTAGAAAATACGAGGCCGTCGTGATATGCAAATCCCACTGTCAACGGCCAGATTGAGGAGACTCAGGGTTTATATTTTTCTGGGGCAGAGTAATAGGGAGTTGCGGCAAATCGGTGTTCAGACATATTCCGTAGTTCCGACATTAATTGGCCACGATTCGTCGCGTGAGGTCATGTAGAAATGAGAGGAGAGAAAAAATCTGATGGCTCGGTCTTCCAGAAAGCGCAAGCAAGTCGAAATCATTCGTCACCAGGACGCGTCGCGGAAAAACATCCCCACCGCCGAGAGTCAGTCGGTGATGGCGAAGGATGATCGGGATCCGATAAGGGTCGCGTACGAGCGGCGCAACCGGGATCTGGACCCGCAGCTTGTCTGGCAGGGGAAGGATGAGCAAAACTGGTCAGATCTGGTGGTGCAGGCGCCTCCGCTATTTATTCAGGAAAAGGTCCATCCGAAAGTCCTCATAGAGGACTTGGTGGTCAGTAGCCAGTGGTCGGCGGCCAGGAATGCTGATCACCGGTCACCGGACACTGGTCACCAATTCGATTTGTTCGCGGATTTCAACGGGCTGCGTGGCAAGGTTCAATGCATCTACATTGATCCGCCATATGGAATCAAATTCAACTCGAATTTTCAGTGGTCAACTACCAGCCGGGACGTGAGGGACGGGAAAGCCGAGCACATCACGCGAGAGCCGGAGCAGGTAAAGGCGTTCCGGGACACATGGCGGGACGGGATTCATTCGTATCTGACGTATTTGCGGGATCGGTTGACGGTGGCTCGGGATTTATTGACGGAAAGCGGGTCGGTCTTCGTGCAGATCGGGGATGAGAATGTGCATAGGTTGCGGACTTTGATGGATGAGGTGTTTGGGGAGGAGAATTTCGTTTCAGAGATCATAATCAGTAAAACGACAAGCGCCACTTCCCTTTATATGGCTGGAACTTGCGATTACATTCTCTGGGCTGGGAAGAATTATGAAACGATGAAATATCGACAGCCATTCCGTAAAAAGAAAGCGGGCGAGGCCGGGGCAGCCTTATACAATCGAATTCAGAGCATTGATGGCGGTACAATTCGTGCTTTGTCAAGTAATGAAGACTACGATCGAGATTTCTCGTCTGACGAATGGTATCTCGTAACGTCTGATAATTTTTTATCGCAATCTGGAGGACAAACTACCCAACAACCAATTCTATTTCAAGGCGAGTTATATAAACCGTCAAGTGGCGGGTGGAAGACAAACTCAGAAGGAGCAAAACGACTATGTTCAGCGTGCCGTCTGACTAAAGGAGGGCGAGCACTGAGATATATTCGTCGCATCCAAGACTTTCCGGTGTCTCCTATTGCGAATGTCTGGGATGATATGTTGACAGGTAGTTTCACCGAGGAAAAGAGATATGTAGTACAAACTGCTGAGAAGATTGTCCAGCGCTGCATCCTCATGACCACCGACCCCGGCGACCTCGTCCTCGACCCGACCTGCGGTTCCGGCACCACCGCGTACGTCGCCGAGCAATGGGGCCGCCGCTGGATCACCATCGANNTCGCCCTGGCGCTCGCCCGCGCCCGCGTCATGGGCGCCCGCTATCCTTTTTACCTTCTCGCCGACAGTCGCGACGGCCAAATCAAGGAAGCCGCGCTGGCGCGCGAGGCCCCCACTGAAACGCCCACGTATAATGACATCCGCCAGGGCTTCGTGTACGAGCGTGTCCCCCACATTACGCTGAAGTCCATCGCCAACAACGCCGAAATCGACGTGATCTGGGAGAAATTCCAGGAAACGCTGGAGCCGCTCCGGGCGGAACTAGTAGGGGCGACCGGCCGGTCGCCCCTACCGGAATGGGAAATACCAAGAGACCTGCCGAGCGAATGGCCGGCTGCCGCCAGGCCGCTGCACGAACAATTCTGGACGGCGAGGGTCGCACGCCAGCGCGAAATCGACGCTTCCATCGCCGCCAGAGCGGACTACGAATACCTCTACGACAGGCCCTTCGAAGATAAGAAAAAGGTCCGTGTCGCGGGACCCTTCACTGTTGAAAGTCTGTCGCCCCACCGGCTTCTTGGCGTCGATGAAGATGACTCACTGATCGATAACGTCGCTGAGGCGAAGCTCGGCTACGGAGAAAGGCAGGACTTTGCTGAGGTAATCCTGGATAATCTCAAGAACGCCGGCGTTCAACAGGCGCACAAAGAGGATCGAATTTACTTTGCGGGGATGAAACCCTGGCCTAGCGATCTCGTCTGCGCCGAAGGAACCTACGCTGAAGGCGGTGCCTCATCCGGTTCGAATAAACGTGCGGGCATCTTCGTCGGTCCTGAATTCGGGACTGTCTCCCGCCCAGATCTCGTAGAAGCGGCCAGAGAGGCAGCGGACGCTGATTTCGACGTGCTGATCGCCTGCGCTTTCAACTATGATGCACACGCCTCAGACTTCAACAGGGTCGGCCGCATCCCTGTCCTTAAGGCCCGCATGAATGCCGACCTCCATATGGCGGACGATCTCAAGAACACAGGCAAGGGTAACCTCTTTGTCATCTTTGGCGAACCGGACATAACCGTGGCCAGTGGTCAGTGGCTGGTGACCAGTAAAGGCAGGATGGTAGCGAACTATGAGCACGTTGAAGAGTTATCAGGAGTTGGAAGTCTGGAAGAAATCAATCGACTTGGCAGAGGCGGTCTATCGAATCTCCGCGCAGTTTCCGCCGGAGGAGAAATACGGCCTCACCGGCCAAATGCGGAGGTCAGTGGTCTCGATCGCAGCGAACATCGCGGAGGGAGCGGAGCGACAGGGGACGAGAGAGTTTCTGCAGTTTCTGGGGATCGCCAGCGGGTCATTGGCCGAGACGGAGACCCTCCTGATTCTGGTGCAGCGATTGGGGATGGCTACAGCGGAGCAGGTCACTCCGGTGATGAACCAGGCGGGAGAAGTCGGACGGATGCTCAACGGTCTGAAACGCTCGCTGCGCTCCAGGGTCTGAGCCCCGCGGACTTCCCGCTTTCACTGACCACCGGCCACTGGTCACAGGTCACTGTCCACGGCGTGGACGTGTTCCATCCCAACACCGGTGAAATCCGAAGTGACAACGCGGACGGCATCGCCTGCTGGTTCGTGGATACCGACTACAACAACGAGAGCTTCTTCGTACGCCATGCCTATTTCCTTGGCGCGAACGACCCGTACAAATCTCTCAAGACCACCCTCAAGGCCGAGATCAATCAGGAAGCTTGGGAAACCCTCCACAGCGACACCTCACGTCCCTTCACGAAACCGACGTCGGGACGGATTGCCGTAAAGGTGATCAACCACCTCGGCGACGAGGTGATGAAGGTGTTTCGGGTATAGGACGGCGAGCCATGACCAGACTTGACGGAATCGTTGTTTTAGGCTTCAAGAGTATCGCCTACGCCATGGTTAAGTTGCGTCCGATAAATGTGTTGATCGGGGCCAACGGATCAGGAAAGTCAAACTTTATCGATGTATTCTCGTTTTTACGCGCCTCCATCCAAGGACAGTTGGAGCGCTATGTCAGACAGGCTGGGGGAGCAAACCGGATTCTGCATTTCGGCTCAAAAGTCACCTCATCACTCGAGGTGCAAGTCTCTTTCGATCGAAACCGGTCTGGATTTGCAATGGAATTGAGTCGTGACGATTCTGATGGACTCTACATAGATAATCTGATGTTCCATCCGTCAGGCCCACTGAGGGATAATTCGGGGGACCTGAAATGGGCTAATTCACCCAACTCCCCCTTTCCGCACCAGGTTGGCCGACAAATTGAGAGTTGGCAGACCTACCATTTTCACGACGCAGGCTCTACGTCGCCATTGAAGACGACCTCCGATGTCAACGACAATCGCAATCTTCGTACGGACGGGTCGAACCTCTCAGCGTTTCTTTTCCTACTGAAAAACAAACACAACGGTTCATACACTCAGATTCAACGTACCATCCAACTGGCAGCGCCATTTTTCGAAGACTTCGCACTCGAACCTATGGCATTGAATGAAGACAAGATTCGTCTTGAGTGGCGCCACTCGGGATCTGACGCGTACTTCGATGCGTCGTCACTGTCCGACGGAACGCTCCGGTTTATGGCCCTCTCCACACTTCTACTTCAGCCTTCTTCGCTGCGACCGCCCGTTGTTCTTCTGGACGAACCTGAGCTTGGACTGCATCCATACGCAATTACACTTCTCGCGTCCATGCTGAAGCAGGCATCCGTGGAATCCCAGATCATCGTTGCCACACAGTCGCCGTTGCTGTTGGATCATTTCGATCCAAAGGACGTGATCGTCTCGGATCGTGTGAACCGCGCGACAACCTTCGAAAGACTGGACAGCAACAGACTCGCAGCGTGGCTGGAAGAATACAGCCTCGGTCAGCTGTGGGAAAAGAACGAGATCGGTGGTCGTCCTGCAACCGAGACCACACGTCACGGATCTTCGTCATGACACGATTGCTTGTCCATGTTGAGGGCCAGTCAGAGGAGCAATTCGTCAATGAACTGTTGGCACCGTATCTGTACGATTTCGGTTATACAGGAATCATCGCCCGTTTAGTTGGAAACGCCCGTCAGCGGCGCCGCCGTGGTGGAATACGGTCTTGGAACAGTGTGCGAAAGGATATTGCAAGACACTTGAAAGAAGATCCAGGAAGTCTCGCAACTACAATGGTGGACTACTACGCAATGCCTCAGACCGGTTCAAAAGCATGGCCGGGTCGCCTGCAAGCTACACATCAGGGATCTTCGTCGGAGAAAGGAAAGATAGTTGAAGATGCCCTGTTGAATAACATCGCCAACGAAATGGGCCCGAATTTCGATCGGAAGCGTTTTATCCCTTATGTTGCAATGCACGAGTTCGAAGCGATGCTATTCAGCGATTGTGATATATTCGCTCGTGGGATTGGGTTCCCTGATCTGACATCGGAATTTGAGAAAATCAGACACCAATTTGCGAGTCCGGAAGAAATCGACGACTCGCCAGACACAGCACCTTCGAGCCGTATCGAAGCGCTCGTACCTGGGTATCAGAAGCCATTGATGGGTACATTCGCGGCGAGTGAGATCGGCCTCGACGCGATTTGTTCCGCTTGCCCGCACTTTCGACGCTGGCTCAGGCTACTCGAACGTCTCCCACCACCGGGTCAATGACTACAAAGACACTGGCGTTGGAAACCTTTTCTTCACTATGGCGAACAGAATATCGACATCCTTGAAGCAAAGAACGACCAGTACCGGGTCCAAGTCAATGCAGCGGACGAGTTCCATCCAAATTCCGGCGAAACCCGAAGCAGCAACGCCGATGGAATTGACTGATGGTTTGTGGATACTGACTACAACAATGAGAGCTTCTTCGTCCACCACGCCTATTTCCTCGGCGCTTACGAACCTTAGGATCACTCAAGACCACCGTTAAAGCCGAAATCATTCAGGAAGCCTGGGAAACCATCCACAGCGACACCTCGCGGCCTTTCGCAAAACCGTCGTCCGGCCGGATTGCGGTAAAGTTATCAATCACCTCGGGGACGAGGTGATGAAGGTGTTTCGGGTGTGAGGATATCGAAGATGAGAGATGACCCTATCGTAGCTGAAGTTCGGGTAATACGAGACAAACTTGCCGCGGAGTGTGGCTATGACATCAAGGAGATCTTCCGGAGAGTCCGGGAACAGCAGGCCAAGTCGGGCCTGAACTACGTGCGCTATCCTGCCCGTCGCATGACTCCACCGGACGAGGCGGGGGAGCCCCAATGAGGATAGGTAGAAGGACCAGATGTACTTCAACACCGCCGACAGCATGTGAGGATTCAGTTCGTCGTATCTTCAATGAGTGGCATCGGGAGTCAGGAGATTGCCCAATGAATACTGGGAGGCATGATGAAGCATTTCGCCTACGTCGCCTGGAGTACGAGTTCTGAGGTCTTTGCGGATGGAATGGCTGGACATCCTTGAGCGGGTAGAACTGGGCGAGGGCCGGTACACCGAGTTCAAACGCGGGCTCGGCGACCTGTCGGCAATCGGCATTAGAGTCTTTCAGTAAGCCTTCAA
>JAAXHE010000025.1 GCA_012271065.1 Candidatus Latescibacterota bacterium
CCGGTAATTTTAAAACAGCTTCTTACCAGTTAACGCGCAGCCCGAACTGGGCAAGACGCGGCGCATGCGCGTAAGTCCGATCCCGGCTGTCGCCGTACAACAGGTAATTCTTGTCGTCCGGCGCCGGGCCGTCATTTCCAATATACGCCCATAGGTTCCTTTGGCTACTAGGAAGAGAGGTCCGATCCTTCTGGTTAAAAACGTTCCGGATATCCGCGAAGAGCGTGGGCTGCACCCTGCCGGTCACGTTGAACGTCTTTTCGATAGCAAGGTCGGTGCGCGAATCCATCGCAAGGTCGCGGTAGTAACTGTTTCCGCCTTCAGGCGGGGCATAGCGGAAGATCCCGCCCGTCTGGATGCGGGAGGTGACGTTCAGCCGGAGATTCTTGAGAACGGTCCCGACAAAGGCGTGGCCGAATTCGAAATCGTCCGGGAAGGACGCCAGGAGCGAGAAACTTCCGAAATTCCGGCGGTCGCCACTCTTGGGCCGGAAGAACAGCGTGGTATAGCTGCCCGAGTTGATCTGTACCGAGCAGTTCAGTCCGCAGTTCCCCAGGGCGGGGTTGTCGACCGGGCGGAGGCCGTCCCACACGCCCGTGCCCAGCTGGCCGCCTTTTTTCCTCGATCCATCGTAGAAACTCTGCCCCTGCTGCGCGTATTTGACCAGGTCGTCGCCGGTCAGCCGGCGCGGCGCCTCGCTGCCGTCCGGAAGCGGGTCCCAGTAGATCCAGAAATTCGGGACGGTGATGCCGCGGTCCGTAAACGCGTTGGTTGTGGCCAGGTGAACCACCGTGGCCGAGTCCATGTACACGTTGCGGATGACGTTGCCCAGTTTGCCCGTGGTGATTTGCGACCACTGGTAGTTGTACGCCACGTGAAACGAGAAGTTGTGCGAGAAGGACTTGCGGATGGACATTTCCACCCCGCGGGTGTCGCCGTACGCGCCGTTGTCCAGGGTCCTCGAATAGGGAATCCAGAAATCCCTGGGACCGACCCACGTTTCGTTGGGATACGACGTGAAGTGGTCCACCTCGCTCTTGTAGTACGCCGTTAAGGTGGCCGTGTAGTCGCTCACGAAGTTCCAGTCGGCGCCCACCTCGAAGGCCGTGGTCTTGGCCGGCTGCAGCAGGTGCAGCCCGTTCTGGCCCGAATAGGTGGTGCGGAAGTTGTTCATCCGCTCGGTGGCGTCGATGCGTCCGTTTTCGTTCACGTCACGGTCGCCGGCGTCGCCGGAGGTCCAGTAGTCCTCACCGAAGTAATACCAGAGGTCCGCCCACTGGAGGAACACGCCCGTCGAGAACCGCATCTGCGACCGCTCCGTGATCGGGTGCGAAACGCCGATCCGCGGGCTGAACTTCACGTGCCAGGGCGCGTCCGTGACCCACAGGGAGCCCTCCTGGTACGCCCAGTCGCGCGCGCGGGTGTAATAGCGGAACATGGAACTCCCGCGGTACGCACCGAAGGTGAGCTGGCGCGAGTTCGGGTTGAACGTATCCAGGCGAACGCCCAAGTTGACGATCATCCCCTGGAACTCCATTTTATCCTGGACGTAGGCGTTGAGGAAGAAGGGCTTGACCTTCTCGCCCATCTGACCCTCGTTCATGATTACCCGCAGGTTCCGGGCGGCCGGGGTTGTGTCGTACCGCAGAATCATGGTAATGGCGCTGGTCTGGTACTCGACGCCCGCCTTCATGAAGTTTCCTTTGGTGATCTGAGACGACAGGTCGACCTTGGCCCCGACGCGCTGGCGATCATACTGACCATATCGGGCGGCCTGCCGGCCGATGCTGAACCAGCTCGCCTGGTCCCGGAAGACTTCGCCGGTCACTTCGTGGGTGCCGCTGAGGGTATCCATTTTGGACCGTGAGTGCGATAGCCGCACTTCGTAGAACGTCCTTGGGGACAGCGTGTGCGTCAACACCGCGTACTGCAGCTCTTCCCTGAGGTCGTGCAGTCCGGCCGCGGACCACTTCTCGGGCAGGAACAGGTCGCGGCCGGACCCACGCACCATGGCGCCGCCACCCGTGCCGTGACGCCCGCCGAAGAGGTCCGGATTGCCGTTGGAATACCAGTCCCAACCCAGATACATGCCCCCCACTTTCAACTTGAGGTTGGCCGTCGGCTTGATGGTGATGCTTCCCGAAACGTTGATGTTGCCCGGATCGTCCTGGAAGCTTCCCCGGTCATTGTAGAAACCGATGCGTTCGGCCCGCGGCGTTACGGCCGCGTAGCGTTCGTGCTTGGCCGTGGCCACGAACGACGCTCTGTCTCCAATCGGACCGGACAGGTTGCCTTCAACGCCGAAGCCTGTCCATTCCGTATAATTCGTCCGGACGTGAATCAACTCGCCCGCGATCTCTTCGAAAATGGGATGGTTGATCTTTTCCGAAAGGTCCGGATATTTCTCGTTGGCCCAGATGGGGTTGTCCCACATCACTTTGTCCTGATGCTGCGGCGAATCGTAGACGTTTTCGCCCCAGTGCTTCTTGCCGGCGGGTTCGTAGCGGAACTCGCCCCAGCCGTTTACCTCGCCGCCGCCTTCCTTGGTGATGATCTGGACCACGCCGCCCTGGGCATTGCCGTATTCAGCGGGGGTTACGCCGGTGAGCACAGACAATTCCTGGATGGCGCCCCGGTTCACCTGGCGGTAGCGCCCGCCGCGGCCGCGGCCGTCGTTGTGGTTCATCCGGACGCCGTCCACCACGTACGCAACGTCGCTCGCGTACCAGCCGGCGTCGACGTACGCGCCGCGAATCCGGTTGGATCCGTCAACCGCCACGCCGGGCTGCAACTGAAGCAGTTCGGACGTCCTGCGCGCGGCCGCGAGATTCCGTTCGGTCTCTTCGAGCGTAACCGTGTATTTGCTGGTGGTCTTGTCGGGCTCCACCAGCGGTCGGCCCGCCGTTACCACCAACTCGCCCAGTTCGAGGGTGGTCTCTTTCAAGTTGTAATTGATGGTGGTGGTGTGGTCCGTCGTTACGTCCACCCCCGTCTGCGATACGGTTTCGTATCCGATGAGGGACGCTGAAAGGGTATAGACACCGGGCGGGATATTGATGATTACGTAATACCCGTCGGCGTCGGCCGTGGAACCCAGATTGAGTTCCTTGATGACGATGTTGGCGCCGGGCAGGACTTCGCCTGCCTGGTCGCGCACCACGCCGTTGATCTTGCCGGTGACGCCCGCCTGCAGGTCGGCCGCAACGAAACCGATGGCCGCCACCGCAACCGCGACTCCGAAAAACAGAAGCTTGCGCTTCATTGTGAACCCTCCTTCGTTGTGTAGTTACCCCAGCTGCGGCGAAATCATCGCCAGAAGTAAAACTTGATCTGTGCGCCGACGTCCACCAAGTGCATAGGGCGCACCTTCTCCAGCCCGTAGAAGAGCATATTGCGCAATTCACCCACCACAAAGTTGTAGCGCGCGCGCAGATCGACGGCCAGGTTCTGGGTGACGAAACCCTCGACGCCGACGCCGGCGTTTGCGCCGATGGTGTATCGCTGATCGACCTGGTCTACCATGACGAAGTCCAGATCAATAGGGTCGTTCGTCTGGCGGGAATAAACAAGGTTGCTGTTGATCGCGTAATAGCGATAGAGACCGCCGCCAACCAGGAGATAATACCTGTAATCCCTGGCCTTGAAACCGTGCGTGGCGTTCTCCTCGCCGACGAAAAGCAGGCCGTTCACGATCAGATTGTTCCACGTGATTTCGGACCTGCCGTTCGGGTGAGTGTATTCCTGCTCGTCGATCGGGTAAACCCAGGGATCCGCCGCCGGCTTCCCGTTGGTGAACTTCGAGTAATTATACTCGATTTCAATAACGGTGCGCTGGCTGGCTACGTAGCTTAACGTTGCTCCGTATTTACCCGTGGCGTCCCAGCGCTCCCCGAGCCGATGCATCGGGATATTGTAATCGGCCATCCCGCCGACCGCCCATCTGCCTTCCTGGGCCAATGCGCTGTCTGACAGACACACTGCCACCAGCGCAAAAACAGCCAGAAAAGCAAAACGCACAACTTTCATCTTCTCACCTCCCCAGTATAATGTGAATAATGCGGACCCCCCCTCGCCCCACGAACGGAACTTGCGAAGCAGACTGCTTATCCTTCATCAATAGACAACCCCCTTTCCAAAAATGCTGTCAGCGGTTAGACCACCCAAACGGCCCACCACCGCAATGAAAATTCGAATCCCCTGTAACTTTTACTCAGTACCGCTACCTGCTTTATTTTCGCGCTGCGAAGACGCATCACGTTCAATATGTCTGCTCAGGATGAAGAAATCGGCGAAATTGATGGTCCCATCGCGATTCAGATCCATCCTGACGTCAAAGCCTGAATCCGACGAACTAAGACCGATTTTTTCCTTGAACAATGCCGCATCAGAAGCATCGGACCTGCCGTCATTATTGTAATCCCAAGTAAAGATGGTTAAACTAAACAAACCTGATGCCGTCCGTCCGTGATGATCGGTCACGTTCACAGTAACGTAAAAATCGCCG
The DNA here is from genome assembly GCA_012271065.1 of Candidatus Latescibacterota bacterium. The sequence continues at coordinate 4,505 of JAAXHE010000025.1, forward strand.
CCTTCCGTTGGTGTACCCGAAATTTCTCCGGTCTGGGAAATCTCCAAACCGGATGGCGCACCAGACATTGAATACGTGTAAGATGGCACCCCGCCGTATACATTCACGGAAATTGGGTCGATTGATACACCCACTTCCCCAAACTGGTCGTTGATTGGACCAATCAACAACGGTTCAGTCACCCGCATCGTGAAGGATCTCGATGCCGACTTGCTGTTGTCGTCGGTTACAGTCACACTTATGGTGAAATTGCCAACCGCAGAAGGTGTACCCGTGATCGAACCACTCGATGAAATGGAAAGACCCGATCCTGATGACGGATTGGACGAAAGAGAATAGGTATATGGTGTTTGTCCGCCGTCGGCACTCACCTGTATCGGGGAAATTGACACGCCCTTCGATGCCGCTACGTCCGAGATGGATGCGATGGATAGTGAAGCCGTCACGCGCAGAGTAAACGACTCCGTATCCGAATTCGTGCTGTCCGCGTCGGATACGGTCACGGTGATATTGAAACTGCCTGTTGCCGTTGGCGTGCCGGAGATGACACCACTCGTCGAAATGGAGATTCCTGATGGCTGACCGGATAGGGAATAGCTATATGGCGGGCACCCGCTCGAAGTGCCGACCTGAATGTTACTGATGGGCGAGTTCTGCGTCGCTTCTTTATCCGAAATGCCTTTGATGGTAATATCCGAAGATACAATAAGGATATGCAAACTACCTGAACCGGGACATCCGGAACTATCCGTTACGTTCACACCGACGTTCAGGTAGCTGCCAATCTGCGTGGACGTGCCGGAGATGACTCCACTCGACGAAATCGAGATACCCGACGGCGCACCGGTCAATGAATACGTGTAGGGCGACTGACCTCCCGACACGGTCACCTGCCCAGTCGAAATCGGTTTCCCTGTACACCCACCCAAAAGAAATGGCGCACTGACACTGATCGTCGGACATTCTAATTCTACGGTCACGGTGAACGAACGCTTTGCCGCCCCGCTGTCCGCGTCGGTCACTTTCGCCTTCACAGTGGATACGCCTGCGGACGTCGGCGTGCCCGTAATGCGGCCGCTCGACGAAATAGACATCCACGACGGTTTGCTCTCCAGTGAATACGTATACGGCGT
>JAAXHE010000100.1:0-847 GCA_012271065.1 Candidatus Latescibacterota bacterium
CTACGTTCCCCTCGCTCGCCGACCTTCCGCAGTACGAAATGCACCCGGTCCGAATCTTCGTCCGGCCGGCAAAAACCGAATCCGTCGTAGGTTCCTTCCAGCGAAAACGGTGACTGTTCGAGTGCGGTCAATATGTTCGGCAGCGGGTATATTTTCTGGCGATGTTCCTCTTCCACGGACTCGTCCGTCTGCTTGAACCGGATCTTGAATCGATTGAACTGGATCCCGTTCCTGTAGAAGCTCTCCCGGACGTAAGTGAACCCGTCCCCGCCGTCCTTGTCCGTCAGCTTTCGAAAATATCGGAGCGAGTTCGACTCGGTACAGACGTCGAAGACGAATATGCCGTTCGGCAGCAGGAGCTTGTGGACCTCTCTCAGCGCCACGGCGACGTCCTCGATGGTCATGAGGTAATTCACGCTGTCGTACAGACACAGCGCCGCTTCGAACCGCGGCAGACCCGACAGGTCCAGCAGATTTCTGTGGAAGAATTCGACACTCTGTCCCGCTTTGCGGGACTTTTCTACAGCCACGTCCAGCATTTCACGGCAACCGTCCGCACCGTTAACGCGGTAGTGCCGCTTTCGCAGTTCCAACGCCATGCTGCCCGTGCCGCACGCGAGGTCGAGTACCCGTGTCGGCGACAAGCTATGTCTGGCGAAGACGGCCTCGATGTAATCCGCCCACTGCACATAGTCCACGTGCCGCATCACATAATCGTAAATCTCCGCAAGCCTGGTGTAGGGTTGCGCCACGCGATTTTCCCTTTTTCTTCCGAACATAAATCCAATATAGGAAGCGGTCTTAAAATTCCCAGCGGTCTTTGCGCGGCTGCAAAAGCGCCGGTCGG
>JAAXHE010000100.1:859-48335 GCA_012271065.1 Candidatus Latescibacterota bacterium
CCCGTATAGACAAATATGGGTGGGTTCTCCCGCCTTGACCGCCACTCTTTCGCTCGCGCTCTGGAACTCACCGGTAATTTTAAAACAGCTTCTAAACAGGTCAAAGTGAAAGGGCAAACGACACGCCTTCGCATCCGGGCGGGCGCAAAAAAAACCCCGCCCCCCAGGGCGGGACTCGACGCTTTGACGCTCAGTCTATGGGTATCACTAAAAGTCGGTGACCTCGCGTGCTTCGTCCCGAAGCACTTCATAATAAGCTGTGGCCTCCGCCCTGGATACGTTCCCGGCGGGAAGCTTGAGAATCTCCAGCTCCAGAAATCGATCCAGAAAGGAAATGCTCACCCGCCTGCCCGGACTTACGGCCTGACCCGGCTTCGCCCGCCGCCCATCCAGCATCACGATCCCGTTCTCGCAGGCGCGTTTTGCCTCGGAACGCCGCCGTGTCAAACAACATCGCTTCAGGTACAAGTCGAGCCGCATATCGAATTAGACGCGCGTCGCCGAATCCTGATTGAGGAGTTTTGCGCTAACGGACCGGGTGGCAGCACTTCTGAAGTCCGGTTCCGTATCACAAATCGTACGGGCGAACTTCCACGAAGAGACGCGCCCTCGTTTCCGCGAGAACCTCGTCAAAGCGCTCTTGCAGGCGCACCTGTTGTATGATTTCCTTCACGGCGTCCTGATCGTCATTCACCTTTACGACATGCCATCCGTACTCGGTCTGTATCGGCGCGCTCACTTCGCCCATGCGCATGGTTTTCAGGACGTCCGCGAATTCGGTCGGCAGATTATCCTGCGCGAACGGACCGGGAAGCCGCCCGCCCTTCTTCGCGGTCTCCTCGTGCGCGGAATGTTCTCGAGCCAGTTCCGCGAAATCCTCTCCCGCCTGAGCCTCTTTCGCCAGACCCAACGCTTTTTCGTAGGCGGTCTTCACGTCCCGCGCCGAGGGTTGCAGCGGAATGAGAATGTGCCGCGCCCTCACCTGGTCCCCTGACACCGATTCCGTCTTGATGACGTGGTAACCGAACTTCGTCCTCACCGGCGCGCTGATCTCCCCGGGCTGCAGCGCGAAGGCCGCCTCCTCAAACGCCGGGACCATGCGTCCCCGCGGAAAATAGCCCAGGTCGCCCCCGTCCTCCCGGCTTCCCGCGTCGCTGGAATACTGCTGCGCCATGGTCGCGAAGTCTTCGCCCTTATTCAAGCGGTCGATGATCGCGTTTGCTTGCGCCCTGACTTCCTCGGCATGGTCGTCGGACGCTTCTATTGCCACCAGGAGATGGCTGATGCTCAACAGCGGCGGCAGTTCGTCCTTGTAGCGCGATTTATAATCCTGAACGTCCTTGAACGAAACGTCGACCTGCTGGCTGAGGCTTGTGTACATCCGTTGTCGCAGGAAATCTTTCCGAAACTCCTGCCGGTACTGTTCGCGCAGGTCCCTTTCCGTTACCCCGCCTTCGGCAAGCTGGCTGGCAAACGCCTCTTCGCCATGCTCCGTCTTGAGTTCCCGGACGCGTGACCTGACCGCGCGCTCGATGACCTCCTGGTCCACCTCGATACTGTCCTGCTCCGCCCTGGCCAGCAGGAGCTTTTCCTGGATCATGTTCCCCAGAATAACATCGAACAATTCCTTGACCCTGTCCGGCGTGAGGTCCTCCCGGCTCAGCCCCTGCTGCATGGCAACCAGCGCCATGCTCGACATCACGTCTGAACGCAATACGATCTGATCGTCCACAACCGCGACGATCTGGTCGAGCAGTTGCGGTTTTGCCGCGGCGTTCGCCGCGCAGATCAACGCCACGGCCGCCATCACGGCACACCACGCGCCTGTTGAAAGGCCTTTTTTCATACGGTTCCAACTCCGAATGTGAGATTCGTCCCCCGCAGCTCTCACGGAGAGAATGTGCATCCATCCCGTCGCTATTATTTGACTGCCGGGGCGTCGTCCGGTTCCGAATGTTCTGTTCCGGAATTCGGCCGGAAATATATCCGTTCAGACGAGGCTCTGCAACACCTTTTTGGCATTTGCAAGGCGTTCCCGGGTGCCTGAGCCCTCCAGTTCCGCCTCGATCAGCACCCGCTCACCCAGGGAAAACTGCAGCGGGACGGGCGCAGCCGCAATCCAGGCTTCCACCTGCTTCCGCGTCAGCATTCGATCCCCGGGAAACACGATCGACAGCGTTCGACCCGTGCGTACCGTGTCCGCGCGAAGCTGGCGCGCCAGTATCCGCACGGATATTGTATCCAGCAACGCCGCGGCGGGGTCGGGTAACGGACCGAACCGATCCGCCATTTCCTCTTCCAGCGCCAGGACCTCAACCGTCTGCCGGCAGTCGCCAAGGCGCTGGTAGAACTGCATCTTGAGATCTTCGTCCGATATATAGGTTTCAGGAATATAGGCCGATACGGACACCTGCACCTCCGGCTCCGCCGCGGGCTCGGTCTCGTTGCCGTGGATCTGGGCGATCGCCTCGTCCAGCAGCCGGCAATAGAGCTCGAAGCCGACTGCGGTAATGTGCCCATGCTGCTGCGCACCCAGCAGATTGCCGGTTCCCCGGATCTCCATGTCCCGCATGGAGATATTGAACCCCGAGCCAAGATCCGCAAACTCTTCGATGGCGCGCAGGCGACGCACGGCCGGCTTTTTCAGGGACTTCCACGATGGAATCAGAAGATACGCGAACGCCTGCCGCGCGGAACGGCCCACGCGGCCGCGAAGCTGGTAGAGTTGCGCGAGCCCCATGCGGTCCGCGCGGTTCACAATCAGCGTGTTCACGCTGGGGATATCCAACCCCGATTCGATGATCATCGTGGAAATCAGGCAGTCGTACCTGGCGTCCAGAAAATCCATCATGACCTTTTCGAGCTGTCTTTCCGGCATCTGGCCATGGGCCACTCCGAACCGCACCTGCGGTACAAGCCCTTCAAGGAAATTCACGATGGCCGGCATCGACTGCACCCTGTTGTGTACGAAGTACACCTGTCCCCCCCGGTCAACCTCCCGCAGAACAGCCTCCGCGACCCGCTCCTCGTCGAACGGCAGGACTTCGGTCGTGATCGGCAGCCGGTCTTTGGGAGGCGTACGGATGATGGACATATCCCGGGCGCCCATCAGGGACATGTGAAGCGTCCTGGGAATCGGCGTCGCCGTCAGCGTCAGCACGTCCACTTGCCGCCGAATCTGCTTGAGCCGCTCCTTGTGGCGCACACCGAACCGGTGCTCTTCATCGATCACGAGCAATCCCAGATCCCGAAACCTGACGTCCTGCGAAAGCATGCGGTGTGTACCGACCGCAACGTCCACCCGTCCGGCGGCGAGGCCGTCCAGCGCCAACCTGAGCTCCCGGGACGTTCGGAACCGGCTCAAAACGTCGACCGTCACCGGAAGGCCGTCCAACCGCTCCTTGAACGTGCGATAGTGCTGCTGCGCGAGAATGGTGGTGGGCGCCAGAACCGCGACCTGCTTGCCATCGGCCACCGCCTTGAACGCCGCCCGTACCGCCACTTCGGTCTTCCCGTATCCGACGTCGCCGCACACCAGCCGATCCATCGGCGCCGATTGTTCCATGTCTTTTTTTACGTCGCTGATTGTCCGGAGTTGATCTCGCGTCTCCTGGTACGGAAACGACGCTTCCAGGGCTTTCTGGAATGCGGTGTCATCCGAAAACTCGATTCCCGGCGTTGCTTTTCGCTCCGCGTAGAGGGACAGCAACTCGCCTGCCATCTTGAAGACCTCTTTTTTGGCCTTTTCCTTTACGCGTTCCCACGCTGCCGTACCCAGCTTGCTCAGCGCCGGAACGATTCCGTCCTGTCCCGCGTATTTCTGCACCCGGTCCATCTGGTCCACCGGCACGAACACCCGGTCCCCGCCTCGATAGTACATCGCCAGACAGTCCTGCCGGACTCCGTCGACCGTGAGATGTTCGATTCCTTCGTACCGCCCGATTCCGTGGTCCACGTGTACCACGAAATCGCCGGCCCGGAGGCTTGAAATGCTGCGAATTGGCGTGGCGTCCTTAAATCGCCTGTAACGGCGGCGGCGGCGCGCGAGGGTATAAATCTCATGATCGTTCAGCACAGCAACACGCGCCGCAGGGGACGTATACGTAAAGCCGCTGTGCAGCGTCCCCACGTAAATCGTTATCAGGTTCTCCTCTTCTTCGAGCAGTTCTTCGAACCGCGCTTTCTGACCCTGGCTCTCGCACAACAGCACCACCTCGTAATCCGCCTGCCAATGTCTCCTCAAGTCCTCCTTCAGCGTTTCCAGATGACCCTCGTATCGCCGTCCGCCAATGCCGGAAAAGTGGACGCCATCCTCAGACGGTCCGCCCAGCGGCCAGTTCAGGACCCTGCGCATACCGGCCACCCGATTCAGGATCGACTCCGGATGACTGGCGACGGAACCCGCCGGAAGCGGCTCCGGCTCTCCGCGTCTCTTCTTCTGGCGCCGTGCCGCCACCTCCACCCGGGCCCAGGCGTCAGCCGCGGCCGTCTCCACGGCGGCCGGGTCGTCCACGACGATATAACCTTCCGAGACGTGGTCCAGCAGGCAGGTGTTGTCCCTGTACAGAACGCCCAGGTAATGCTCTAGCCCGTCGAACGCGCCCTGACTCTCCATCAATTCACGAAGTCCGTCAAGGCCCGTACCAAGCTCCCGTTCCGCTTCGTCCAGATGGTCCTCAAATACGTCCGACAGTGTCTCTACCAGGACTGCCTCGCGGCACGGCAGCACCCGCACGTCTTCGCGCTTTGCCACCGACCGCTGCGTACCCAGATCGAACGCTCGAATCGACTCCACCTCATCGCCGAAAAACTCAATCCGGACCGGATGCGCGCTGCCAAACGAGCAGACGTCCAGGATCCCGCCCCTCACACTGAACTGACCCACCCCGCCGACCAGGGTGACGCGCTCATAGCCGACATCCACCAGATGTTCCGCCAGTCTACCGGGCGCAATCTCCTCTCCGACCTTTATCTCCTGCACTGCCAGATCATACAGGTCGGGCGGCAGGGTATGGCTCATCAGGGCCTCCACGGGCGCTACCACAACCCCGTCACCCTGACCCCGCAACTGGTCCAGCGACTCCAGCCGAAGCCCCATCACGTCGAGATGAGGCGAACGGTGGTCGTATGGGGACCCACCCCAGGCCGGGAATATGCCGACCCGCGCCGCGCCGAGTATGCGTTCCATATCGTCACGCACTTCTTCCGCCCGGTCCTCCGAAGCGCACACGACCAATACCGGACCGGGCGTGGACTCTTCAACACAGCCAATGCCGAACGCAGTCAGCGAACCCGGGAGCCCGCGCACAGAAATTACGCGCGTTCGGGCGGTGACCAGGCGCGCCAGTTCCTCAAACGGCCGAGACTTCACCATCGTGTCGTATATCTGCCTGATCGACATTCAAGTTCCCCGGGGCCCGTCCGCCGTCACGAATCTTTACGCGGAGACGGCGGCGGTTAAAGACGAAAAAAGTGGCACAGATCCCAACCCTGCGCCAACGCCAAAAGGCCCGACCCTGCGTTGAGTCGGGCATGATCAGCACATACACAAAAAACCACCCTTCCCCAGGAGGGGAAGTGGTGGGAATCCGCAGTCCCGCAAAACTTCGGGACGCGGTCTAAAGACCGATTAATGGCGGGGTAGACGGGACTCGAACCCGCGACCTCAGGCTTGACAGGCCTGCACTCTCACCAATACTGAGCTACTACCCCGCATCGCTGGAACAAACGCCCGGATCTCCTGCATTTCGGGCGGTCGTAAAGATAACATAGCCCCCTGATACTGTCAAGCCTTTTCAGGCAAATGCCACGCCGGCGCGCGCTTCGTCGGGTGTCCCTGCTTGCCTCCGACTGCCCTTTGTCTTATATTGGTCCGTTGCCTGAATTTCGCCCCGGTACCGGGCTCGATTCCGCGGCGGAAACGAGCTTCGGGTAAACCTTACAATGCATGTTCAAGAGCATGGGTTCAAGCATGTCCAACCACCGTCCGATCGGTATCGGTCTCATCGGCCTGGGCGTCGTCGGCGCAGGCGTCGTACGCATTCTCAGACAGCGTGCGGATTACTTCAGCTCGATTCGCGGCGTCGCGTTCGACTTGAGGCGGATTGCCGTGAACGACGCCTCCAAATCGCGCGATTGTGATCTGCCCGTTGAAATCCTCACCGACCGGGCCAGCGAGGTCATTGACGATCCGGATATCCAGATCGTAGTGGAAGTGATGGGAGGGCTCGACCCCGCCAGGGACCTCTGCCTGAAAGCGCTCGAGAACGGCAAAGACCTGGCCACCGCCAACAAGGCCCTCCTCGCCGAGCACGGCAACGACCTGTTCAGCGCCGCCGCGCGCATTGGCGCAAACATCGGCTATGAAGCCAGCGTATGCGGCGGCATTCCTATCATCCGATCGCTGACGGACGGCCTGTCCGCGAACCGGATTCAGTCCATTTACGGGATTCTCAACGGTACCACCAACTACATCCTTACCAGGATGGCGGATGATGGCGGAGACTTTCAAGCCATGCTCGGCGAGGCCCAGGAAAAGGGGTTCGCCGAAGCGGATCCTGCAATGGATATCGACGGCACGGACGTCGCCCAGAAGCTCGCCCTCCTGTGCCGCATCGCCTTCCGCGTCAACCTGGATCCCTCGAACATCCTCAAAGAGGGCATCTCGCACGTTTCTACACTGGATATCGACTTCGCCAGGGAACTCGGATATACCATTAAGCTTCTGGCCATTGCGAAAGCGAGGCAAGACCGGATTGAAGCCCGCGTCCACCCCGTACTGGTGCCTTCCGGGGCGCTGCTGGCGAATATCAAGGACGAATTCAACGCCGTGGAGATCGTGGGGAATGCCGCGGGACCTCAGGTACTCTACGGTCGGGGCGCAGGTCAGATGCCCACGGCCAGCGCCGTTGTATCCGATCTGCTGGACCTGGCCGAACGCCGACTGACGGGTCGGTCCGTAGGCCGCCCGGCGCTCGCCGACCTGCCCCGGGCAAACGCCATCCCGCCCGAAGAAGTCGAAACCAGCTTTTACTGCCGATTCACCGTATACGATCAACCCGGCGTACTCGCCCGGATCGCCCGCATCTTTTCCGAGCAGAAAATCAGCATCGCGACCGTAATCCAGCACGGCCGGTCCGAAACCGAGCAGGGAACCGTGCCGCTCATCATGACCACGCACGAGGCTCGCGAAGCCAGCATGCGTACGGCGGTTCAGCAAATCGATCGGCTATCGGTAATCACCGAGCCGCCGCAGATCCTTCGCATCGAAGCGCTGTAGAAAGAGCGATTGTGGAACACGGCCCCTGCGGCTATCGCACGTCGCCATTGGGGCCGGTCTCCGGCGGAATCCCTTCCGATACATCCCCGTTATTCGGGGAAATCACGCGCGCTACGTCAATCACCCGGTCTTCCTCGTCAAGGTTGATGAGGCGCACGCCCTGCGTATTCCTTCCAATCGAGCTGATTTCGTGGATCGGCTGCCGGATCAGGATGCCGTTCAGGGTCACAATCATCAGTTCATCCTCGTCCTCCACGCCCCTCACCGCCACCACCTTGCCGTTCCGATCGGTTGTCCTGATGTTGATCACGCCCTTGCCGCCGCGCCGGGTCAGCCGGTAATCCGATACCCCCGTCCGTTTGCCGTATCCCTTCGCAGAGACCGTAAGCAGCGTGCTGTCGGCGTCCTGCACCACCACCATGCAAACCACTTCGTCGTCATCCTCCAGGGAAATTCCCCGGACACCCCGAGTGCCGCGGCCCATATCCCGAACGTCGTGTTCGTGAAACCGGATGGCCTGGCCGTTTCGGGTTGCCAACACGATTTCCTGTGATCCGTTCGTGACTTCGGCTCCGATCAACCGGTCGTCCTCAAGGATGTTCATCGCGATGATCCCGGCGCGCCGGGGCCGGCTGTACGCGGGAAGGACCGTCTTTTTGACCAGCCCGTTGCGTGTCACCTTCATCAGATAGCGCCCGTCCTCAAACGCTCTGACCGGCACGATGGCGGCCACCTTGTGACCCTCTCCGATCTCGATCAGGTTGACCACCGGACGCCCTCGGGCAACACGACCGCCTTCGGGTATCTCGTGTACCTTCAACCAGTGACAGTGACCCCGATCCGTCAGAAACAGAATGTAGCTGTGGCTGGAGGCGATGAAGAGGTGTTCCACGAAATCCTCTTCCTTGGTCCGCATCCCCGTCACACCGCGGCCACCCCTGCGCTGCTGCCGGTAGGTGTCCACCGGGATTCGTTTGATGTATCCCTGATGGGATATCGTGATGACCATGTCCTCGTCGGCGATCAGGTCTTCGATGTTGAACTCCGACGCGGACAGAACGATGCTGGACCGTCGTTCGTCCCCGTACTTCGCCTCAACTTCCGACAGTTCCGACCTTACAAGCTCCATTCGCTCCTGCCGGCTGTCCAGGATCGACTTGAGCCGCGCGATCTCCGCGACCAGGGCATCGTATTCTTCCTCGATCTTGCGGTGTTCGAGTCCCGTCAGCCGCTGTATGGTCATCGTCAATACCGCCTGTGCCTGCCTTTCGGACAGGGACAGCCGTTCCATCAGGACCGTCCGGGCGGCATCCGGGTCCGCTGCCCCCCTGACGATTTGAATGACCTCCTCTATCGCATCCAGCGCGATTCTCAAGCCCTCCAGGATGTGCGCGCGGTCTTCTGCCACCTGGAGCTCGAACGAGGTGCGCCGTACCACCACGTCGTGCCGGTGATCGATATAGTGCTGGAGCAGCTCTTTCAGGTTCAGCTGCCTGGGCTGCCGGTCCACCAGCGCAATCATATTGGCGCCGAACGTGCTTTCCAGCTGGGTATGTTTGTACAGCTGGTTCAGGACCACCTCGCTGCAGGCGTCCTGCTTCAGTTCCACGACAACCCGCATACCCTTCCGGTCGGATTCGTCACGAATATTGGATATCCCTTCGACCCGCTTCTCCCGAACCAGGTCGGCCATCTTTTCCAGCAGCGCGGCCTTGGCTACCATATACGGAATTTCAGTTATGACGATGTTCTCGCGCCCGTTCTTCAAGGACTCCACGGTGGCGGTCGCCCGTACCCGGATCAACCCGCGGCCGGTACGGTAGGCGTCCAGCACGCCGCTCATCCCGTAAATCACACCGCCGGTGGGGAAGTCCGGACCCTTGATGTATTCCATGAGGTCCATGACTTCGAGGTCGGGGTTGTCGATTAAAGCCACCAGTCCGGCGACCACTTCGCGGAGGTTGTGGGGCGGAATCGCCGTCGCCATCGTCACGGCGATTCCCACGGCTCCGTTGCAGAGCATATTCGGAAAACGCGATGGCAGGACGACGGGTTCTTCGAGCCGCTCGTCGTAATTCGGGTTGAAATCAACCGTGTCCTTGTCGAGATCCTGCAACATCTCGCTTCCCGCGCCGGCCATCCTCGCCTCGGTATACCGCATGGCCGCCGGAGGATACCCGTCGATCGAGCCGAAATTGCCCTGCCCGTCCACGAGCGGATAGCGCAGCTTGAAGTCCTGCGCCAGGTTGACCAGCGTCGGGTATACGATTTCCTCGCCGTGAGGGTGGTAGTTTCCGGACGTATGCCCGGCGATGTTGGCGCACTTCCTGTGCTGTCGCGTGGGCCCCAGGCTCAGGTCGTTCATCGCAATGAGAATGCGCCGCTGCGAGGGTTTCAGTCCGTCACGCACATCCGGCAACGCACGATTCACCAGCGTGCTCATGGAGTAGTCCAGCATCGACTTCTTCAGTTCATCGCCGATGTCCATCGGGACAATCCGCTGCCGAGCGCTCATCATGCTTCGTTTCTCCCTTGTTTGTCAGTTCATCGCCCGACCCGGCGGGTTGCAGGGACAGGCGCCATACGCGTTTACCCCGGACCGCTCACGTCCACGTCCGCTTCCAGGGCGTGCGTTTCCACGTACTTCCGTCGCGGCCCGACCTCGTCGCCCATCATCATTGTGAACGCCCGCTCGGCCTCCATTGCGTCAATCTGAGTAAGGTTCAGCAGTGTGCGGGTCTCCGGGTTCAGCGTGGTCTCCCAGAGTTGCTCCGGGTTCATCTCGCCGAGGCCCTTGTAACGTTGTACCACGACGCCGTTGGCCTCCTCGCCCATGGTCTGGAGGATGGCATTCCGTTCGGCCTCGTCGAAGGCATACTGCTGTTTGCGGCCTTTCTTTATCAGGAACAGCGGGGGCTGGGCGATGTAGACCTTCCCGTTGGTAATCATGGGACGCATGTATCTGAAGAAGAAGGTCAGCAACAAGGAACGGATGTGTGATCCGTCCACGTCCGCGTCGGCCATAATGATCACCTTGCCGTAACGCAGCTTCTCGACGTCGAAGTCGTCGCCGACGCCCGCGCCGAGAGCCAGGATCATGGGCTGCAGTTTCTCGTTGCTCAATACCTTGTCTATGCGTGCTTTTTCCACGTTCAACAACTTGCCCCACAGCGGCAATACCGCCTGAAACGCGCGATCCCGGCCCTGGGCCGCCGATCCGCCCGCGGAATCGCCCTCCACCAGGTAGATTTCCGTCTCGTCCTTGTCGTTGAGCGTACAATCCAGAAGCTTCCCCGGCAGTCCTCCGCCTTCGAGCACACTCTTGCGGCGCACGAGCTCACGCGCCTTTCGGGCGGCTTCCCTGGCTCTGGAGGCTTCGATGGCTTTCTGCAGGATTTTCTTCGCCACCGAGGGGTTTTCCTCGAAGTATGCCGTGAGTTTCTCGCCGACCAGCGATGCGACAATACCTTTCACCTCGCTATTGCCCAGTTTCGTTTTGGTCTGCCCCTCGAATTGCGGTTCGGGCACCTTGGTGCTGATCACGGCGGTCAGCCCCTCGCGCGCGTCCTCCCCGCTCAGGCTGTCCTTTTCGTTCTTGAACAGGTTGTACCTGGCGCCGTATGCGTTGAGCGTTCGCGTGAGCGCCGTCCGAAACCCCGTTTCGTGGGTGCCGCCTTCCTTGGTGTGGACGTTGTTCGCGAAACTGTAGATGTTTTCCGAATAGGAATCGTTGTATTCAAAGGAGATTTCCACGCCTGTTCCGTCGCGGACACCCTCGAAGTAAACCGGTGGGTGCAGCGGCGTGCGGCCTTCGTCCAGGTATGCCACGAAGGCGTTGATCCCGCCGTTGAAATGGAACGTTTCTTCAAATCCGACCCTTGCGTCCGTTAACGATATCCTCAGGCCGCTGTTCAGAAACGCCAGTTCTCGCATCCGGTTGACGACGGTTTCCAGGTGAAATTCGATGGATTCGAATACCTCGCTGTCCGGCAGGAACGTAGTGGTTGTTCCGGGCTCCTCCCTTCGGCCATTCTCTTCCATCTCGCCCGTGGGAACGCCCCGCTCGTACCTCTGTCTATAGACCCGACCCCGTTTATCGGGCAACGACGAACAGACCTCTACCTCGCACCATGTCGAAAGCGCGTTCATCACCGAAACGCCGACGCCGTGCAAACCGCCCGATACGGCATATGTCTTCTTGTCGAACTTGCCTCCGGCGTGCAGGACCGTCATCACCACCTCAAGGGCGGGACGGTTTTCCGTGGGGTGGTCGTCCACCGGAATACCCCGGCCGTTGTCCGCGACAGTAAGGCTTCCGTTGGCGTTAATGGTTACCTCGATGCGGGTGCAAAACCCTTCGAGCGCCTCGTCTACGCTGTTGCTCACCACCTCCCAGATGAGATGGTGCAGCCCCTGAGCGCTCGTATCCCCGATGTACATCGCGGGGCGTTTCCGAACCGCCTCAAGACCTTTGAGAACCTGAATATTGTCGGCGCCGTATTCCGGCTGCGAAACAACTTCGGCCATAGCAACTCCTTCTAGAATCGGACGTTCACAATGATGCCGCCCGCGCGCCCGTCGTCACCTGCCGAAACGGATGGAAGTAACGACCTCCCGTCCCAGCGCCTCGTTCAACCTGGACTGTATACGGCGCCGTTCGATCGAAAGCCGGTGACGCACGGCGTCCTGTCTGATCCAGATGACGAGTTCGCCCCGGCGAATCTCGGCCGGTCGGTCCATCGGGTCCGGCACGCCTGTAAGTTCGTCAATTAATTCCGGCAAAAGCATCAATGCACGCTGCTCCAGCAGCCTCGCCCCGATGCCCAGCCCGCGCACGGCCTCTCCCAGCGCCTCTCTCAGCGTAACGATACCTGCGCCTGTCCGGTCGGTCCGGTGCGCCCGGCCTCCGGCTTCTTGAAAGACCCCCATCTGTCGTGTTCCTTCCCGGAAAAACCTGGCCGTTCGATCGCGGATTCATCCCGTCTCGCCGCGGTGTCATTGCGCGGGTCGCCATTGCCCAGGCGCCTTGCGCGCTATATTGTCACCCCTTGAAATCCTCGATCTTCGAAATTGTCTCCGAATTCGCGCGCGGCGGTGATGAACACCTGCCCGAATGAAGTGACCAGCTCCATAGCCGCTTCTGAACGGTGTCGGTCCAACTCCGCGAAGACGTCGTCCATCAGCAGCACCGGGAAACGGCCGGTGTGGGACTCCAGAAACGCGGCCTCCGCAAGTTTCCAGGCCAGCAGAATGCTCTTGAGCTGACCCTTGGATGCGAATTTGTGCGCGCTTCGGCTATCCAGCGTGAAAACCAGGTTGTCCCTGTGCGGGCCGACCAGCGTGTACCCCAGGTCCGCTTCGTCCGCCCGTCTTTGCTTCAGTTCGGCCTCCAGAATCTGCTGACCGCGGTCTCGCTCGTCTGGCTTCACGGGGCTTCGATAAACGGACCCGATCTGTTCCTTGCCCTTCGAAATCTGTCGATAATATTCGTCGATTGCGGGCTTCATCGCGTCCAGCGCGTCCAGCCTGTCGCGAATGATCCGCGCCCCGAGTGCCGCCAGTTGAACGTCCCAGGGCTCGAGTTGGCGGGCTTCCGGCGCCTTCCCCTGACCTTCTTTCAGCAGCCGGTTTCTCTGGGCCAGTACACGACGGTATTGATCCAGATCGGACAGATAGGAGGTCTTGCACTGAGAAACAAGGATGTCCAGGAGACGGCGACGCTGGGGGGGGTCCCGCAAGACCAGGTCTACATCTTCCGGGAAGAACAGAACGGCGTTAAACGTGCCGACAAGGCTCGACAGGCGGGGGAGCGGGGCCGTATCCAGAAGCGCCTTTTTTTTGCCCGCGCGTCGATCGAACGCGATTCGGATCGACCTCGAGCGGTCTTCGTAGGCAATGGACGCCTCGATGCTGAAGTATTCCGCCCCCCACCGGACGACGTCTCTGTCTCTTGAGCCTCGACCGGACCTGGCTATGGCAAGGAAGTATATGGCTTCCAGAAGGTTCGACTTGCCCGCGCCGTTTTCTGCGCAAACCGCGGTCTTCCGGCCCGGAAACTCAAGGTCGACGGCATCGAAGTTTCGATAGTTGACAAGCTTGAGCGCCGTAAGGAACAAAACCCTTCGCCCATCAGTCGTTTATCCGAAGCGGCATCAGCAGGCACAGGTAGTCTTCGCCTTCCGGCTGCTCTGCCGGGCGGATGATCCCCGCGGCCATAGGTCCGTCCAGTTCGAACAATACCTGCTCGGAATCGATACGCCTGAGAATATCGAGGAGATAGTTCGAATTGTAACCGACCACCATTTCATTCCCGCTGTATTCGGCTTCCAGCTCCTCGCGCGCCTCGCCCCCAATCTCCTGGCTCGAGGCCGAGAGTACAACGCGGTCGTTGTTCATTTCCAGCCGGACCTGGTGCGTCTGCGCACTGGAAAGGATCGAGACCCTTCGGACGGCAGGCATGAACTGTTCATTGGGCACCTTCATTCTGGTGGCATTGTCCTGGGGGATCACGTGCTCGTAGTCTACATACGGCCCTTCGACGAGTCGGGAAAACAGACGTATGGCGCCCCCCGCGCCCGTCTCGGAGCCATTGGCCGCCTGCAGATCGAACACGAGGTGATTCTGACCGAACAGCACCCGGTCCAGGCTGCATCCGGCGGAATCCAGCTTCACCAGATGGTTCAGCGCCCGCGTGGGAACGATTGCTTCGGTTGAGACTTCCTCCACTTCGGAACGGGAGAGCGTCCTGGAGTATCTGACCAGCCTTGCGCCGTCCGTGGCGACCATGGTCGTCCGGCCGCCGCCCATTTTCCAGAACACGCCGTTCAGTACAGGTCTGGTTTCGTCTCTGGATACGGCAAACGACGTCTTCAATATCATGTCCCGCAACAACGGACCTTCGCCGCTACCCTCGGTCGCATCTTCTCCGGCATCGAAAACCATCTCCGGGCCCTCGATTTCGTCGGGTAGTTCAGGAAAGTCTTCGGATGGCGCCGACATGAGCCCATACGATCCTTCCAGGCCTGATTGGCACTGAATCGTCACGCGCCCCGACGCTTCGGTGAGAACAACGGGACCCGCGGGCAACTCCCGCACGATCTCAGCGAACTTACGCGCCGGCACCGTGGTTGTTCCCGGTGTTTCCACGGATCCCTCAAGCATACAGATGATGGAAATGTCGAGATCCGTGGCGGTGAGGCACACTTTCCCGCTTTCGTTGGTTCCGACGAGTATATTCGACAGCACAGGGAGGGCTGTTTTCGACGGGACGATATCCAGCACCGAGTTGATGCCCCAGATGAGCATTTCCTGCTCGATTACCAACTTCATTTTATGTCTCCCCGGAACACGTGCTTCAACGACGTTGCTCCACCAGAATCCGGTTGAAATTCAGGGATTGAATTCAAAAAAAAAGGCTTGATCGGCCACTCGTTACTATGACGTAATATACTGATTTTTTACGAATTTGTCAATGTTTATTGTCTTTTTTGAGGTCCTTCGGAACGCCTCGCGCCGAACGCCCGTTACAGTGCCGCGAGGATCCTGGTTTCAGGCTCATCAGAGGCCCTCTTCAGACCCTCTGGACATCGGCCGCTGTTTCCCCTGAGAACAGGAGGTGACCGTACGGATTTCCGGGTGGATTCGAGGTGGCTCCGAGGCGCCGGTCAGATGTCCCCCGGGGCGCACCCGGAGCGGTTGTCCTCCGAAAAGCGCGAGATTCTTCATGCGGACGCAGTTGTCCACATTCGATGTTGTGAACAATACGAGCAGTTTCGCACGGAATCATATTCCGAATATCGATCGCAAATAAGTGTTTTTCCTCTATATATTGTGATAATTTACTCCGCAATCTTCGGGACCGGGTCCTGTGGAAAATTATAAGCGCAATTTGTGGATTCGGAACTCCTGGATGAACACGTGCGGCGAAAGCGTGAACAACGCACCGGATATACCCATGTTTTCCATACGATTCCTACAATCCAGCCATCGGGTTTTCCACTGGAAACACCGCCAAAATCCACGTTTTCCACCTTCCCCCGATCCATGTTGTTATTAATTTTTATAGATCATGGATTAATTTATAAAAAAGCTATAAAGCAGATACGCAGGTTCCTTTGTGGATATCTTCCGGGCAACGGCAATAAAGAAAAGACCGATTCATAATCTGAATCGGTCCTCCTACAAGCAGTCGAGGGGTCGGTCATTCCGTTGCCTGGGTGGTCAAGACGCCCGATCCTCGCTGACCCTGGATCGAGCCCTGGCCATGTTCAGGCGGAAGCGAACTGCTGAACCCGGTTCTGGATCCGGCTGACAAGAGCCTGGAAATCGGGATCCGTTGAGAGTTTGGCGGCGATGTTCTTGCATGCGTGAATAACCGTTGTATGATCCCGGTTTCCAAATTCAGTGCCTATTGACTTGAGGCGCGCCTGTGTAAGCCTTCGACAAAGATACATGCAGATATGCCGCGCTGTTGCGATTTCCTGCCTGCGCGTGGCGCCGGTCAACATTTCCACCGGGATGTTGAAGTAGCCGGCGGTACGCTTCTGAATCTCCTGGATGCTGATTGCCGGCGACGTAATTGTTTTTACGCGGCCCAGACTCTTTATGGTATCCCTTGCGATTTCGAGGGAAATGGGTGAGCGTTTATATACCGAAAAAGTAATGAGTTGGGTAAGGGCGCCTTCCAATTCCCGGATATTGGAATCGATCTGATCAGCCATAAAATGGGCTACTTCCGAGGGAATGCGTACGCCATGATCGCCGGCCTTCTGATTGATGATCGCCATTCGCGTTTCCAGGTCCGGCGTGTCAATATCCGAAACGAGACCCCACTGGAATCTTGAAATAAGCCTGTCTTCGAATCCCTTCAGGGTTGACGGCGGACGGTCCGAACTCAGGACGATCTGTTTGTTCAGTTGATACAATGTGTTGAAAGTATGAAGGAGTTCGCGCTGGCATGCTTCGGTCTTCACGTAGAACTGAATATCGTCAATCAGTAGAATGTCCGCGTTTCGGTAGATCTCGATGTATGATGAGGTATCCTGCTTCCGGATGGCTTTCAGATAGTCCGTAAAGAACTTTTCCGCGGAGGTATACACCACGCGTTCGGCCGTGCCGTTGCGTACGCAATAGTCGGCAATCGCCTGCAGGAGGTGCGTTTTTCCAAGGCCCACCCCGCTATAAATGACCAGCGGATTGAAGGATGTCGCGCCGGGGGACTCCGCTACGGCTTTGGCCGCCGTAAATGAGAATTGATTGCTCTCACCGACAACGAAGTCGTCAAATCGGTATCGGGGATTCAGGGGGAATACGGGTTCTGATACAGGTGCTGAAACGGCCTGTTCCTTTGGGGGGTCTGGAGCGGGTTCGTCGGTCGTCGAGAAATCAAGTGGGGCCCCGGCGGAAGCAGGAGCGCTTTTCTTGACCGAGAACCTGATCTCCGGCGTCCAGGATGTGATCTCCTGTATTGTGGACCGGATCAAATCGAGCCAATGCTCCTCCAGCCAATCTACGAAAAAGGAGGTTGGCACTTCGATCACGGCGAGTTTGGCGTCAAGCTGAGATGAGGATGTCTGGGCGAACCATGTTCCGTAGGTATCCGCCTCGATCTTCCCCTCTATCGTCCGCAAACACTGGTCCCAGAGGCCGGAACTTTTGTCAACCATGGAGACAGAACCGCCCATACGTTAGCGATGGAACCGAGCCGCCGCTAAGCCCGATTTGTTATATATTGAGAGAGTTGGCGGGGAAGTATACCGAGCCCTGCCAGAAGCCAGAAGATCGTCTATGGAGGGAGTATTGCAGAAGATATTCTGGGGGGGCGGAATTCACGGCAGAGTTTCATGTGAATTCCTCACAAACGGACAATACAGAGTCCTGCCGGCGCCTGACCGGCCGCATCGAGAAATTCGAGATCGAGTATGAATATAGTATACGGGGGAGCCGCCGAAGGAACAGCCTCGGCGATCTGGATGGGGCCAAGCTAAAGAATCGAATTGCAAAAGTCAAGCCCTTTTTGGCAGATTTTTCAGGTAATTTTGTGAGCATCGTTCAAGCGTATCGGAATACTCTATAATGTATATATATTCAAATAAGTACTATATATAGTAGTTATTTACAGGGAAGTAAGGACGCCGAGGAAATCCCTTGACAAAGATTCCTTCCCCGTCTATATTCATAACTTCCTACAATTCATTTAGATACAACGACGGCCATTCATTGCGCAACGCAGGGACATTTCCTGATGAAGCGGACGTTTCAGCCCAGCAATCGGAAACGCAAGAACAAACACGGTTTTCGCCATCGCATGCGAACCCCTGGCGGGCGGCAGATCTTTTCCAGGCGCCGCCGCAAGGGCCGCGTCCGGGTCTCCCTCTAGCTCGTGTTCTGACCCAGAAACAGGTTGCCTGAATCGGCGGCCGAATGGTTTGATAATTTTTGGACAGGACACTGATATGCCCAGGCCAAGCGCCCGTCTGCGCAGGGAGGTCCAGCACCTTCGGCGGGCCGGACCGGTTTTCAGGGGCCGCTGGTTGCACGTCCGTGTTTGTTATTCCGTAGATGATCGCATCTTGATCTCCGTGCGCAAACGGTTTGGAAAGGCTGTTGCGCGAAATCGTGCACGGCGGCGAATTCGTGCTATCTGCAGGGAAATGGCTCCGCGCCGCAGCACGGGTCATATGGTCATGATATCCGTCGGCGATGGGTCGGCCGCTGCAGGGTTCCGGGAACTGCGCAGCGATTTAACAGCTGCGTTCGGAAAACTGGGTCTTCTCCACGGCTCGGCCATCCCGGCGTAGCAGTTCGTTGATAGTGTCGCTCTGCAGGCGAGGCCGAGCAACGCAGTATTTCGACCGCAAGGGCNNAGGGCCGGCCGTAGCCCGGATGGACTCTTTCAACGGACTGGCAGGGGTTGCTTCCTCGTTGAATCGCCCTCCGTTCAGCTTTCGGATTTGTATCGCCCCCTCATCACGCCCTCCGCCAGTTTTCCGACCCGGAAACAGATCGCCAAGAATCGACCGATGAGTCCGTCCAGATGGCAAAAGGACGGTAAGCGATGAGGTTCAAATGGGCCCCATTCCTGTCTTCTTACCCCCGCTTCTCGACATTACAGGTCTGACGGATGGATAAGCGTACAATCTTCGCATTTATATTGATCGGTCTGATCATCATTCTCTATCCCCATTATATGGAATGGATAATGGGACCGGAAATTCCAGTCCTGCCGCCGGAACCGGTCCCGGCCGAAAGAATGCGGACGCCGCCGCTTCCACCGCCGGATCAGCCCGCCGTCCCTGCCGAAATTGTGCCGGAGGCGCCGCGCGTCGCAGCGGCGGAGCAGGCAGCCAGCCGGTCCGCCCCGGGGGAATTCACTCCCACGGACGTCATTGTCGAAACCGACCTTTTTACCGCCACGTTCAGCACACGCGGCGGGGTATTGACCCAACTGCTGCTGAAGGCCTACGAACATCCCGGCGGCGGGCAACTCGATCTGATCGCTCCCGGGAGCAGCGCGCTGGGCCTTTCCCTTGCCGGTGAGCCGCTGGATGCATACGAGTTTTCCACTGACACACCCAGACTTACGCTGGTCGGGGCTGAACAGGCCGAATTGATCTTCAGAAGCGACGTGGGAACACGCACGATCGAAAAGCGGATCCGGTTCCAGGGCAACCGGTACCGTGCGGACATGGCGGTGGCTGTTTCCGGATTGCAGCCGCAGGAAAAACTGGGCGTCGGATGGTCGGGCAGCCTCGCTGATACCGAGAACAACCCGGAAGAAAACGCGCTCTACATGTCGGTGGTCACGCGTGCGGGCGGCGAGGTGGAAACCTGGAACGTGGAGGACCTGGGGCCCGACGGCGACCCACCGCCCGGCGGCCGGATCTCGTGGGTCGGGATAAGGAACAAATACTTTCTGGTTGCCATGATTCCCCCGGAAGGCAGCTATGGCCTGGATCTGGCCGGCGACATGCGCGATATCGCCGAATGGTACGAAGTCGAAATCCTCTCGAAGGTCGTCGACCCGGGACAGCGATACGGCGTCTATTTCGGTCCGATCTCCTACGACCGCCTGAGGCAGCAGAATCAGGACCTGTCCGGCAATTACCGGGAACTGGAGATGGAGGAGTTCATGGAGTATGGTTTCGCCATCTTCCGGCCCATCATCAAGCCCATCACCAATCTGAATCTCAGGGCATTTCTCGCGCTTCATCCGCTGATCCCGAACTATGGTCTGGTCATCATCGTCTTTTCCGTGCTGATCAAAATCGTGGTGTTTCCGTTAACGCACAAAAGCTTGGAGGCTGCCGCGAAGATGCAGCAACTTCAGCCCCGGATCGCCGCGATGCGGGAGAAATACCCGGACGACCAGCAGAAGGTCAGCCGGGAAATGATGAAGCTCTACAAGGAGGAAGGCGTCAACCCGCTTGGGGGCTGCCTTCCGATGGTCATCCAGATGCCCATCCTCTTTTCGCTGTTCAACGTGTTCAGGGGCGCGATAGAACTCCGGCAGTCCGAGTTCGTGTTCTGGATTACGGACCTGTCACAGCCGGACCGGTTGTACATCGGGGGATTTGAAATCCACCTTCTGCCGCTGCTTATGGCCGTTTCTACCTTTGTGCAGTCAAAAATGACCATGAAAGATCCCAAACAGGCGTTCATGGTCTACATCATGCCTGTTTTCATGACCTGGATTTTCTGGAGCATGTCGTCCGGCCTGGTACTCTACTGGACCATGTTCAACGTGCTTACCATTCTGCAGCAGCAAGTCATGGAACGTGTAAAACGCGTGCTCGGCACGCGGTAAGGATCTGTCCGGATGAGACCGTCGGACCGCGATACCATTGTCGCAATCGCCACCGGTCAGGGCGAGGCAGCGATAGGCATCGTTCGGCTCTCGGGTCCGGAGGCGGTAGGAATTGCCTCCGGTTTTTTTTATGGATCCCATGAATTAATCCGCGTTGAGGACCGCCGCCTGACCTACGGCAGATTTGTCGTCGGAGACCAGGACCTGGATGAAGTCCTGGTCTGTGTGATGAGGGGATCCCGGTCGTTTACGGGAGAAGACACGGTCGAATTCAACTGCCACGGAGGTCCTCTCCTTCTGCGGCGCGCAATGGAAGCCCTCGTGGAGGCGGGCGCCCGGCCGGCTGAGCCGGGGGAATTCACCCGCAGGGCGTTTCTGAACGGCAGAATCGACCTCACCCAGGCGGAAGCGATCGCGGATATGATTAGCGCCGGGGCAGACCGGGGTCTTCAGTCCGCGTACTTTCAGCTGCGCGGCGGTTTGAGGACGAGGTTCGAGGATCTGGCGGAAGCGCTGCGGGATTCGCTGACCTTGCTCGAGGCCGGGCTGGATTTTTACGAAGATGCGGAGGTCGAACAGGACGACATACGCCCGTCGCTGAAACGGGCGGCGGAAGAAATCGAGCGCCTGATCGCCTCCTACCGGCACGGTAAAGTGATACGCGATGGCGCCGTCGTCGCGCTGGCGGGCCCCCCCAACGCGGGCAAGTCGAGCCTGCTCAACAGGCTGCTGGAAGAAGAACGGGCGATCGTGTCGCCGGTTTCCGGAACCACGCGGGATACGATAGAGGAGTCCATCACCCTGGACGGCATTCGCGTAACGCTGGTCGACACGGCCGGTATCGCGACGCCGCGCAACGCAATCGAGCGAGAAGGCGCCCGGCGCTCACGGAAGGCGATAGCCCGCGCCGCGCTCGTGCTGCTGGTCGTCGATGCGTCCGTTCCCGCCGCCGCGGGGCTGGAGGAGATGATCACCGGCGTTGACCCTGAAAACGTGGTTCTCGTGAAGAACAAGAACGATTTGGGTCTTCACGCCGATTGGGCGGGTGATCACGTCTTTCAGGTTATCACGGCATCGGCCCTGACGGGTGACGGACTCGATCATCTAAGGAAACTCGTCCGCAGACGCGTTATGGTCGTATCCGAGCCCGACTCCGGTGTGGTGACGCACGCGCGACACGCAGAGGCTTTGCGGCGTGCGGAGGACGCTCTCGGCCGGGCAACGGTGGCGCTGGACGACGGGCTGCCGCGAGAAGTGGTCGCGGTCGAACTGAGGGAAGCAGCCGACGCATTGGCCGAAATCGTCGGCGAGATAACGTCGGACGAGATCCTGGACCGAATTTTCAGTACGTTCTGTATAGGCAAATAGCGGAAAAGCGGGAAGAGGGAAGAGGGTAGACGGTAGAAGAAGCCCTTGCCCGGTATTTTATCCTGTCTTGCCTTCGGCACGAGAAGAAACCTCGCAAGGCAGGTCATCTCTCCCGTCTACCGGCTCACGTCTACCCGCCTCTGGATGTTCCACGTGAAACATCGGTGCGGCGGCTTTTGCGGATGCGCCTGGAGATGCGGTGAACGATCAGGAATTCCTGGCAGCGGCGGAGGCACTGTCAGTCTCGCTGTCGGACGAACAGGCCGCGGTTTTTGATCGATATGAAGCGCTGTTGAGGACCTGGTCCGGACGGGTGCGACTGGTCTCCCGCGGGGACAGAGACAGGATCAGAGAGCGCCACTTCATCGACAGTCTGCGGGTGACGCCCTTTCTGCCTCGCGGGAAGATTTCGCTGCTCGACCTGGGATCGGGAGCCGGTTTTCCGGGTGTGCCGGTCAAGATCGCCCGACCGGAGGTGAAGGTTGTGCTGCTGGAGTCGGTGCGCATGAAGGGTCTTTTCCTGAACCATCTGGCGGGAGAACTCAGTCTTGACGGGCTTTCCGTTTTGACGGAGCGGGCCGAGGCCGCCTGCGAGCGCGCCCGACATCGCGGGAGGTACGACATTGTAACCGCGCGTGCCGTGGGCTCGCTGCCGGTCCTGTGGCGCCTTTCGTCAGGATTTCTCAAGAAGGATGGCGAATTGCTTGCGTTGAAGGGACCTGGTGCGCTCCGGGAAGTAGAGGAATTCGGCCGCGATTGCCCCGACGTCTCCGTAGAATCCATGGCGCCCGACTCCCGCCACAGGAACACGGTGGTTGTCAGGATCTCGGCGCGTCATGAATGATCAATCGGCTTGAACGAGCTCGATCAGGACGCCCGATGCGCTTTTGGGATGGACGAACGCCACTTTTCTGCCGAGTGCGCCCGTCCGGATTGAGCCGGAGATCCAAAGTCCCTCTTGTTCGCAGGTCGCGACGGCCGCTTCGATATCATCCACCCGGACCGCGATGTGGTGCAGGCCCTGCCCCCGCCCGGAAAGGAATCGCGCAAGGGAACTCCCTTCGTGCAGCGGTTCGAGAAGTTCGAGCCGTGTCATGCCGGCGCCGCTCAGAAAGACGACGCGGACACCTTCTGAATCTACGGTCTCTTCCTCCATTCTTTCGAAACCGAGCATCGAATACACGGCCAGGGTCCGGTCAATCTCCTCCACGGCGATGCCCACGTGGTCCACTTGTCCGTCCACGATTGCCCTCCCGGTCTGCAGGATCCCAAAACAGCGCGCAGCCTGTCCGATATCTCGCCCACGGCGGCGTCGGAATCCCGCAGGGCCGCCGTGCGAATACCACCGAACCGAAGCAGGGTAAACGAGGCGCGGACGGCATCCCTGAGACCGACTTTCCCGGCGAGTCCGGTAAACAACGTTCCCGAATCGTCTCCCGCTCAGTTGCCAGTGTCCTGTCCCAGAAATTCCTCACCATTCGACAGGCGATTCATCCCGTCTCGCTACGTTCCCCTCGCTCGCCGACCTTACGCAGGTCGGAGACGCCTTGCGAGACGGGCGGCTCGGCGGTCGAATTCAGGCAACTTATTTCCGGGACAGAACACTGATGAAGGGTGAAGCGTTGTTTTGCACGAGCAACCGGTTCATGTCTACCCCGATCGTCACCTTCGTCTGGAGCAGGCGCGCTTCGGGGCCGTCGCCATCGTACAGCTCGACCGGCGCGTAGATATCCATCGCGTAGCGCGGCGCCAGCGGGACGAATCCGGGGACGACTGGCACGGTGCCTGGTCCGCCTTCGCTGATGTTGGGGTTCTGATCGATTTCCCGCAGCATCATCGGCAGCCTGATCCCCAGGTCGGCGTTGCGGCGCTCGTCGATATCGTCGAAGGAAACGGTGCCGCGGGATCCGGCAAGGAGTATGGCGCCGGCCAGCTGGCTCTTCGCCCCCGCGAGGTCGCCCGACGCCAGCGCGACTTCGGCCAGGATCAGGTGCATTTCCTCGGCTTTCGCAATGGGTATTGCCGACTCGCGATCCGTGTACTTGGGGTCCAGGAAATCCAGCCGGGGCAGCGGCTGCATCTCCTGCAACGCCCTCAACACCAGGAAGTCCACCGGCGTGTTGGTGATCGAACCCCCGTCGTAGCGAGGTGCGAAAAGAAACTCCGAGTCAGCGGAAAGCACCGCGTTGGCCGCTGCTGCCGCCCCTGCCCTGTCACCCTGCAAACGATAGGCCCGCGCAAGCGCCGCGTTGCCCGGATTGGCGAACCTCGGGGCCGACTCCCCGCGGAAGGAGATGGCCGAGAAGGTCCGGTCCTTCAGGAAGGCGCCCGGGAACCGGCCGGTCTGCCCGTAGGCGGCTCTGAGCTTGAGTTCGTCCACGAAGGGCAGGCTGACGTCGTCGGAAAAGATGTACGACCCGGTCGCCTTTGGATAAAGTTCCGTGTCGATATTATCTCCGAAGCTGGAGCCGGCGTCGATGCGGAACCCGCCTCCGAGGTAGAGCTTGTTCCAGAAGCTGAGCTGTTCGTCCACATACAACCCGCCGTTAAACACCTCGACGTTGCCCTCGAAGGCGGTGATCTCCGCCGCCGCGTCGAAGTCAAAGGAACCTGGCAGGGCGAACCCCAGCCCGTTGCCGTTGATGATGCTCACGTCCTCGCGGAAGCCTTGCACGCCGACGGTGAGCGAGGACCCGATGCTCCCGCCCGAGTTCTCCCACGCGTAGGTCGCGCCCGCGTCGAGCGACACCGAGGTGAAGGAGCGGTCCCGCCGATTGAGTTGTCCGGTGGGTTCGCCCGGCGTAAATCCAATCGGCTGGAAGGGCCGCTGCTGGTTGCTCCGGTAGTCGCTACCCACCGTCAGCCTGGCGGTCAGGTCGTCGCGGATGTTCCAGCTGGCGCCGGCGGAGAAGATGAACCGGTTGACCCATTCGTCGATGTCCGGCATCAGGAAGACGTTGTACGCCTCCAGGAGGTGGCGGCTCCCGAGAAGAAAAGGGCGTCGCCGACCTCGAAGGTCGTAATGGGATTCGTGATGGAGGAACCGTTATAGAGCCGTTGGAAGTTGTGGTGGACGTAACTGCCCGAAAACTCCAGGGTGAAATCCTCGCTGAGGGACGCTTGCAAGCCCCCCGCAGGTTGTAGTTGGTGCTGGCATCCTTGGGCTGGGTTCCGGTGCGGTCCTCGAGGCGGCCGCTGACATTGAACGTCACGTCCGCTGTGCCTCCGCTGACGCCCAGGTAGTAGCTCCGGGCCTGACCGCTCTTGAAGTGCTGATCTTCCAGGAAGGTGGCCGTGACCTCGCCGGACTCGACCCGGTCCGGGAAGATCGCACCGGCGTCGAAGATGTACTTGAGTTCTGGCGCCTCGATGCCCTGTTCTACGCGGACCGTAATGCGCGGCGCCCCGGAAGCGCCTTTCCTGGTAACGATCTGGATCACCCCGGTTGCGGCGTCGGAACCGTACAGAGTGGAGGCGGCACCGCCCCTGGTGATCTCGATACGGTCTATATCGCTGGTGAGCAGGTCGGCGAGCGCGGAAGACTGCTCGCCTCCAGTGCCTGCGGCGGTGGCCTGTTCGTTGTCGACGCGCACCCCGTCCACGTATATGACTGGGGTCTGGGCGCCGAACACCGAGGAAATGCCCCGGAAGTTGATCAGCGAGCCGGTTCCCGGCTGCGCCGAGGTGGCGTTGACGGTCGCGCCCGCGACGCGGCCCACAAGCAACTGGTCAACGGACTGGACCGACGCCTGCGCGATGTCTTCGGTGGTGAGTACTTCGACCGACGTACCGAGGGCGCGCCGGGCAGTTTCGGCCCCCACGCCGGTCACGACGATCACGTCGAGCGCGATCGCTGTTAATAACATCTCGAAGTCGATGTCGTGTGTCTCCCCGGCACCGACGGTCACGATCTGTTCCGCTTCACCGTAACCGATAAAGGTCGCGCGCACGACATGCTCGCCGACGGGGACATTGAAAAGCGTGAAACGGCCTGCTACATTGGTGAGTTTGACGATTCCGGTCCCCGTTACACTGACATGGGCATCGGAAAGGGGACGTCCGGATGAGGCGTCCAGGACCTGGCCCGTGATTACACCGGTCTGGCTCTGGGCCGGCGCCGGGGCCCAGACTGCAAGCGCTACCGGCATGACGAAGGCGGCAATGCCCCTGAGGCGTCGTTGACAGTGCATGATTCCGGCTCTGCGGCGTTCTCGACCGTTCACGATTGCCCTCCCCGTCTGTAGGATCCAAAAACAGCACGCAGCCTGTCCGATATCTCGCCCACGGTAGCGCCGGCCGAACAAGCCGCCACGACCGCTTCCGTGATCGACCCCTCGCCCCTCGCCCGCCGCTCGACGACGTCCATTGCGGCGTTCGCGGCGTCGGAATTCCGCATGCCTCGTGCCCTCTCCAGCCCGCCTTTCTGTGTGTACTCTGTCTCCCCCGGGGGCTGAAACACCGAAACCGGCGGTTCCGGGGTGTCCTGATACCTGTTCACGCCCACCACGACGGTCTCGCCCGATTCTATCTTCTTCTGCGCATCGTACGCGGATTCCGCGATTGAGGCCGCAGTGAAGCCGTTTGCGGCAGCCTGCGTCGCCCCACCCTCCCTGTCGACCGACTCGAGAACGGCAATGGCTTCTTCTTCCAGGTTATCGGTCATCTCTTCCACTGCATATGATCCTCCCATCGGATCCACGGTGTCGGGGATACCGCTTTCGTTTGCCAGGATCTGCTGGGTGCGCACGGCCAGCTGCGCACCCGTATCCGACGGCAGACCGAGCGCTTCATCGTAGGCGTTGACATGCAGCGACTGCGCGCCGCCCAGGACGGCCGCCAGCGCCTGCAGGGTGGTCCGTGCGCAGTTGTTCAACGGCTGTTGGGCCGTGAGCGTCGAGCCCGCGGTCTGGGCGTGAAATCTCAGGCGCCGGCAACGGGGGTCCTCTATGCCCAGGCGTTCCTCGACGAGCCGGCTCCAGAGGCGCCTCGCCGCCCGGAACTTCGCGATTTCCTCCAGAAAATCATTGTGGACCCCAAAGAAGAAGGAAAATTTCGGCAGAACCCGTTCCATTTCGAGGCCGGCCCCGCGGGCGGCATCGGCGTACGCCAGAGCGTGGGCGAGCGTGAAGCCAAGCTCCTGTCCGGCGGTTGCGCCCGCTTCTCTCATGTGGTACCCGCTTACGCTGATGGGATTCCACTTGGGCGCCGCCCGGAGACAATAGGCCATCAGGTCCACGACGAGGCGCATCGAGTCGCGGATCGGGAAGACATATGTTCCACGTGAAACATATTCCTTGAGAATGTCGTTCTGGACCGTGCCGGCAAGCACCGAAGCCGGCATCCCGCGCCGCTTTCCGAGGGCCGCATAAAGGGCGAACAGGATGCACGCCGTCGCATTGATCGTCATAGAGGTGCTGATACGGTCCAGTGGGATCTTGTCGAACAGGGTTTCCAGGTCCCACAGGCCGTCCACCGCCACGCCCACCCTGCCCACTTCACCTTCGGCATTCGGATGGTCCGAGTCATAACCCATCTGCGTGGGCAGATCAAACGCCACGCTCAGGCCGGTCTGACCCCGGTCGATCAGAGCGCGAAACCGGGTGTTGGTCTCCGCCGGGGTGGAAAATCCCGCGTACTGGCGGATGGTCCAGAGACGGCCGCGATACATGGAGGGATAGACGCCGCGGGTGAAGGGAGGCTCCCCCGCACGACCGATCCGGGCCGGGGAATTGTCGTCCTGCCCGGTGCCGGTCGGATGGCGGCCGCCTTCGGAGTCGCCGCCCTGCTCGAGGCCGGCAGGATCTGCAATCGATCCAGCCATGTCGTCGAAAAGGCGCCTGGCCTCTTTCGTATTGGCGCGCTGGCGGTAAGCCTGAATCAATAGAGCCCTGGGGTCCAGGTCGAGGATGGCCGCCAGGTCCATGCACCGTTCTTCCGAGGGAATGCGCTTACCGCTTTCAATCTGTCCGATATAGGTGCCCCAGACGCCGATTTTTTCACCCAGCGCCTGCTGGCTGAACCTCCCTCTGCGCGCCCTTTCGATCATGTTTCCCAGATTCATCTTCGGGGCCTCCATTATGCGGGAATACTATCGTAAGATCGTCTGGTTGCGTTTATGGTTAAGGTGTTTTGACGGATCGCCTTTTGTTGGACAGTTCTTGCATGAAACTGCGTTCCGAGCAGACACCGATTTTACCTCTAAACACTTTTCTGTTCGTCCCTCTTATTATGCGTGAAAGAGACGTGTAAGAGAAAGGAAACAAAAGAAGCCGTCGGAGACATGATTTAGCAAAGAAAGATGGATTGTTCGTTGAATCCCCAGGGATATTTCCTTTATTACTTATTGTTTTTAATATCTTTATGCCCTTTTTCTTTCTCGCCGAAGAAAAAGGACCAAAAAGAACCGCGCCCTTCGGCAGGGGGCCGGTTTTTCCGTGAACCGCCTCAGAGGCACGAATGCAACTGGGTGGCCTGCGACTCCCTGACGTGTGCCAAAACATCGGCGCGGAACGGATTTACACGGAGAACCTGCCTCCGCCCGCGTAGCGGGTGACCTGTTGTTCCAAGGGTTTATCGGAACAACAGGGGACGCGTGGTTACGTTCAGCAACGACGATCGATATTCATCTAAGGCTTGTAGGGCAACGTCCCACGTGCATCCCATAACGATTTTCGCGCCATGCATAAGGCAGGCAGGGAATTTGGGGAAAAGGGGGTTTGATTTTGCCTTTCGTTTTGTTCTTTGCTGGCAGTTGATTGCTGCTTTTTCAGAGAGGAATACACACGCTTGTGTGTGTGGAGATTTGATATAAAATCTTGTTTATTAAGAACGTTATAATTCACGTTCACGTCTGAAATGCAAAATCGGTGGCGTTCGGAAACTGCGGGAACGACGAGATCCGAGAGGTTTGCGCAACTGCCGGAAACAAGCCGGATTTTCGACATCCGACCGGTCAGCCTGACACAACCGGATTCTCCAGCCTGCCGATACCATCGACTTCACAGACGACGGCGTCGCCCGCCTTGAGCCAGAGCTGCGGATCCCGGGCCATTCCGACTCCCGGCGGCGTTCCCGTGAAGATCAGGTCGCCAGGCTGCAGAGTGATTACCCGGGACAGGTAGGCGATCAGCTGGTCGACCCTGAAAATCAGCTGCGCCGTATTCGAGTCCTGTACGGTCTCGCCGTTCAGGATGCAGCGTATGCCCAGGTTGTGCGGATCACCCGCCTCGTCGGGCGTGACGACATCCGGCCCCAGTGGCGCGAATGTCTCAAAGGTCTTGCCCAACAGCCATTGACCGCCGGGTTTTTCGAGCTGGAAGTCGCGCGCGCTCACGTCGTGGCCAACGGTATAGCCCGCAACGTGGCCCATCGCGTCGGATTCCGATATATCTTTTCCCGCCGTTCCGATGACAACCACCAGTTCCACCTCATAGTCGATAGACCGCGTCACCGAAGGCAGCCGGATTGCGTCGCCGGGACCGATAATGGTGGAAGAGAACTTGGAGAACACCACCGGCTCCGACGGAATGGGCATATTGCTCTCGGCCGCGTGGTCCGCGTAGTTGAGGCCGATGCAGAGGATCTTCTCCGGCTTCTGGACAGGCGCGACAACACGGATGTCGCCCGCGTCGATGCCTTCGCCCCGCGCCGCCGCGTCTCCCGCCGCCGCCAGGGCATCCGGTCCCGCTTCGAGCAGACTCACGAGATCCGGTGGAAGGTCCGGATCGACGCGGCTTACGTCCACAACCGAATCTCCCGACCGGACGCCGACGCGTTGCGAACCCTGGTATTCAAAAGTGAGCAGTCGCATAGGTTGGATTACCTTTCTACTATGGGATGACGAAGTCCTGCCGAACAGCGTGCGAAGAATAACATGCCGGCCGCCGTCTGTCAAGGGGTAAGGACGACGAAGCGGGCGTCTGCACGTCCCGGCGGAAAACAAGCCGTCCGTGTGGTATTCGCGTCCGGACGATAAACTTATCCACGTTATTCAAAAATTGGGCGACCGCCTGTG
The DNA here is from genome assembly GCA_012271065.1 of Candidatus Latescibacterota bacterium. Next base: position 30,326 of record JAAXHE010000100.1, read on the forward strand.
TGAATAACTAATTCCCTGTTCTTTCTATGTTTATCGAATACAATCCACAAGAATCCACAGCTCTGACGACATCATGTGGAAAGTGTCTGAATACGCCGGCGGCATAGGGCGCGGCTGGCGTCGACTCGCCGAAATCGGTCGATTCGCGGCGCGTTCGGGACGGGAGATTTCCCTTGCTCCCCCCCTGCGATTATTCTATATTTCAAAAAATCCGCGATGGGTTTTGTAAATCCGGTAGAACTGCGAATCCGCGGCCTTTGGAGAGTGACGGCTCGTGATCGAGAAAGTCAAAGACGACGTCGCCGAACTGCTCGAACCCTCCACGCAGTACCTTGTCAAGAAGCGGTTCCGGCCGAATGCGCTAACACTGGTCGGGTTCCTCCTGAACCTGGTTGCGGCGGCACTTTTCGGTTTCGATTACCTGCGCTGGGCCGGCTTAATCGTGCTCCTTGCCGGTGTGTTCGATTTTCTGGATGGACAGGTAGCCCGCGTGGGGCGGAACGAAACCACGTTCGGCGCGCTCCTGGATTCCACTGTAGACCGGTATTCGGAAATCGTGATCTGGTTTGGCGTGGCGGTCAGCTTCATCCGGTCCGACTCCCTCTGGACCACGTCCGCCGTGTTTTTTGCGCTGGCCGGCTCGTTGATGGTGAGCTATATCCGCGCGCGTGTCGAGGGCCTGGGCGAAGAGTGCAAGGTCGGTTTCATGCAGCGGCCCGAACGGGTCATTGCCATTGGGGTGGGCGCGCTGGTGGGCGAAATCGGTCTTACGATAGCGATCTGGGCCATCGCGTTTCTGTCCAACTATACCGCGCTGCACCGGGTGTTGTACTTCCGCAAACGGTCCAGGGATTGACGGGTAAATCGGCAGGATTCGCCTGAACCGAAGACAGGTCAGGGGCCTTGAATGAGAGAGAAGGCGCACGGCAGTGCGCCGTTTTTGTTATACCAGCCTTTCATGTATCGCCATCGTCAATCCGGAAGCAAATCGGTTATGTGTTTTCTTCCGGATTTTTTATATTCACGCGGAATTTCCCGGCGCATCATATCCGCGTCACGGGGGAGGGATGAAGAAGGCTTCGTTGTATTCCTGTCGTTTTGCCGATGCTTAACCTTGATTCGTGAGTCTTCGGGGACGTTAATTCGAATATGTGCTTGTTAACCAGGATTCGTCGTTTTTCGGTGACGTTAGTTCGTATATGTGCAAGTTGATAAAGGCGATTAGACGTCGGATTACCAGGATACACCAGGTTACTTGACGTAAAGGCAGAAAATGTCCTTCTATACGTCGATAACGCCCCGTTTCGGAGGGTTTTATCGCGTCGCCGCGTTGCTGTTTTTTCTGATTGAGGCAAAGCAGCGCGGCTGAAAGGTCGACCGCGCGTGGATGGAGGCACGGGTTGGCGCCAGACGAAGAAAGATCGGGCCTTGCACTGTTTACGGACCTTGACGGCACGCTGCTGCAGAGCGATCGCAAGGCAAGCGTCCGAAGCCTGGAAACGCTGAAAAAGCTGAGCGGAAAGAACGTCTGGCGGACGGTGGTCACCGGCAGGTCGCATATGTCGGCCCGTACCGTCCTGAGCGAGTCATTCCCGATCGATTTTCTGATCACTTCGTCCGGGGTCGGTGTTTTTGATTTTCGGGATCAGACGCTGGTGGAATCCCATTCCCTTTCCGCCGGAGACGTGCGCCGCGTTACCGGGCATCTTATCGACGGCGGATATGACTTCATGGTCCACGCGCCCGTTCCGGAGAACCATACGTTCGAGTACTGGGAGCAGAACGAAAACAATCCCGATTTTGTACGCAGGCGTCAATACAACGCGGAACATTGTCGCCCGTTGAATCCCGGTTTCCCGGGAAACGGCCGGGCCTCGCAGTTTGTGGTTGTCTGTCCGACCGAAACGGATCCCTTGCGCACTCACGACGCGCTCTCGAACGCCCTGGAGGATCTGTCGGTGATCCGGACCACGTCGCCTTCCGACCACCAATCCACGTGGTTTGAGATTTTTCCAAAGCACGTTTCCAAGGCCCGGTCCGTTGCCAGGCTGTGCGAACGCCTGGGCGTGGACGCCGGCCGCACCGCTGCCATCGGCAACGACTATAATGACTCGGATATGTTGCATTGGTGCGGATTTCCATTTGTCGTCCAAAACGCCCCGGAACCCTTGCGGGCGCGGTTTCCTGTGGTGTCAGACCACAACGCGGACGGTTTCTCGGAGGCGGTTCAACGCTGGCTCGACGACGTGAATGCAAATTAGAACGCCTGACGAGGACAATTCATGCCCGTAGAACTCACGAAAGCCGACCTTGAGGGCGCGCTGCCGGATGTGACCTCCACGCTGCGCCTGCCCGGTTTGATCGACGCGGTTACAATCTATCGGGACCGGTGGGGCATTCCGCACATTCGCGCCGGTAACGAACACGACGTATTCTTCGCGCAGGGTTTCGCGACAGCCCAGGACCGGCTCTGGCATATGGACTACGACCGGTTCCGGGCGCTGGGGCGGTGGGCGGAAATCGCCGGCCCCGACGGCGTGGACCAGGACCGGCTGTTGCGTACGGCCGGAATGGGACGCACCGCCAGGCATGACTACGACGCGGCGGGCGCGGCCGCGAGAGCGATGGTGGACGCGTACACCGCGGGCGTGAACGCATTCATCGAAACGACGTCCACGCATCCGGTCGAATACAAACTTCTGGACAGGTCGCCCGAACCGTGGGAGAACTGGCACTGTATTGCCGTCTACAAGATGCGCAATACCCTGTTGGGGACGTTCGAGCCGAAACTTTTCCGTACGCGCCTGGCCCTCCGGATCGGCCCCGGGAAGGCAGCGCGCGTCATCAAAGGGTATCCCTGCGGCCATCTGCTCACCGTACCACCCGGGGAGGTGTATCGTGGGCCCGCCGTGGACGGGCTGGCGGAACTCGGCAAGGCGCTGAAGGACGTCAACTGGCTGAAGGAGGCGGACGCCGGTTCCAATGCCTGGTCGATTTCAGGCGAACGTACCCGCTCCGGATTGCCGCTGATGGGCGGCGATTCCCACAGGGCCCTGGATACGCCGAGCGTCTACTATCAGGCCCATCTCTCCTTCCCCGAATTCTCGATCATCGGATCTTCGATACCCGGGATGCCCGGGATCCTGCACTTCTGTCACAACGAGCACGTGGGATGGGGAATGACCTACGGAAATGCCGACACGCAGGACTTGTTCGTGGAGCGTTTCCGGGAGAGGGCCGGCCGGCGGGAGTACGAATTCGTGGACACGTGGAGACAGGCTGAAGTCCTGCATGAGACGATCGCGGTACGCAACGCAGAGCCGGTCGAGATTGAAGTGACCGTCACGCACCACGGCCCTGTCATCGCTGGCAATCCCGAGGCGGGATACGGCATTGCGATCAGCGACCCGGGGCTCATTCGGGGCACGCCGTGGCTGGACGCCGCCAGGGACGCGATGCTCGCAACCACCGTGGAGGAACTGCACGGTGCATTCGGAAACTGGACCGACCGGGTGAACAACTACGCGGTTGTGGACGTCCATGGCGGTTTCGGATATTTGCACGAGGGAAAGATCCCCATTCGTGCTGAAGCCAATGGATGGCGGGCGGTACCCGGATGGACCGGGAAATACGAGTGGAAGGGGTATATACCTCACGACGACCTGCCCCGGGCGATCCGTCCACGGGCCGGATACGCGGTGACGTGCAACCAGCGCGTGGCAGGGCACGACTATCCGTACTACGTGGGACTGTACTTCAGTCCGGAATACAGAGCGAAGCGCCTTCAGTCGGACATTCTGGACCTGAAACCGGGCACGGCAACCGTGGAAGATATGGCGTGCATGCACGCGGACCGGACGTCGATTCCGGCGGGGACATTCACACGGGCGCTCCTGAAGGTCAAGGCTCCGGACGCGGAGTCCGGGCAGGCCCTCGCGCTCTTGCGCGAGTGGGACTATCGCATGGACCGGGACCTTCCGCAGCCGACGATCTATTCCCAGGTCCGCCTGTGCGCAACGCGAATCCTGGCGGAGCACCTGCTGGGCGACATGGCGGCCCCGGCGCTGGAGGGTGCCTCGGGAGCGGAAGCGCACGTCCGGCTGATCGTTCTGGAGATGATTCTGGGTCTCGAGCGGGGCGACGGATCCATGTTGCCGGACGGACGCAGTTGGGAAAACCTTCTGGCCGAAAGTCTCCAGCAGGCCGTAGGAGACCTCAGGGAACGGCTGGGCGATGAGATGTCCGGGTGGAAGTGGGGCCGCGTCCACCAAACCCGTCCGAGGCATCCGCTGTCGCAGGTTTTTCCGGAATGCGCACGGCTTCTGGATCCGCACTGTCTGCCCACACATGGAGACGGGGACGTGCCGCTGGCCGGCGGGTATGACGAAAGCGAGCCTTTTGTTGCGACGGGGATGTCGGTAAACCGGTACATCCACGATCCGTCGGACTGGAGCAATTCGTTGTGGATCGTGCCGCTGGGGGCCTCCGGGCATCCCGGCAGCGCGCACTATTCGGACCAGGCGGAACTCTGGGCAAACGTGGCGTATATCCCTCAACTGTGGGACTGGGAGACCATTGCCTCGGAGGCTGAGACACGGCAGGTGCTGGAGCCGGGTCAGGGTAGAGGTGAGAAAATCGGGTAGAGGCCGGGCGCCCACAAGGGACGCCCCTACAAAACCAAACATCCACGAATCGATCTCCCTCGTTCTCGCGCCGACGTTGCATTGGTAGGGGCGCCCCTTGTGGGCGCCCAGATAATAAGGAGAATTTAAATGGTACAGATCGTCAAACCGGATCAACGGGACATGAAGCTGTACGACGCGCCTGGCGCAACGGTACAGGTCTCCGACCCGATACTTGGGAAGGACGACTGCCTTGCCGCGGGATTCACGGAATATCTCGAACCCAGCCGGCTGGAATGGACCTTCGACTACAACGAGGTCTTTTTCCTGTTGAAAGGCGAACTGGAAGTCCACGCCGCGGGCGGGGAGCCGGTGCGTTTCGAAGTCGGCGATCTGGGGTATATCGAAAAGGGGACCTCAACCGTGATCACGGTTCCGGAGGGCGCGCTGCTGTTGCATGTCACACAGCCGGCGTGGCGGGAGTAGGAAGGGTTTCAGGAAGCAATTCAGCGGTGCGTTTAATTGAACGCGGGCGCGACGTGTTCTGAGAACATCCGCAGGGACTTGCAGACCAGGTCGGGATGCAGGTCTCCGATGCGGGTCCAGCCCATGAAGTTCTGCAACCCCGTGTGTTTTTGAATCCAGGCGATTTTGTCGGCAACAGAGTCCGGATCGCCCACGATAGCGTGTTCGGCCAGGATCTCGTCGAAGCTGATGTTCGAGAATTTCTCCTTCAGTTCCTGGTAGAATTCCATCTGTCCGGGAGGCGCGATCTCGGGCGGCGGCGCGATCACCTCCGCAAGCAGGGTGCGGAAATACCACATGAGTTGGTCGTGGCATTCCTCGCGGGCTTTCTCTGTGGATTCGGATACGTAGAGGAATCTCGCCAGAGGGAAGTCCAGCTTTCCAGTCAGGCCGCACGCGTCCGCCGTCTTGTGGTACGCTTCGTAGAGTTCGAAAACCTGATCGTAGGGATGCAGAAACGACGTCAGGACGTTGAAACCGTTCTTGATGACCCACTCGTAGGTGGAGGGACTCACCGCCGCGACGTAAACCGGCGGGTGGGGCTGTTGTACCGGTTTTGGGATGACGTTGACTTTCCGCACCTTGTGAAACTTGCCGTCGTACTCCACGGGGCCCGTCCAGGCTTTCAGGATAATCTCCAGTTCTTCCTGAAAGCGTTCCCGGCTTTCCTCCAGGTCGATGCCCCAGTTGTGAAACTCCTCGAGCTGATAGCCGCGCCCCACGCCGAAGAGGAGCCTCCCTCTGGACATGATATCCACGGTGGCGAAGTCTTCAGCGACGATGACCGGGTTGTGGAACGGCAGTACGATGACCGCGGTGCCGATTTTGATGCGTTCGGTGATGGCCGACGCGTACGCGGCCATGGTGTGGATGGACGGGGTAATCGAATAGTAGTTCGCCCCCGGCGCCTTGTGGTCGAAGTGGTGTTCGGCCAGCCAGATGGCGTCCCAGCCCAATTCGTCCATGAGCTTGAACTGTTCGAACGCTTCGTGGTACACCTCGGTGTGGTCTTTGCCGGGCGGCGTTTCCAGCAGGTAGAATTGGCCGAATTGCATCGAAAATCTCCTGACGTTTCGTGACGCGTTGCGGGTTTGCGGCGGTTAAGGTAAAGATCGGCCCGATGATGTCAAGCGGTTTTCCGGGGCAATATCGGACGACGGATCGTTATTGACGGGGATTAGATCGCCCGTCGCTGGCTGTGCAGACCGATGTTTCCACAATATACCGTGGGGAGTTGGGGATGATTCTCAATCGGATTGGTGCCGGCAGGCTGTTTCTGATCGGAATTCTGATGGCCGGATGTACTTCGAAACGGAACGAAACCGGGACGATCTCCTACTCGCCGGAGACGGCCAGGCTCGTCAGCCACGTGACATCCGATCTCATCCGCGCGGGAGACGACATTCGCGTGCGATTCGTGTCGCCGGTCGTGCCCGGAAACCGGGTTGGCAAGAGCCCTGAAAAAGACGTATTCACGTTCGTACCGGGCATCAGTGGCACCGCCGGCTGGGAGGACCGTCGTACCCTTCTCTTCCGGCCGGACGCGCCGCTCCCGTTCCGGCAGAACTACCGGGGCGCCGTGGATCTCTCAGCCCTGTTCCCTCAGCACAGGAACCTGCAAACCCTCGAGTTCGCGTTTTACGTAGCCGGCCGGGAGATTGTCTGGTTGAACGCCGATTTCGAGTTGATCGAGAAAGACGATCCACGGCGCGTGGTGTACAAGGGGCAGGTCGTGTTCAGCGAGAAGACCTCGCTGGAACAGGTGCGGCAGGCCGGGCGGCTTTCTCTGGGCCGGGAGCGGCTCTCCCTTGTCTGGAAGGCGGACGCGGAGGGGAGTACCTTCGCGTTTGTCTCAGGCCCCATTGTACGGGGAACATACAGACGAGAACTCCGTTTCGACCTCGAGAAGGAGCCGTTGGAGATATCGCGGAACTACGTGAACAAAAGGACTCTGGCTCCCGTAACAGAGATGAAAGTCGTCAAAGTCGAAGGTCGTGCGGAGGGGCGGGAGCCCGGCCTCGCGGTCGAAATGACGGACGACCCGGACCCCGGTCAGGACCTCCGCGGGCTGATTGCCGTGGACCCGGCGATGGATATCCGGATCAGCACGGCGGGCAGGAGAATCCACGTGACCGGGGAGTTTGAGCATGGCCGGCACTATACGCTCACCATTCATCCCGGCATTCGCAGCCGGTGGGGAGCGGCGATGGCCTCGGAACACACCGAAACCGTCGAGATACCCGACCTGAAGCCCCGGATTCGATTCTCCGAAGACGGGATGATTCTACCGACGATCAACCGGCAGCGTGTGCGGTTCCGGACGGTGAACGTGAATCGGGTGAGGTTGCGGATCAAGCAGGTTTTCGACTCGAACCTGGGCCAGTTCCTGCAGAGTCAGAGTCTGAAGAGCGGCGTCGACCGCAGGCGGGACTTCCATTCCCGGGAGGTCAACCGCGTAGGCGTGGGAATTGTCGATACGGTCCTCGAGATCGGCCAGGTCCGCAACCGGTGGCTGCAGCACGAGCTGGACCTGAACGCGCTGCTCGATCCATCCGAAAAAGGACCGTTTCTGCTCAGTCTCAGCTTCAAGCACGTCGACATGCTGTACGGCGCGCCGGGCGAGGCCGAGGAAGCGCGAAAGCAATGGCGGTGGAACCGGGGGTTGTGGGATTACCGCAGCCATCCCTTTTCGCCCGGATACATCAACACACACGGACGGGTATTCAAGCCTGTAATTGTAAGCGATATCGGATTGACGTACAAGAAGGCGCGCCGCCGGCACCTGGTTTACGTCCGGGATCTCAACAACGCGGCGCCGATGTCCGGCGTGACGGTCACGCTGCGTACGTTCCAGAACCAGGTGGTCGGTCGGGGCCTGACGGACAGGCACGGCGCGGCCGCGTTCCCCGGAGAAGAGCGGGACGTCTTCTACGTCGAAGCGGAAAAGGACGGGCAGAAGAGCATCATCAAGTGCAACGAAATGGCCTGGAACCTTTCCACCTTCGATACCGGGGGCGCATCGGCGCCGCCGGACGGCGTCCGGGCGTTCATTTATACCGAACGGGGCGTGTATCGGCCCGGCGACGAAATCCACCTCTCACTGATCGCGCGCAATTCGGAGCAGACCTTTCCCGAGAACCACCCGGTTACGCTGAAACTCTTCAACCCCAGAAATCAGCTTGTGCTTGAGCGGACAGCCCGAACGGGAAAGGACGGCTTCTATGGGTTCAGCTTCAGGACCGAGCCCGACGACCCTACGGGAAACTGGCGGGCGCGCCTGGAGGTGGGAAGCCGGACGTTCGACCATACGGTGAAAGTCGAGACGGTGGCTCCATACCGGTTGAAGGTCCGGATCGAACCCGAAAAGAAAAATCTGACGCCTGATGACGACGAACTTCGACTGGTGCTGGCGAGCACCTATCTTTTCGGAAATCCGGCGGCGGGGCTGGTTGCCGAGGTCGCGGTCGAATTCTCGCATGAGGCACGGCAGTTTGCCAACTACCGGGGTTTCAGCTTCACCAACGAAGCGGTCACGTACAAGCCGAGCCGCGCCAGCATCTTCAAGGGCAAACTCGACGCGGAAGGCCGTGCGCGGGTGCGCTGGCGGCTGCCGGTATACGGAACGGAGCCATCGGGCGTTCGTGTCCGAATCGAAGCCACGGTGCTGGAGAAAGGAGGCCGCCCCAACCGCAGCCGTGAAACGCTCGCCCTGGATCCGTACGCGCGCTACGTCGGAGTGCGAAAACCGCAGTTCGACTACGGGTATGCCCGCCTTGGGTCCCCGCTGGAGATCCCGGTTGTCCTGGTGACGGCTCAAGGTGAGGCGGCCCCGGGTTTGCCGCTTGAATACCGCATTTACAGAAGCACGTCGCACTGGTGGTGGGAATACGAGAGCCGCGATCAGTTTCGCCTCAAGTTCAAAACGGACCAGTACACGGAACAGATCGAGGGCGGCTCGCTTTTTTCACAGGCTGCACCCGTACCACTGGTGTTTACGCCCGAGCAGCGGGGCGAGTATCTGATCGAAGTGAAGGATGCGGCCGGCCATACCGCCGCGTTCTTTATGCGCGCCTATCCCTGGGGCGAAGCGCAGGTCGATCCGAAATCCGCGGGCATGCTGGCGCTCAAGACCGACAGGAAGGCCTACGCCCCCGGCGATTCCGCGCTGGTGACGTTTCCCGCACCGCGACAGGGCGCGATTCTGGTCTCGGTGGAACAGGACAGCCGCATTCTGCAGACCCGATGGTACGAACCGGACGGTCGCCCGGTCGAGTTTCAGGTACCGGTACCCATCACGCGGGATATGGCGCCGACCGCATACGTTGGCGTCTCGGTCCTCCAGCCGTACGCTCAGACGATGAACGATCGACCGATTCGCCTGTACGGCGTGGTTCCGCTCAATGTGAGCGATCCCGATACCCGCCAGGAGATCACCCTCCGCATGCCGGGCGAACTCAGGCCCGAGGCGCCGTTTCAGATCCTGGTCGAAACGGGCGATGGAAAGCCGGCGCAGTTCACGCTGGCCGTGGTGGACGAGGGGTTGCTGGCGCTCACCGGGTTCGCCACACCGGACGCGTGGCAGTCGTTTTACAGGAAGCGTCGCCTGGGTGTGGTGACGCACGATGTGTATTCCCACGTCATTGGCGCCAACAAGGGGGACGTCTTCAAGACCTTCGCGGTGGGCGGCGGATTCGCGTACAGGGCTTCCCAGCTGGAGCCGGAACGCGCGAAGCGGTTCAAGGCGGTATCGCTGTTCAAGGGGCCGATCGAAACCGACGCGCAGGGACGGGCCACCGTTGATTTCGAAATGCCCGACTACACGGGTTTGGTACGCGCAATGGCCGTTTCCGCCAGCAGCGGACGATACGGCAAGGCGGAGACGTCCGTTCCGGTGAAGACCGATTTGATGGTGATGCCCACTTTGCCCCGGGTGCTTGGTCCGGGGGATCGTATCACCGTTCCCGTAACCGTCTTCGCGATGGTCGACAGTATCGGACCGACCGACGTTATGATACACACCGAGGGTCCGGTCTCGATTGTCGGCCCCGCGCGGCGGGAATTGGACTTCTCGACCTCGGGGGAGCAGGAACTTTCGTTTACGCTTCAGGCGGCTTCGGCAGTGGGGCAGGCCAGGGTGGTCGTCGCGGCTGAGGCGCCGGACATCGTCGCTGACCATGAGACCGATCTGAATGTGCGGCCATCGTCACCCAGAACCTACGCCGCACAGGAACAGGAAATCCGTCCCGGTGAGCGGGTCCGCTTTACGGTCCCGGACAGAGGGCTGTCCGGGACCAATCGCGCCCGGCTGGTTCTGCGCCGCCACCCCGACTTCGGAATGACCCACAGGCTGCTCCGGCTGGTACGCTTTCCGTACGGCTGTATCGAGCAAACGGTTTCGACCGCGTTTCCACTGCTGTACCTGAGCACCTTCCTGGAAGGCGTGAAGTATGCCGGAGACGCAACGGTCCAAATCGACAGGTTCATCAATTCGGCGATCCGAAAGTTGAGGAAATTCAAGCTTGGCTCGGGCGGGTTCGCCTACTGGCCCGGCGCCAACACGGTCTCAACCTGGGGTTCCCTGTACGCGGGCCATTTTCTGATTGAGGCGGCCAAACTGGGATACCACGTGCCACAGGACCTGATGGCGAATTGGATGCGTTACGAAAAATCCCGGTCGCTTACGGTCAAGGACGGTTTGATGGCGCGGGTCTATCGCGTCTATCTCCTGGCGCTCGCCGGCGAATACCAGATCGGGCCGATGAATCTACTGAAGGAGACGGGGATCAAAGACATGAACGATACCCAGAAGTGGCTGCTGGCCGCTGCGTATCACCTGGCCGGCGTGGAGCGGACGGCCGCGCAGATCCTCATCCCGGCTGGAAAGCGGGTGGAGGAGTACAACGAATCGGGCGGCACATACGGGTCCGGCAAGAGGGATCTGGCGATCATTCTGAATACGCTGGTCATGTTCGAGCGCTGGTCGGAGGCGGACGAACTCGCCAAAGAGCTCGGTCTGGCGCTCGCGTCGCAGGAGTGGTACAGCACCCAGACCACCGGGTTTATGCTTCTGTCCCTGGGAAAATACGTCCGGTCTCTCGACAGCGGCGAGGACGGCCCGCCCGCCCTCGCCGGCACGATCCACCTTCCGGATGGACGGGAGATGCCGTTTGAGACGGATCGGCTGGCCTGGCACGTTGAAATCGAGGATGGCTTTGGCCGGGAAGTCGCTGTGACGCTGGATTCGACGTCGACCGTCAGGAGGGCGTTCGCTACCCTGGACTGGGACGGAGTCCCACTTACGGACGACGAGGGAGATACTTCCAGCAAGCTGGCGCTGAAGGTGCGCTGGCTCAACGACGATGGGCTGCCGGTCGATCCCGCCGAACTGTCTCAGGGCGAGAACTTCTGGGGTCATCTTCGTGTGCGCGATCTGACCGTCGTGCGAAACGTCGAAGAGATTGCGCTGGTTCAGGTGCTTCCCGCGGGCTGGGAAATCGACAACCCGCGTCTGTCCGATCGGACGGCGCCGAAATGGACGAAGCGCCTGAATCTGAACCGCGAGGAATACATGGACGCGCGCGACGACCGGGTGATGTGGTTTTTCGATCTCAAGAGTCGAAGGGATCTGGATTTCGTCGTCCGATTGAACGCCGTTACGGCAGGGTCATTCAGGCTGCCGGCGACGGTTGTGGAAGCCATGTACGATCGATCCTACCGGGCGACCGCGGCCGGAAAACGGGTTGTGGTGAAACAGAGATAGAAACCTTAAGCAGCAGAAACGGCGATCAGCGATCAGCCGTCAGCTGTCAGCTAAGCCAGGTATGCGATACGGATTGGCGATATCAATGCACCGTTGCCAGCGCCATAATATGGGCGCCCGGCGGATCAGAATGCGCCCGGCCGCCGGCGAGGACGGAGCCATTAATGAAACGTTGGTCGTTTGCAGGAGCTGCAAATAGGTTTAGGAAGCGGTGGCGGACAAAGGCGCGGGGAAGAAGGCGTCCCGGGACCCTTCCGTTATGCGGCAGACGCGCAAAGGTGGGGATCCTTCTTGCGTTGCTTCTCCTCCTCGCGGTACTCTACGTATCGGTTCCCCTGCCGGACCCCCTTTTCGATCCTGACTACAGTACGGTCGTTCTGGACGAGCGGGGGCAGATCCTGCGGATGTTCCTGAATAGCAACGAACAGTGGTGTTTCCCCCACCGGGCGAACGCAGAAGTTCCTCGAACCCTGGAGCAGGCGGTGCTTTTTTTCGAGGACCGTCGGTTTTACAGGCATCCCGGCGTGGATCCACTGGCGCTGCTCCGGGCCGTCTATCAGAATACCCGTTCGGGGGCGGTCGTGAGCGGCGCGAGCACGCTGACGATGCAGGTTGCCCGGATGACGTGGCCCAAGAGAAGGACCTATCTCAACAAAGCCCTGGAGATGTTCCAGGCATTGAAGATCGAACTGCATTATGACAAGAAAGAGATCCTGAACCTCTATCTGGACCACGCGCCTTATGGCGGCAATGTTGTCGGTTACCGCGCGGCAGCGCAGCGGTATTTCGGCAAGTCGCCGGAGCGGCTGACCTGGGCGGAGGCCGCCACGCTGGCGGTTCTCCCGAACGCGCCAGGCCTCATATCGCCTCTGGCAGATCCCGAAAAATTACGGCTCAGGCGCGATCGGCTTCTGAACCGGCTGCACAATGAAGGGGTGATCGACGCCGAGACCTTCGACCTGGCGCGGCTGGAAGAGGTTCCTGACGGCACCAGGCCGTTGCCGATGGACGCGCCGCATCTGGCGCGGCGACTGGAGTCACGGTACGGGAATTCGTACATAAACACCACCCTTCATCGGGATATTCAAAGACAGAGCGCGGAGCTCGTCAATCGGCACGCGTCCTTTATGAGGCGGCTGGGCGTCCGGAACGGAGCGGCCCTTGTGGCCGATACCCGAACGGGGAAAGTGCGCGCGTACGTTGGATCCCAGGGATTCTTCGACGACCGGAACCAGGGCCGGGTGGACGGCGTTGCGGCCGCAAGGTCCTCCGGCTCTCTGCTCAAACCGTTTCTGTTCGCCCTGGGAATCGACCAGGGCCTTTTGTTGCCCCGGACGCGGCTCCGGGATCTTCCCACCCACTACGGCGCCTTTTCGCCGGGAAACGCCGATGGGACCTTCGCCGGTCTTGTGGCGGCAAAGGAGGCGCTGGTCCGTTCCCTGAACGTGCCCGCGGTCCGCCTCCTGGATGCGTACGGGTTGGATCCGTTCTACCGCTTTCTGAAATCCGCCGGCCTCAAAACGCTTATCCGGTCCCCCGGCGATTACGGTCTGCCGATGATTCTGGGCGGCGTGGAAGTCAGTCTTTGGGACATGGCGCAATGCTACCGCGCGCTGGCGAAAGGCGGCCGTTTCAGTCCCCTCACGGTCCTAACCGGGGCGCCCGACCCGGAGGGACCCGCGCTGATCAGCCCGGGCGCCTGTTATTTGACGCTCGACATGCTTAGAGACCTCAAGCGGCCGGGCGTGGAATATTACTGGCATCAGTACCAGAACCAGTGGCCGATCGCGTGGAAGACGGGTACCAGCTACGGGAAGCGGGACGCCTGGGCGATCGGCGTAAGCCCCGAGTGGACGGTGGCGGTATGGATCGGCAATTTCGGCGGTCGGGGGAATGCGGACCTTACGGGCGCGAGCTCGGCCGCGCCTCTGCTGTTCGACCTGTTCAACATGCTGCCGAAGCACCGGGAACACGGCTGGATCGACGCGCCGGTTTCCGACCTGCGGCAGCTTCGACTGTGCGCGGATACCGGATTCCAGTCGGGTCCGCACTGCGAGCGTACGGTTACCGTGGAAGCGCCGCTGCATATGAAGCCCCTCCGACGGTGTCCATATCACCGGACCCTTCAGGTGACGCTGGACGGGGGCCATCGCGTGTGTTCGCTCTGCTGGGAACCGGGGGACCGCCGTGCTGAGCGCCGGCTTGCCTTTCCGGCAGATGTCGCCCAATATCTACGTGAACGGGGACAGGTTCCCGGCCTGGTTCCGCCGCACAAGCGGGATTGCCCTGCAGGGGCCCGGTCCGATCCGCTGAAGATCATCTACCCGCAACAGAATGCCAGGCTCTGGTTGCCGAGAGACTTCGGGGGGGCCCGGCAGAAGATCGCGATGCGGGTTGCTCACAGGAACAAAGACCGCGTTCTGTATTGGTATCTGGATGACCGTTACCTGGGCAGCAGCCGTGGCCGGCACGTCAAAGCTGCGAAACTCGCAAGGGGATGGCACACACTGAACGTCGTGGACGAGACCGGCAACAGGGACAAAAGACGCTTCTTCGTCGATCTGAGACATATGTGAATTTCAGGGAATCCCGCTTCCCCCTGAAAGTTCGTTGGTAGAGTCGCTCGGCAGTCCGGCCGTAGCCCGGATGAGCCTTTTCAACGGCTGCTAATCCGCAGTGTCGCGACACGGGACTTGAAAACCGGGTCCCGCTTTGCTATCTTGGAAGGCGTCGAGACGTGAAAGATGAGAAGGGATAGCTGAATTTCGGCAATCCAATTGCGGGACAGAACACCAGAGAATATGGATACGCATACCGAACCGCCATCTGAATCCACGACCCCGACCGCGGGCGCCGTTGACGTCTCTATCGTCATACCGCTTCTGAACGAAGAGGAGAGCCTCCGGCCGCTGATGGAACAGGTCCGGGAGACCATGGCGGCAACCGGGCGCCGTTTCGAGACGATATTCATTGACGACGGCAGTTCCGACGGCTCCATCGGGATTCTGGAGGAACTCCATGACGTCCACGACGAAGTCAAGGTCATTCAGTTCCGCCGCAACTTCGGCAAAGCCGCGGCGTACGTCGCGGGATTCGACATGGCGGCGGGCCGGACGATTATCACCATGGATGCCGACCTTCAGGACGATCCGGCGGAAATCCCCCGCCTGATCGAAAAAATCGAGGGTGGCGTCGACCTGGTTTCAGGATGGAAGAAGAAGCGCTTCGATCCCCTCAGCAAGACCATCCCTTCCAGGTTCTTCAATTGGGTCACCGGCCGGATTTCGGGCATTCCGATCCACGATTTCAACTGCGGCCTCAAGGCGTTCCGCGGCGAGGTGGTGCGAGACATCAAGATATACGGGGAACTCCATCGGTACATCCCCGTTCTTGCCCACATGGAAGGCTACCGCGTCGAGGAAATCGTCGTTCAGCACCGCCCACGCCGCTTCGGCGTGACGAAGTACGGGTGGACGCGTCTGCTCAAGGGCTTCCTCGACCTGCTTACCGTCATGTACCTCGGGCGGTACATCGGGCGCCCGTTGCACCTGTTCGGCACCATCGGTATCGTCCTGAGCGCGCTCGGGGTTGGTATAAACGGCTATATCGCCGCATTGTGGTTCCGTACAGGGACGATTCAGCACCGACATCCGCTTCTCTTTCTGGGAATTCTTCTGTCCGTGCTGGGGGTTCAGTTCCTGTGCACCGGCCTCCTGGCGGACATGATCACGCGGCAGACCCTTCCAAACGAAAAATACAACATACGAAGAGTCCTCGCGTAACCGGAAAAACGAGGCTGGCTCCCGGAGACAAAAAAACGACAGACCGTGACACATGGTCTGTCGCTTTCGATATTACCGGCGCAGATGAAGCCGCAATCCAGCAGCTCAAAAGGCCATGGGCATCCCATCGATCTGCGGGCGGCCCAACACGGCCTGATCGTGCCGGCGTACCACGCGCCGCAGCTGTTCCGAGCGCTTCTCGTTTCCCTTGATCGCATAGTAGAGCGCCAGAAACGCCAGGCGATCGCGTGGATTCAGTGCTGTTTTGAGTGCCATTTCAGGGCCTCGTACGTATAGGGTTGATAAGAGATCTTGGTAACTGCAGTCATCCCAGATATATCAGCGAATATCGTGCCAGAAATTCAGGACAGGCGTCATGATTTCCATTTTTCAGGCATTTAAGGGCATTTTTTGGGCACAGCCGGATAGCAGGACCCATTCCAGAGCAGAAAAACGTGTTCAATTACACCACACGGTGTGAAAATCCAGGTGAAATTCGCCAGTACATCAGAAGCAGCTGTCAGGAAAAAGCGGGTAGACGTAAGTCGGGAGCGGGGAGAGGACCACACCCCGCCCCACCACTTGGTTAGAGGGGAGCCGGGAGAGATTGTCTGCCTTGTAAGATTTCCTCTTATTCCGCAGGCAAGACGGAGAAACAAATCGGCAAGGGTCTCTTCTCCCGTCTCACCTCTACCGTCTACCCGATTTTCTTCTACCGTGACTCCCCTCTCACCTGCTCTTGAAAAATGGCAAGTGAATAGGGGACGTTTCGGGGTGGCGAAAGTTCCAACCCACCGGAGCGGAAACGCGGGCGCCTGGACATTTCGACACCCTTCGGCAGGATCACTTCGACAAGCTCCGCACAATCAACCTATGGAGGTGGTATCCATATGCTGGATCTGAACCGGATTCGGGAAGATCCCCACGGCGTCAGGCAGGCGCTGCTGAAGCGCATGGATGCGGTGGATTTTACGGAATTGCTCCAGTGGGACCGGGAACGCCGGGCCCTCATCGCCAGAATCGGGGGCCTGCGCGAACGACGAAACAAGGTCTCCGCGCAGATTCCACAGATGAAGAAGGCGGGCCGCGACACGGCCGATATCCAGAATGAAATGAAGACGGTTTCGGGCAACATCAGGACGCTGGAAACGCAACTCTCGGAAATTGAACGCAATATCCGGGGCTTTGTCGAGGAACTGCCCAATATCCCCGCGGACGACGTACCCGCGGGAGGCAAGGAAGCCAACGAGGTCGTCCGGGCATGGGGCGAAAGGCCGGAATTAGCCGAAGGAGCCAAAGACCACGTCGACCTTGTCACCTCGCTGGGGCTGATCGACTACGAGCGCGGCGTGAAGATGGGCGGCGCCGGCTTCTGGCTCTACCGGGGCGCGGGCGCCCGCTTGGAATGGGCGCTCCTGAACTACTTTGTCGAGGCGCACCTCGCCGACGGATATGAATTCGTACTCCCGCCGCACCTGCTCACCTACGAGTGCGGCTACACGGCAGGCCAGTTTCCAAGATTCGCTGACGACGTGTTTCATCTCAAGTGGGAAAGCGAGAAGGAATCCCGGTTTCTGCTGCCCACGTCGGAGACGGCATTGATCAATTTTCATCGGGACGAAATCCTTCCCGAGACCGATCTGCCGCGGAAGTACTTTTCGTATACCCCCTGCTACCGTCGGGAGGCCGGCAGTTATCGCGCCCAGGAACGCGGCATGATCCGGGGGCACCAGTTCAACAAGGTCGAGATCTTCCAGTTCACCCGTCCCGAAGACTCCGAGCGGGCCCTGGAGGAACTGATCACAAAGGCCGAAGGCCTGGTTCAGGGCCTGGAACTGCACCACCGGGTTTCCAAACTGGCCGCCCAGGACGCCAGCGCGGCCATGGCAAAAACATACGACATCGAGATCTGGATACCGAGCATGGCGGAATACAAGGAAGTCAGCTCGGCATCCAGCGCGCACGACTACCAGGCCCGGCGCGGCCGCATCCGGTTCAAACGCGCCGAGACCGGCCGGAATGAGTTCGTGCACACGCTCAACGCGTCGGGCCTGGCGACCAGCCGTCTGATTCCGGCCATTGTGGAGCAGACCCAGCGACCAGATGGCACGGCGGTGATTCCTGAAGTGCTCCGCCCGTATATGGGCGGTCAGGAAATCCTGGAGCCGGTTGCGTGAACCGTTGAAAATCCGAATACAAAAGGGGGGCGAGAATTTCTCGCCCCCCTTCTCTTGCAATAACGTCAACCATCAGCTATCAGCCAGAAGCAGAAAGCAGAAAATCAAGATCCACATCTCCCCAAATTCCCTGCCTACGGCGTG
>JAAXHE010000224.1 GCA_012271065.1 Candidatus Latescibacterota bacterium
TTCGACAAGCTCAGGGAGCGGCTCAGAGTGCCGGATCAAACTTGTACGACAGTGTAAACTATCGAGTGCTCCCAGTGACATGACGCAATTTGAAATACGGTCAGGAATAGACCGGGTTCAAATCGCTGTCTTCAGGCGGGCAAAGTGGGTGGAGTCGTCCAGTACTATGAGGGCGAGATAGGTTGTGACATCCGTGCGGGTTGGATCCAGACCCGCGATAACCCCGCGGAACCAGGTGCGCCGCTTCTCGTTCCAGGGTTCGATCGTACCGATATCGTGGTTGAATTCGCTGATCTCAGCGCCGGATTTGCCATAGTTGTCGTTAAGCCACACAAGTATCTCTTGGTCAGTACGGCCCGCCCTGATGAGATCGGTAAAGTCGCCCATCGAAAACCCGTAAAACTCCGCGATCTTCTTGTCCAGGCCGGATTCTTCCGCGTACTTGTATTGGCCCAGCAAATGGTGGATCGCCGCCCTGCCTTTGTCGATCATCCGGGCGAGTCCGAAGAGACCACCCACGGAAACGTCGTAAGGGCTTCTGGGCGGATGGCGAGTCAGGTCCACAATGCCGAAAGAGACCTCGTCGTCCACGTCGAGCAGGTCGAACCATGTGGTGATGTCGGTTCGATTCGGCGCGGCGTTCGCAAGCGCCGCCTTGAAGATCGCGCATTCCTTGACGTTCTCCGGGCCTTTTCTGGATATTCGATGGTTGAATTGCGAAATCTCGCCTGAGTGTGCGCCGGTGTTTTCCCTGACCCAGTCCCCGAGTTCCAGGTCGTTCGGATTGAGGTATGCAGCTTCCTTGAATGCATCCGCCGTAAAGCCGGCGAAGTCGGTAATGGCCTGATCGATCGGGCAGTTGTAGATGTACTCGCCGAGCGCGCCGGCCGTGTCCGCGCGGGCCTTGTCCGCCATGCGGGCGAGGCCGAAGATCCCCGCGACGTCCCTGCGGTACGGGGACCGCGGAGCCCTTTTCGCGAGGTCCACCTCTTTGAAGTTCGCCCAGTCGTCCAGTTCGATGGACTGGAATACGGTGACGATGTCGGTTCGACCGGGCGCGAACTTCTCGATGCGTTCCTTCAGCCGCTGTTTGCTCGCTTCGTCGTCCGGCTCGCGCTGGAGATGGTACTGATTGAAAGCGTCGATCTCCTCGTCCGTCCGGTCCGAAACCTCACGTATCCAGCGCGCGAGATCCGAATCGCCATAGCGCCCGGCGGCATCGGCAAAGTCGTCGTGTGAGACGTCCAGAAATTCCAGCAGGATCTTGTCCAGACCCGAATCGTCGCCATACAGGAATTCACCGAGCGTACGGCTGTTGTATGCGCGGGCCTTGTCCGTCATCCGGGCGAGGTTGACGATTCCGGCAATTGAGACATTGGAGGGACGGCGCGGCGGTTGGCGACTCAGGTCCACATGACTTCCTTTCTCAGTCTACCATTCATTGCAATCTGCTCGTTCGCAACCCTTTTCAATCGCTTGAGCCATTTCTTCAAGGCTAGCCTTGTCGATCGCGCCAGCTAACCTCAACAGGCATTTCCCTTGAATTCCTGCCGATTGGACGTCCGCCAATGAACGGGCAAGCTCCAGCACCCTTTTCTGCTGTGACACGTCCAACTTGCGAATCTCTTCAAGGATATCTCTTTCTATAGATGTTTCTGCCATGTTTTCGCTGCAGTTCCATACGACGGTGACCAGTCAAGCTAGGGATATTGAACGACATTCGACGTACAGGCAACTGCCCAAACCCATGCTCGGACTGTGCACGAATTCATGCAAACGATAGCCTTGAAGGACTCTCACCGTCTTTCGCATCTGTCGACCTACTCGTGGAGACTTCGTCACACGGTATGCGCAATGGCATCTGCTTCGATTTCCGCTCGGTCTACGGCGTAACCTGCCGATTTGACATTTGCGATCGCTGAAAGAATTGTCGCTTCGAGGGAAACACCTTCACGGCAAAAATCTATCGAGAAGACTCCGTCGCACACTCCGGGCGTTCCGTCGTCGCATCCGGCCTCGAACAATTCGTCCGCGATTTCTTCGGTCAATTCAAATTGACCCTTTAGTATCAAGGCAAATTCGTACTTTGCCATTGCAAAAGTCCTTTCCAACCTACCACCTACATTACGAGGTGCGGACACTTTTCAACTGAGCGACGCTACTCGAAATGGAAATCGGAACGGGCGATAAGCGGAGATTAAGTGGTCTCATCTTATCCGAAAACGAACGCGCCCCAATTCCACAATTGCCAGCCTTCCGCGAAGTTCAGGAAAAGTGTCTATCCGTTCCAGGAACGAAGATAAGAGCCGCAAGATAAACGATGTTGTCGCGTGTCTCGGCAGACGCAAAATCACGATGCCAAAATACCGGGACGGAGGATAGCGACGCACATCGGCAAATCCCAGATCAGCACTCAATACACAGAGTCTCTCATCGCTGGCAAATTGGACGATTTCCTCATCGCTTGCGCTCATCATGCCAATATCGCGCACATCCACCGCTTCGTGACCGTACGCGTCAATCACCTGAGAAACAGATCTTGGTAGATCCGCGTCAATAATGAAACGCAGTCGATCAGGACTGAGGAAGAGGATGTGCTTCTTCGTGCTCGATCAACTCTTCGGCATAGGCGAGTGCCGCTCTCAAGTCCGCGTCCGAGATAGCATATTCCTCGCAGACCTCGTGCGGTTCAGATCCACCCGCGAGACTCCCGATAATTCTATGTACAGGTACTCTCGTTCCCCTGATCACCGGTTTGCCATGACGAATTGACGGATCAATGACAATTCGATCGTTCATTTTACGGCCTCCTCCAATTCCTGCAAACATCCGATATTCGACCTTGCGGCAGAATCCATCGTCGATAGTCATCGCTGCCAGTGTGGAACGAAAGGGAGATCCAGATGGGTTCACGGACTAAGTATCCGGCCTTGGATCTCATTTCCTCAGGATAAACTTCAGCCGACTTCCGGGCCAGACCGCGCACCGGTCAATAGTACGCAAACCCCCATGCACTGTCAAGGAATCCGGAAAGTCACAACCGGTCCTTGATCAGTGCGAAGGTTGCCGGTCTTGCGGATATTTCGGGAACGAGCAGTTCATCTTCCTTCAGATCTGGGCCGCGACCTCGACGCCTTCCCTCGGGCTGAGAAGGGGACCGCGTACACCGCGTTCGATCCTGGCGAAGGCGTCGTGGTTATGTATACTCTCGTAATTTCTGCTCGCGACGTAAAACCACAGGATTTTGCCGTTATGCAAGAGGTCTAACAGGTCCGTGCCAATGTCCCTGACCATGTCCTCGACGAATCGGGGATTGTCATAAGCGCGCTCGGTCACCGCTTTTTCGTCGGGCCTCTTGAGGACCGGATAGAGTTCGCACGAGGCGTTCTTCTCCGCAATATCGATTAAATCCTCGAACCAGACGAATTCTTCGCCAGCCGGACGCACGTCGATTGTGATTTCGGATCGCTGGTTGTGGGCGCCGTATTCGCTGATCTCCTTGCTGCAGGGACAAAGTGTCGTGACGTTCACCTTGACGCCTACACTCTTGTCGTCAGTGCCTGAAGTTGACGACATGCTGCGGAAGACACAATTGAAGTCGATCAGTCCCTGTTCCCTGGTTACAGGAGCCTTGCGCGCAAGGAATATGGGAAACTCCATATCTACGAATGCCTCCTCGGCCTCGAGCAGATTGAGAAGTTCCTCCAGTACCAGATGCACCGTGTCGGGTCTGAACTGATGGTTGCGCTCGTTAAGGGCGATCATAAACCGGGACATATGGGTGCCCTTGAGGTAGTGCGGAAGACTCACGGTCATAGAAAGGTTCGCAACCGTATTGAACTCCCCGCCGGCGCGAAGGGGCAGGGTCAGGGGATAGCGTACGTTTGAGACGCCCACCTGGTCGATGCCGATGCCGCGTGGGTCCGCGAGATTCTGTAGATCAGGTAACATTTGTACCTCTACGCGATGAAGTCGCCAGTTTGCGATGATGATTCCAACACGATTCACACTTACGTATTCATGCGGGTAAGCATATCGCGGTCGTTGAGGAAGGGGACGGACCCGTCCAGAAAGGCCTGGAGGAGGCCGTCCGGGGTCAGATCGGACGTATCGATTTCAAACTTGCGCCTGATCCAGCAGGCGCCGTACTCCGCCTGGAATTCGTCCAGAATATCCTGGATGTCTTCCCTGGGGACAATGTGATACGTATGGCGGTCATCTTCCATGCGTCTCTCGATGACGTCGGCGCGGGCTTTGAGATGGACCAGGATGGTGTCCCGGGGCATTTCGGCTTCCCAGGCTCTCGGCGTTTCGGAGAGCCGGCCCACGGCGGGGTAATAGTACCTGGGGCCGTAGATGTTTTCCTCGATGTGAAACCCGCCCAGCAGAATGTGTTCATATTTGTTGATCAGCCGGACGTGGTAGGCGAGCTGGAACCGCTGGTAACGTTCCTTGATGGCTTCCGGCAGACCCAGCATGATCCGCTGATCGCCTTCGGTCTTGAGCATCTGGCAGTCGGGAATGCTGAAGTGATCGTCCAGGTGATGAACGATGCCCCGTTCGCGCCCCCACTGCATCAGGCCGTCGAAAAGGGTTGTTTTTCCTGTGTACTCGCAACCGATCGCGATGATGCGCATAGCGAAGTCTCCTCAATGAATCAGCCGACGCGCGCCACGGGACACGCTGAGGCATGAAGTGTTGTGATGCAAGATCGGGTAGACGTAAGAGGTGAGACGGCAGAAGGAATCATCGCACGGTATGTTATTCCTCCTTGCCTCCGGCACGTGAAGAAACCTCACAAGGCAGGAAATCTCTACCCTCTACCGTCTCACGTCTTACCCGGGGTTGGTTGTGATGGCCGGGGTAGCGGCCTGAATGAAGGCGTTGACGCGATTGGCGTCGGTGATATCGTGTGAAAATTCCGGGGGACGAAGCTCGCCGCCCATGAAGGCATTCGGGTTGCGAAACGTCATCCGGCTGGGAACACTGCCGCCCGCAGCGACGTGGATCTCGCGGGCGCCGGTGCCGGCCACGACTTTCGCGACGTTGCGTTCGGTAATACCGCCGCCGGGCATGATCACGATTCGTCCGTCGGCCTTCTCGATCAGCTCCGCGATGAGATCGATCCCTTCCAGCGCCGAAATCTCCTGGCCCGAAGTGAGCACCCTGTCCACACCCAGCGAAATCAGTTCGTCCAGTGACCGGAGGGGATCGGCGGTCATATCGAACGCCCGGTGGAACGTCACCGGAAGCGGGCGGATACGTTCGACGAGAGCTCCCGTGCGCTCCACATCGATCGATCCGTCCGGATTCAGAAGGCCGATCACAATCCCGTCGGCGCCCCCTTCGGCGGCCGTTTCGACGTCACGCGCCATCGTTTCGAACTCGACTTCGGAATAGCAGAAGTCGCCTCCTCGCGGTCGGACGATCACGTTGAGACCGATTTCGATATGCTTTCGCGCGACCTGTACGGCGCCCGCGCTGGGCGTGGTACCGCCTTCGATCAGGTTATCGCACAACTCCACCCGGAGGGCCCCGCCTTCCTGGGCGGCGATGGCCCCCTGCGCGGAACCGACGCAGATCTCAAACAGTACTGGCGTGTTCAATTTGCACCTCCGTGCGTGATATCGTGGATCCCGGGCGGACAACAGAAAGAGCCCCGCGACAGCGCCGGCCGCGATTCGTATTTAATCCTGCGCAATATACCCGAATTCCATATCATCCATCCACAGGACCTGATCGGGTTCTCCTCCTGAATCGAACGCGACGGACACGGTTGTGTACCCCGGTTGGACGTCCAGCTCCGCCTGGTACCCCGTCCACGCCTGGGCGGGTCTGACGGGGACGTCGATATGGGTACCCTGCTGTCCGGACACGGACACGCGAGCGTGGGTGGCCGTGCCGCGCGCCTTGAATCGCAAGTTATAACGGCCGGCCTTGCGCAGGCGCATCGGACGGCTCCTGAGCGACATGGGGTCCGTGTCCCTCGTAAATTTGAGACAGGCGTTTCCTTCCACGGCATCCTCGACGCTCCACGCGGGCCAGCTGAGATCGTGCGTGCGGGAGTGCTGCACGTTCCAGTAACGCGGCGGGTAATCCACGATGCCGGCTTCGAAACCGCCGTTGCAGAGCAGGTTGATGAGTCTGCCCCGGTGGCTCTCGACAAGGAATGCCCGAAGATCCGGTCGGCCGTCAGGCGGATAGCGTACGAAGACTTCCGTTCCTTCTCTAAGGCAGGCCTTTACGTGGCCTTTCCCGTACACGCTCACGTCCGGGTCCCAACGGTCCTGAATTAGCAATTCCGCGCCTTCAGCGACGAGTTCATAGACACCCGGCACGCACGGCGTGAATTCTTCGAAGGCGATGATATCCCCATTGTCCGCGATGGCTGTCTGCAGGACCACAGTCTGCCGGCCGTCACCGCCGGGAAGCGTCAGGTGAAGCGGTTCCGGGGTCTTCGTCAGGTCCGCGACCGGGTCGATCCACAGGACGGATTCGCCCGCGTCCACCAGGTCGACTTCAACCCTCCCGTCACGCCACGTGAAATCGATGGGACTCGCGTTCTGCGGACGCGCCGGCGGAGAGATGTACACCGAGCCCGGCGCACGGGGAAGATGGATGGAGACACGCACCGGCGTCCGGTGCCGGACCTGAACCTGCGCGGCGGCGCTATGGCGGTTGTAGCTTGCCGCCGCGTCGCATTCCACATCGGCGGTCAGGAGAATCTCACCATCCAGGCAGAGCCGGGCGCCACCGTGAAGCAGCCAGCGATCGAGTTGGTCCCCGATATGGCTGACGTTGACGACCTTGCCGTCCGATTCTATTCCCGCCCCTTCAATGCGACCACCCTCCCGGTTTCGAAACAGGACGCATTCGGAGCGGTTCCCGGACTGAAAGCTGACGCCATCGGCCCCGTCAGTCTCCAGGCGGCGGATATTATCGACTCCCGGGCCGTCCGTATCCTTGTACGTATGCAGGACCGCCAGGATTTGCTCCCTGGTCCTCTTCTCAGTCGTGGCCCGGATGTTCCACTGCTGGGGGAAGGCTTCGGTAACCCTGCACCAGTCGCGCGTCTTCAAAGGAAACGGCCGGTCGTTGTTCTGGATGTATTTCAGGGGACCGTCCGCCAGGTGCCGGACCAGGAGCCGCTGGTCCCGCTGACGGATGGTCATGGATTGACTGACCTCGTCCATATCCGCGCGTTCGAAGGTGTTGAGCGTCCAGGAGAATTCCCGCGGTTCAGACGCTTCAAGGTCGTCGCAGAGAACAAAGACGTCCGGGCGGATGAAAAGAACACACCGTTGGAACTTCTCGAGCAACTCCCCGTACGCGCCGGAAGCGTCGCCGGTGAAGAAGCAGGCGTCCGGCGTATTGAAAAAAGCGGCTATCTCTCCCTTGTGGGCGATGCCCCGGCGCTGGCTTTCGCCGTCGACGAGGATGGAGTTATGCGCCTGTGTGGTCCGGGTCCATTGCGCGTGGTACGTGTCCCCGTAATAGGTGTAATATCCCGCATCGCAGCAGAGGATCTCTCCGCCGGCGTGGATGACGAATCCGTTCTGGTCCTGGTGGGCATGGCTGTGATCGCCCCACTGGCTGCTTCTGAAGAAGATGCGGCTGCTTCCGTGATCGTAGAACCTGTCGTACGCCGCGAGCTGGCCGACGTCGGGGAACAGACGGGCCTGCGCGACATCAACCGGCGGCCTGGGCCTGACGCCGCTGCCGGCGAGATACTGGAGCGGGAGATGCACCGGGTTGCAGACCCGTGTATCGCTCCACCACTTGACCGTGGGGTCACCGGTCATGGCGGCCAGAAAGGCGGAAACGTAGGTATCCGCGTCGCTGCCGAAATTGGGATCGATCAGGGAATAGCAATCTCCCCAGTGGTTCCACCAGTAATTGAGGGACATGCAATACAACCAGAACGAGCCGGTATTCTGCCACCGGGGTTCGCGGAAGACGTCCAGACCCGTTGCGGTCTTGAGTGCTGCCAGGGCCTCAAGAATGAACTGCACTTTGTGGCCGTATTTCTGACCTTCGGTATACCCGCCGTCGCTGCTTCCCCACGCAACACGGTTGGCGTACTGCCGAATGAGGTAGTCGGCCCACTCCCGCGTACGCGCGGATTCGGTAGCCACGGCCAGTACCGTGGGAAGCAACGCGTGCATGCACTGTTGCCCGTGGGAATTCTGATAATTCAGGTGGATCTGCAGTCCATCTCTCAGCCACCTGTAAGCGGCATCGCAGTGGAATTCGATGTGCGCCAGGGCACCTGCACGTTCCTCCGATTCAAGCAGGGGGTACAGCCGATCGTATGCCAGTGCCATCCCCTTGAGGCCGAATTCGTAGCAGTAGACGACGGTATCGTGCTGCCCGCGGTCCTTTTGGTGAATGTCGACGCGGAAATGCGCCAGAAAAACCATCCAGCGCCGCGCGGCCGCTGCATACTTTTCATCGCCCGAGATCAGATAGGCAAAGGAGAGCGCATTGACGGTATCGGCGCCCCGCTTGAGATCGGCGATCTGGAAGTCCGCCGGGAACCTGATGCGGCCGTCCTTCAGATGAAAGACCTGACCGCGGCGTTCGCCCAGGCTCGCGGGCGCGGACTGCAGGTTCAGTTCGGGCGGTGCGCTCTGAACCAGGGCGTCCACCCGATGCTTGAGGAGGCGCCAGGCCTCAAGGCCGGGACCATGCCTGCGGGCGCGGAACTCCTCCAGGGTTTCAGGGGTTACAAAGATGCGGGGATGGTCCGGCATCGTGTCGAGGATGCGCTCCGACGGGGGTACGGCAAGCGGTACGGATTCGGGCGTGACGTGAAAACTCCGCACGGGGCCGGGTAGGGACCGTTCACCCTCCGATGTCACCGCGAAGTAACGCCAGTACCACGTTCCGCGGTCGAGTTCGACCGACGGGTTGAAGAACGGCATGTCGATCCCCTCGCGCCGGACAATCTCGCTCTCAAATCCGGAGTCTGCACAGATCTCGACGTTGTATGTAGCGGCCCTGTCGTCCGCGCGCCAGATCAGGGCCGGGGGATTCTGGATCGCGATGGAACCGTCAGCAGGCGTGATCGGCGGGTGCCGGTCAGGCTGAGGCGACGTGTCGACGGCGAAAGCCAAGGTCTGGTATCCTTTGAAATATCGACGCGAATCGATTCAATGAAGATGAAATCCTGCCATTCCCGCGGTGTTCCCGGCACAATATAGCAACCCCTCCGGTACACGGGCAAGCACCTTGACATGCCGATGGCGCCGGGCTATCTTTCTACTAATAGACCAAGCACCCGATGTGCCCGTTACGTTGCGCCAAGGAGATGCTCATGCCACAGATGCGATGGCCGGTAGTTGCGTTTACCGTACTCTGGATTTCCGGGTGCGGCGCCAGGGACCCCATTCAGGAAATGCAGAAGAGCCTGGCGAACGCGCCCGCGTATATGATCATACTGGAGGATATGCGGGAGGACGGCACCTTTTTTACCAACTATTACCACAGATACACGGTCGTCCAGGGAGAGCGTCGGGGCACAACCGAATGGATTGAGGTCCCGGTGGAGGTCTATCGGCGGTACGCGGCCTTTCTCGGCATGGCATTGGTCGCCAAGTCGGACGAAGGGGTGAACAAAACCCCCCATCCGCCCGGATACCACTACGTGGGGAACCCGCATTACGGGCACTGGGGCGGTGGCGGGAGTTTCTGGGTGTTCTACGGACAGTACGCGATGATGCGGAGTTTGATGGGCGGGGGCTACGGGGGACAGATCTACCGCAATGATTACGACGACTATCGCAACAACCGCGATCGGCGCCGGCCGTATTACGGGCGCAACCGTGAATACGGTACCGAAGGGTCGATCACAAAGAAGCAGAGGCCGGCGTTCTATCAGCGCCGGAGACAGGCCATTGCAAACAGGCAGCGGTCCTTTTCCCAGCGGGTCAGGGACCGGTCCGGCCGCAACAGGTCGGGCTTCGGCAGCCGCAGCAGAGGGAGGTTTGGAAAATGATGTGGGACAGTTTGCTGGAAACCGGGATTTACCTGGTCTGCGCGTACGTGTTGTTCTGGATTGGCAAGCTCGTATACGACTGGACCACGCCAAGCTACCGCCTGAAGGAAGAGCTGGTGGAGAAGGACAACACGGCCCTGTCGGTGGCGATGGTGGGGTACTTTCTGGGCTTGGTCATGGCCATCGGAGGGGTGATTTCCGGTCCCTCGCACGGGTTGGAGGTCGACCTGGTCGATGTACTCATATACGGTCCGCTGTCGATCGTGCTGATGAATCTGTCGCGGATCATCAATGACCGGCTGATCCTGCACCAGTTTTCGATCCGGGACGAAATTGTGCGGGACCAGAATGCCGGCACCGGAGCCGTGGTCTGCGCCTCGTACGTCGCCACGGGTCTGGTAATCTTCGGGGCGGTGTCCGGCGAACTGGGCGGTCTGGGTACAACCCTGGCGTTCTGGGTGCTGGGACAGGCGGCGCTGGTGCTGGCGGGCATTGTCTACAACTGGGCGACGCCGTACGATCTGCATACGGAAATCGAAAGGGACAACGCCGCTGCCGGCGTGGCATTCGCCGGCGCGCTGGTGGGTATCGGCATTGTGGTGCGGCACGCCGTGGCCGGAGACTTTATCTCCTGGACGACGAGCCTGCAGGACTTCGGGCTCGAGGTGGTTATCGGACTCGTCTTGCTGCTCGTGGTACGTGTTGCGACTGACAAGATCCTGCTGCCGGGCCTGAACCTGGCGGCGGAGATTTCGGATCCCGAAAAACCGCACCTGGGCGCCGGATTCATCGAAGCGTCGTCGTACGTGGCTGCATCCATGCTGATCGTATGGGTGTTGTAGGAAGCCGTTGCGATGGGAACTCGCCTCGAGGACAAGGTCGCAATCGTAACGGGCGCCGGTTCTGTCGGACCCGGTTGGGGCAACGGCAAGGCGGCGGCCGTTCTCTTCGCGCGAGAAGGCGCCCGAGTGTTCGCCGTGGACGTCAATCCGGAGTCCGCGGAGGAGACCCGGGACATCATCGTGTGCGAGGGAGGGGACTGTACCGCCTGCGAGGCGGATGTGTCACGGTCCGAAGACGTGGAAGCCCTCGTCGCACGGTGCCTTGATACCTACGACCGTATTGATATTCTGCACAATAACGTCGGCGTTCTGCAGGTGGGCGGATGCGTTGAACTCAGCGAGGAAACGTGGGACCACGTGGTCGACGTGAATCTCAAGAGTATGTTTCTGACCTGCAAGCATGTACTACCCCAAATGGAACGCCAGGGCGGAGGCGCGATCGTGAATATCTCTTCGATCACGTCGATCCGCTGGCTGGGCGTGCCCTACGTTTCCTACAGCGCGACCAAAGGTGGGGTGAATCAGCTCACTCAGAGTATCGCGATGCAGTATGCCGGGAAGAACATCCGCGCCAACTCCATACTGCCCGGATTCATGAATACGCCCATGGTGGCGAAATCCCTGGCCGAATTCTACGCACAGGGCGACGTCGAGAAGATGATTCAGATTCGCGACAACCAGTGTCCGATGGGCAGGATGGGCGATGCCTGGGACGTGGCATATGCCGCCCTGTATCTGGCTTCGGACGAGGCGAAATACGTCACCGGCGCAGAACTCGTCGTGGATGGCGGGTTGACGTGCAAAACGGTGTAGCGCGGGGCAGAAGAAAAGGGTATGGCCGCAAGAGACAGCGCCCCCGAAGACAATGGAGGCAAAGGAGCGCCCCCTCCCGCATCGGCGGGAGGATCGGGAAGCGGCCGCCTGTTGAAGGCGTGTCTGTTCGCGACGGGGCTGGCGGGAATCGTCGCGGAATTCGTACTCTCCTCGCTGGCCAGCTACCTGCTCGGAAACCCGACGTTGCAGTGGACGCTGGTATTGTCGCTGATGTTCTTTGCGATGGGACTCGGAAGCCGGCTAAGCCGACATCTTACGGAGCGGTTGCTGGACCGGTTCATCGCGGTTGAATTCATCCTCTCGGCGCTGTGCGCGACATCCGCCGCAGCGGCCTATTGGGGAACGGCGTTCGTCCAGGAGGCGGGCGCCATTATTTATGCTTATGCCGGCGCGATCGGACTTCTGATCGGGCTTGAGATTCCCCTGGTAACGCGGATGAACGACGCGTACGAGGAGCTGCGGACCAATATCGCGTCCGTCATGGAAAAGGACTATTTCGGCGCGCTGGCGGGCGGCTTGCTGTTTGCGTTTTTCGCGCTGCCGAAGCTGGGGCTGACCTATACGCCCATCGCGCTGGGGACGGTGAACTTTGCGGTTGCATCCGCGCTCCTGTGGCGATACCGGAGCCTGCTCGCCAGGCCGGCCGCGCTCATTGCCGCGTTCTGGATCACCGCGGTGGGGCTTGTTGCGCTGGGCGTGTTCATGAAGCCCATCGTGCGGTTCGGCGAGCAGAGCCGGTAT
Source organism: Candidatus Latescibacterota bacterium (assembly GCA_012271065.1). The sequence continues at coordinate 12,415 of JAAXHE010000224.1, forward strand.
CGGGACCGGGTGATATACGAGGCGCAGACCCCATACCAGCGGATCGTGATGACGCAGTGGAAGGGGTACCACTGGTTGTACCTGAACGGCGGAATGCAGTTCAGCACGTACGACGAAGAACGGTACCACGAGCCGCTCGTGCATCCCGCTATGGGACTGGCCGCATCCAGGGAGCGGGTGCTGATTCTCGGCGGGGGGGACGGACTGGCGCTGCGGGAAGCCTTGAAATACAGCGACGTGAAACGGGTCACGCTGGTGGACCTGGACCCTGAGATGATCCGGCTCGCGCGAACCCATCCGGTGTTCGTGGAAGCGAATGACGGGGCGCTGGAGGACGCACGCGTGGACGTGGTCACCCGGGACGCGGGCCGGTTTCTGGCGGATGACGCGGGAATCTACGATGTCATTCTTGTTGATTTGCCGGATCCGAAGGGTCCGGATCTCGCCCGGTTGTATTCGAAGGAATTCTACACGGCGTGTAACAGGCATCTCTCTCAGCACGGGACACTCGTGACGCAGAGCTCAAGCCCACTCCACGCCAGGCGGGCGTTTCTCTGCGTGTACAGGACTATGAAGGCAGCAGGGTTCCACGTGTTGCCCTACCACAATTCGATCCCGACGATGGGACAATGGGGGTGGCACCTGGCCATGAAGGAAGAGGTCATTTCGGAATCGGACCTGAAGCAGCGAGCGATGGCGCTTCGTTTTTCGGAATTCGAAACGGTCTTCCTGAACCGCGAGGCGATGGCGGGCATGCTGCATTTCTGGAAGGGCATGTTCGACGGGCTGGAAGACGTGGAGGTGAATACCGAACTGGCGCCGGTGGTGGACAGGTATTACCGGGAGAGTGAATGGGGATGGTGAAGATCGGGGAGACGGTAGAGGTGAGACGGGAGAAGAAGCCCTTGCCCGCTATGTTTTTCCTCCTTGCCTTCGGTACGAAGAGATTCCTCACAAGACAGATCATCTCTAACCTCTCACGTCTTCCCGCTTTTGAGGAACACACCGTAGGCACGATTTTGAACAGAAAGGCATAAAACAGGTTTGTCGTTTGCGGGTCGGTTCTTTTCTGATAAATCCTTTGTTTTTATTTATTTATGTCCTTTTTCTTATGCGCGTAAGAAAAAGGACCAAAAAGAACCGCGCCCCTCGGCGGGGGGCCGGTTTTTCCGTGAATCACTCCAGAGGCGCAAGTGGCAATCGGGCGGCCTGCCAACCCTTCTGCAGTACCAGTGCAAATGCGATGAACGGTTCAGCACGGAAAAACCCCCCACTCAACCACTGGACACGCTGCATTTGAATTTGTAGGGGCAACCCTTGTGGTTGCCCACATGGCGGTGGAGATATCGGTGATTCGCGATGCTGATCCTTTACAGGAACCGCTTTTGGCTGGAGGCTGACCGCCGACCGTGCCGGAAACGAGGGCATCTTGCCCTCGATGCGCCACTCGCGGTCCTGCTTATTCATGGCGCTGACGTCCGTGATTGACGGCGCCAGGCCATATCGTTCGCTATCAGAAACGCATTAGGTTATCGAGCGCGAAGTCACTCGCGAACACTCCCAGAGCAGGGCGCGTTGTTCCGTCCCTCTCGAATTTACGTTGTCCTCCGGGATTGGCAGGCCAGCGTATTGAGTGAGTCCTGTGAGGGTATTCGCACCATGCATTTGGCAGGCCCCGCGCCCAGCGGCGACTTTTGGTTCCTTTTGGTCGCTTCAAAAGGAACACGCCGTAGGCAGGGAATTTTGGGAAAAGGGGTTTTCTGAGTTTGGTTTTGATCTTTGTTTTTAGCTAACGGCTGATAGCTGATGGCTCCTTCCGAGAGGGCCGGGGAGAGAAGTCTGGGCGGTGGGGAGCGGCGGATCTTGATCTTGCTTCCCGCCTTTAGCTGATCGCTGATAGCTGACAGCCTTCATTTGATTTTGAAAGGTTTATACAATGGACTTCGACGAAATCAGACGACGCCTTTCCCGGCTGGATACGGCCTGTGTCTGCGATGGATACAAGGCGCTCGATAAGCCCGTCAGGGTCGTAGACCCCGCCATCCGTCCCACCTCGCCGGGTTTGAGGCTGATCGGGCGCGCGCATACGCTGACCTGCCACGAGGACTTTCTTACCGTGATCGTCGCCCTGCGAGACGCCTTGCCCGGGGAGGTCCTGGTGATTGATTCTCAGGGGAGCAGGAAGGCGTTGACCGGGGAACTGTTTCCCACCGAGGCGCGGCGCAAGGGGCTGGCCGGGATTGTGAACGACGGGCCGTGCAGGGATACGGCAGCGATCCGGAAACAGCAGCTACCTTATTACGCCCGGTCGGTCAACCCGGTTGCCGGCACGACGGACAGGCTCTTCGAGACACAGGTCCCCGTAACCTGCGGCGGCGTGCGCGTTCACCCGGGCGAGATCGTCTTCGGAGACGACGACGGCCTGATAGTGGCATCCTCCAAGGAGATTTCGGAGATCATTCCCGTTGCGGAAGAGGTGCAGAGGAAAGAGGTGCGACTCCTTGCGGAGATGGAGAGAGGCCGGAGCCTTATCGATATGCTGAATCTAGAGGATCACTGCAAGAAGCTACGCGCCGGTCAGGAGAGTCGTTTGCAGTTTCTGGTCTGAACGGAATATACTAAAGTGAAACAGGCCGGACGACATAACGTCGTCCGGCCTGTTTCATTCTTCCAAAATCGCCTACTCCGTAGGCAGGATGTCCGTGAATTGGTATTCCTCGACGATTTCGCCGATGGAGGCTTCGAAGTCGTCCTCGCCCCACTGTTCGATCGTTAACGTCTTCCGTTCGGAATCGTCCAGGTACTCCCAGGTAATCAGTTCCCGCGGGGGCCCCTCCCCGTTCCGGTAGAACTCACCGGCATCGGAGGATTCCGCGTAATAGGTGACGCCGTCGCAGGTCACCTCTTCGGGCGGGTCTTCGTGTTCCTGGATATGGGCCATGGGGTCGCCGTCAATTTGAGAAACACGGACCTTGCGCGAGATGGTCCAGCAGATCGCGTCATCCTCCTCACGGTCCAGGTACATGACTTCGTCGGCGCAGGTCAGCTCCCATTCATCCACGCGGTCTCCATCGAAATCGTAATGGTTCTGCGCGGTCACCTTCCAGGTCTTCAGGTCATAGTCGACCACGTATCCGGGCTTGAGGTCGGAAAGCGTGAAGTCGACCACGGGATCGACTTCATCGGTCTTTTTCTTGAATGGATTCCAGTTCACAGGATCGCCCCTGGCGCGCCGGATACCGAATTCCGGTCCGCGAAGTGTCGCACTTACGCCTGAATTCCCATCTTGCTCTTGAGCTCGGCCAGCTTGTCCGCGCCCGGATTCTTTTCCTGAAGCGCGGCGTCGATCTCCTCGTCCACGCTCTTCGACGCGTCGGCCACCTCACCGTACGCCTCCGAGAGAGACTCGTCTTCTTCCACCCGCTCCTTCATGCGTTCGAGCATGGCAAGCGTACCGGTGGAGTCCACTTTCGCCAGTTGCTTGTTGATCTTCTTCGTTGCCGCGGCCGTCCGGGCCCGGGCGCGCAGCGTCACCAGGTCATTTTCGTACCCTGCAATGGAGGACTTGAGTTTATCCACCTGGGTCTGCAGCTGAGCGGCCATTTCCTCCTGTTTGCGGGCGTTCTCGCTGAGCGTGGCGGCCCGGTTTACGTTCTCTTCCTTTCGGGCAAGCGCTTCGCCGGCCAGGCGGTCGGCTTCGGCCGCATCGATCTGGTCTTTCTGGGCCCTCTGAAGCAGCGCCATGGCCTTGCGTTCGTAGTCCTCCGCGGCCTTCTTGCTGTCCGACGCCTGTTTCCGCAGGCGAATGCCATGACCCTTGACTTCGGCCAGGCTGGTCATCGCGTTACTCAGGTCTTTCTTGAGGTCACGGATGCCCTGTTCCGTGAGGCGAATCGGATCTTCGAGTTTGTCGATGGCGGCGTGAACTTCAGCCTGACCGACGCGAAAAATGCGTTGAAAAATTCCCATGTTATGCTCCTATCTGATGCGGGACCCAAAGGCCGGAGATCGTGGATCGTAACGGATTGCATCTTCGGGATTCCGACCCGTGTTCTCACTATTGCCTGCTGTAACTCAAGAGTTCTTCGGCGTTTTCGCCAAGGGCAAGGCCCAGCGCGTTGACGGCGCCTTCGATTTCCGCCCTGTCCAGCGTATCCAGAAGAAGAGTGTCCCGGAACAGGACGGTCCCGGTTTCCTCGTCAATGGCGAATGCGCCGTGGATGAGCGTCCGGTTCAACTCCAGCAGGCGCTTGTAGAGGTCGCCCGGATTCCTGGGGATCGGCATGATGGCCTGTTCCAGGATGAGAATTGGATCTTCACAGTCGACGATAAGCCGGTGGATCCCCCGGTCTTCGTCGGTGACGACCACCAGTTCCTCATCGGAATCTTCTTCTTCAACGACCAGCTCGAGGTCCTGAAGAAAGGCCCTTACGGTTTCAAAGTGGCGCGACATGAAAACTCCTTTTGAAATTGCGCTGACAGGAACTGTTCGTTCACTGGTGAATATATGATTCTCAAGGGTTATATTTGTTTCAAAAATCGTCGCCGTTCTAAAGTCCGAGTATTTTTCCGACCCGGTCCGCTAGGGATTCCGGGGTCGCCGGTTTTTCCAGAATCTGGCCGCCCGAGATGCCTTGCGCGGCGAGTTCGTCCAAGTGCTCCGGAGCCGGGTTTTCGATAAGGACCAGCAAGGGTAGACGGGCGAGCATTTTCCTGATGAAACGAATGCAATCCGGTCCGTTGATTTCCGGCAGATCGTATGCGAGAATGACGAGTGCGTACGCCCTGGGATTTGCCGCGAGGGTCTCCAGGGCGCTGCGCCCGTCGGTGACCACGTCCAGCTCGACGTTCCGGTGATCGAAAAGCCCGCCGGCAAGGGTCATGGCCGTCGGACCGTCTTCCGCGAGAAGAATTCTTAGCAAACCGGGAACCGTCTCGATTGCGGGTTGACTCAGAGTCGCACGTCAGGGTGACAAATATACCCAAATCGCCCGAAGCGCCAAGAATTATATTTTCCTGAAAGGCATTCTCATCGGCCGGTCGGCCCTACTACCATACCCACGGCGATGTACGGAATAACGCGGGAAAAACTCCCTAACCATCGGACACGCCATATTTGTTTTTGTAGGGGCAACCCTTGTGGTTTCCCACGCCACGGCACGAATATTGCCCATTGAAATCGCGAGGCCGTAGGTTTTCCGGTCTTCGCCTTTAGCTGACAGCTGACGGCTGATAGCTGATAGCCACATGTCTTTTGCCCGACGAGAAAACTCATGATATATTAATCGACGCTCCCATGGGGAGACCAATTCATCACTTGAGGTTCCAATGCAGAAATACCCGGTCTGGACGCTCAGGCACAACAGGGATTCGGATTCAGGCGCGGACGGTTCGTCCGGGCCGCTCGTGGACGTGGTGCTGGCGAATCGCGGTCTGACGGCCGACGATATCGAGGATTCTCCCGGTGTACTCCAGGACCCGTTTACGATGAAGGACATGGACCGGCTTACCGAGCGGATTGTGAAAGCGGTTCGTTCTGGCGAGCGCATCGTCGTATTCGGTGACTACGACGTGGACGGCGTGACAAGCACGGCCGTGTTTATGGATTTTCTGGACAGGGTGGGAGCGGACGTCGTGTCCATCCTGCCGGACCGCTACCGGGACGGATACGGCATGAAACCGGCCGGCGTTCAGCGGGCGGTCGAAGCGGGCGCGCGCGTCATCGTGACGGCCGACAACGGCATCTCCTCGTTCAAGGCGGTCGAGACCGCGAACGCCTCGGGGATCGACGTTCTGGTGACCGATCATCACGAGCCTCACGGCCGGCTTCCCGACGCCTTCGCGGTGGTCAACCCCAACCGCCCGGATTGCGGCTACGGGTTCAAGGGGCTCGCGGCCGTGGGTGTGGCGTTCAAAGCCGTGCAGGCGCTTTCGGATTCTCTGATCTATGCATCGGAGCGCAGGTCGTATCTCAATTCGCTGCTGGACCTGGTCGCACTCGGAACCGTGGCGGATATCGCGCCCATGCTGGGTGAGAACCGTCTGCTCACCCGCAGGGGAATGCAGATTCTGGACCGGACGCAGCGTCCGGGGCTTCAGGCCCTGAAGACCGTCGCGGGCGCCGATACCCGGCCCGTGGATACGACGGCGATCGGGTTCTTCCTCGGGCCGCGCATCAACAGCGCCGGGCGACTGGAATCCGCTGACCTGGCGCTGGACCTGCTTCGCGCCCCGGAGGCCGGTCAGGCCGCCCGCCTGGCGGAGCGGCTGAACGGGCTCAACCGGCGGCGGCGAGAGCTTGAGCGTGTGGGCGTGAAACAGGCCGGGGAACAGGTGGAATCCCTGGCGCTGGACAAGCACCGGATCCTGGTCACGAAAGGCGAAAGCTGGCACCTGGGCGTGGTGGGGTTGATTGCCGGTCGCCTGGCCGAGCAATACGGCAGGCCGGGCATCGCATGCTCCGAGGTCCGCGGGGATGGCAGCTTCACGGGTTCGGCGCGATCGGGAGCGGGCTACAATATGGCGGAAGCGATTTTTCGCTGTGCGGATTTATTGACAGAATACGGCGGGCACGCGGATGCAGGCGGCTTTACCGGCTCGCTGGATCATTTCGAAGCGTTCAAGACCCGGATGGAGGCCGATGCGGCGGAGCGGATTTCGGACGAAGACCTCAGAACCCGGCTCGAGCTGGATGCCGCGCTTCGGCCGGAGGAGGTCTCCCTGGAAACGGTCACGGCGCTGTCGGCGCTGTCGCCGTTCGGATCGGGAAACGAAGCGCCGCTTTTCATGGTACAGGACTGCACGGTCGATAGGGCCATGGCGGTGGGAAAAGGGGCGCACCTCAAGTTGAATCTGGATACAGCGTCTTCCGACGGCCGTGCGGACGGCTCGGCGCGGCGGAGTCCGCGGATATGCGACGCAGTCTGGTGGGGCAAGGGCGAACTGGCCGGTCGGCTTCGCCAGGGCGATCGGGTGGACGTGGCCTGCGCGATTGAATCCAACACCTGGAACGGCCGGACTCAGGTGCAGCTCGTTCTGGAGGATATGCGTCCCGCGGCGGGATAGAAGGTATCCGAGTTAAAGAAGGTTCCTCAGGTCATCATCGGAACTTCCACGCGCTTTCCGGTCCGGGCGGATTCGTGGGCCGCCAGGGCCACGGCGACCACGCGCCGCCCGTCACTGCCATCCGATCGCGGCGCATCTCCCCGTTGAATGCAACCGATAAAGTGTGCGATCTCGTCCACCAGGCCGTTGTTCCCGGGCGCCTCGATGGCGGCTGAACTCCCGCCGTGCCGGGCGAATGTGATGGGGCCGCCCGGTGCGTTGAGCTTAAGCGCGCCTTCTGTGCCGGCAACGCCGAGTTCGTAGCTGTTGACCGGATAGACCCGGCTGCTGCTCAGTGAGCCGATGGCGCCTGAGGCGAATTCGATGCCGATGAAGATGCTTTCCTCGACTTCGTTCTCCTGGTCCTCTCCATATTTCATCACGGCCTTGACCGCATGGATTTCACCGGCCAGCCAGGCGAGCTGGTCGAGTTCGTGGCTGTACATCGAAAACATCCCACCGTAGGTTTCCTTTCGTTTCTGCCACCCGCCAACGCCCCCCGGCGCGCCGGCGCCAAGACGCACCGCATGCGCCAGCGTGATTTCACCAATGTCCCCTCGTTCCACACGGCGTTTCATTTCCATATAGACGGCCTGAAAACGGAGGACATAGCCGATCATCAGGAAAACGCCTGACTGTTCCGCGGCGCGGATCATCGCATCGCAGTCGCCAACGGTCAGCGCCATTGGTTTTTCGCAGAAGACGTGGGCGCCCGCCAGCGCCGCGTCCGTACCGATGCGGCTGTGAGTATGGTTGGGCGTCACCACCAGCACGGCGTCAGGTTTCTCGGCAGCCAGCATGGCGCGATGGTCCGCGTACGGCTGCGGGCCGGACGCCAGGTGCGCGGCAAGCTGAGCCGCGGATTCCCCCACCACGTCGCAAACGGCGACGAGCCGCGCACCCTCCATCGCTTCCACGTTTCCGGCGTGGGTGCGCCCCAGCCCGCCGCAACCTGCCAGCGCGACTCTCAGAAGCTCTGCCATTGAGTCAACCTGATTTGGTTTTTGTCTTTTGTTGGCAACTGACGGCTGACAGCTCGCTCCGAGGGGACCCGGTGGAGAGGTCGCCAATACGCGGGGAGACGGTAGACTGCAGATTAGATGTGGGGAGACGGGAGAGGTAAGACCGTAGAGGAATTCCTTGCCGATCTGTTCGTCCTACTTGCCTGCGGCCTGAGTTGGAACATTACAAGGCAGACGATCTCTCCCCTCTTTCGTCTCCCCTCTCACTGCTTATGAGGGTCCGCGAAGAGAGATTCTCCTCTTCTGATTTCCCGGACAACAATGAGTCTCGTCACAACTGAATCGGCGTGGAACCGCTTTCGGCCGATTCTTCCGCGGCGAAACACGCGGCGTGGGTGTTGACGGCCACGGCCAGGTTGCCGTGCGATTCCACGTCGTTGAGGATACAATCGACAAGGTGGTCGATCATTTCCTGGAAGGGATGGTGGGAAACCGCGCCGCTGTCCGGCAACACGGTGGGAAAACTGCCGAAGGCGTCCTGGCCGGAAAGCTGGCGGGTGTAGAACTGGTTGTTCCGGATCACGCCTTCTGTGCCGAAGACCTCGATGTTGAAGAGGTAGGGCATGAAGAACGCCGTGGAACCTGAGAACTTTCCTGCGGCGCCCCCGGCGAACGCCATCGTGGCGACCGTCGTGGATCGGTAGTCGTTCTCGTGCGTGCGATGTCCTGGAGAGACACCCGTCACCCGGGTGACCTCGTCGTTGTCCAGGATGTAACGGGCGGCGTCGAGCGCGTGGCAGCCGCCGTGTACGATGGCGCCGTTGACCATCGGGTTCCAGCCGTCGCGGCTGAATCTCCCGGGGCGGGCGTTGGTGGGCCCGTGCCAGTAGTCGGCCTGGACGAGCAGCGGTACGCCGACCCAACCCTTCTCGATAGCCTGTTTCATGGAAATGATGAGGGGATTCCATCGAAGCACGAAGCCGATTACCGTCTTCACGCCCGCGCTCTCCACGGCCCGGTGCATCTCGTCCAGCTCTTCGTGATTCGTGGCCACCGGTTTTTCGATCAGCAGGTGTTTGCCTGCGCGCGCGGCGGCAATGGCTTCCCCGGCGTGGAGGTCCGGCGGGGTACAGATGGAAACCACGTCGACGTCCGGATGCTCGAGAAGCCTGTCGTAGTTGTCGTAAAGGTCGCATTCGACGCCGAGTTCCACCGCTTTTCGCCGGGCGCTCTCGAGCGTTCGGCTTCCGATAGCGGCCAATCGGGTGTGGGGGTTGTTCAGGTACGCCTTGATGTGTTCGGTGGAGACGTTTCCCGCGCCCTGGATCGCAACGCCGAGCATTATTTCTCCCTCCGGGTTTTTCTGCGTGAGGATTTTCAGACCGTCAGCTGGCGGTCGGTGCTTATCAGGCAGTAGCGGGGTTTGAAAGCAATCGCTCTTGACGCCGTTCGGCACAGGATCGGGTTGCCCCCCCTTTGGCGTCCGGCACGAAGGGAGGGGAAAATAAGCGGGAGTGAGAGCGGAGTCAAGATCGATCCCCCGGCTCCGGCGACCCGTTCTCTTGACATCTTTCCGTGCATTTCATCCACGCCTGCAATGGTTTGGGACAAATCCGCACTCATGATCGCCGGCTCCATGAACCTTTGCTATTTCCGGGTATCCGCTTTATTTTAGCGCGTTACGTCGCGTCCGTTTATTCAAATCCGAGGTGAAGGTTGCCGAAACGGATCAACAGGGCCATCGAACTCCTGGAGCAGGGACAGCCGATATATTATGTCGGTGTCTCCGAATTATCGTACGAGACGGGCCGGGACATGGCCGGGACGTGGGCCGACTACATCAACGTCAGCATCGAGCACGGCCCGTTCGATATGCCGGGACTGGGTGCATTCATGCGGGGCCTGGTCGACGGCGGTCCCACGGCCAGCGGGCACCGGACGCCGGCCGTCATCGTGGATCTGCCGGTGGAGGGTTCGAGCGAAGCGGAGGTCCGGGCCAATGCGTGGATGTTCAAACAGGCGCTGGCGCGGGGCGTGCACGGGATACTCCTGTGCCATGCCGAAGACCCGGACGGAGTCCGCGCTTTCGTGGAAAGTTGCCGGTATCCGTTCCGGAAACCGGCGGAGGGGCACGGTGACGGGCGGCGCGGCGCCGGGGGTCAGGGGTGGGCCGCGCAGATCTGGGGCCTGTCCGCCGCTGATTACCTGCAGAAGGCCGACCCGTGGCCGCTGAGTCCCGGCGGCGAGTTGATGCTGGGCGTGAAGATCGAGAACAAACGCGCGCTGGCCAACGCGGAAGCCACGGCAAGGGTACAGGGGCTCGCGTTCGGCGAGTGGGGACCCGGGGATATGGGAATGTCGTTTGGGCACGCCGATCGGCACGGTCCGCCCTACCCGCCTGAAATCCGGGCCGCCCGGTCGCGCGTGATGGCGTCCTGCAAGGACGCCGGTCTGTTCTTCCTGAACGGCGCGAACGAGGAAAACATCAGGGAGATGATAGATGAAGGGGTGATGATCTGCTCCGGAGGCCGGGAGGCCGTGGCGGAGGCGGGACGGGCGTATTCCGGAAGAAAGTGAACACAATAGAAATGGAACGTCAGGAAACAACCGGATCATATATAGGCTGACGGATGCCCGTCGGAGAAAGGAGCCCTGAAGCGAATGATAACCGTTGCTCCTGGTGTTCTGTCCCGGAAATAAGTTGCCTGAATTCGATCGCCGAGTCGGGATGAATCAGCGGTCGAATGGTGAGGAATTTTTAGGACAGGACACGAGCGCTTGCGAGGCATCTTGACGGCTGGCGCCAAAACCACAGTTGTCTGAACTGACGAAGAACCGTCGGAAAGAGGAGGGAAGAAATGTCGAGTTCACACATCCGTACAGTCATCGAGGTCGTTCTGGCGGCGGGCTGCGCGTACCTGGCATATATCGCGTACATCGCCCCGATCAATGTCACCATCAACTACGATGCCGAGAACGCCATTCAGATGCGGATCGAAGATAAAATGGTGGCGCACGACGCCGTCCTGGACTCGATCTGGAGCAGAGATTTTTCCAGGGAAGCGACGCTGGGGTGGCTGACTGCAAAGGACGTCTATCACTACCGGAACAGCGCCATTGCCGGGCGCCTGGCCCAAGAAATGCCGGATGCGCCGCAGGGCGGGAGCGAAACCATTGAAGCGCGGAAGGCGCGACTCGAAGCCGCGATCGCCGAAAATCCGCTGATCGCCGATCTTCGCGGCCGGGCGCACGGATTACAGTCTCCGTTTCAGTATCTTGGCAAGCGGGTCCGAGTCGGCGTTCCAAGCGGAAACAGACCTCGAAGCAACGTGGCGTACGCGGCCTACGGGAGCGAGTTCGAAGGCAGGGTCGTAGAAATCTGGAATCCCGTGAACGACAAACGCGTGTCGGTTTTTGCGCAGGGCGCGTTCATGCCCACGGAAACGGTCACCATCGACTTCCAGATGAACAGACAGCAGGCGGTAGACCTGTTCGATCGCGTCGACGAGACCGCGGACGCAGTGGCGGTTATTCTTCCACCATCCACGCCTGCGCCGTAGAAGCGTCGTCGCAGCTTACAGGTCGATTCATAGACAGTTGCGATGCGTCTCTGGTCTCAGCATCCCCGCCATCCGGGTGCGGTCGGCAGGCTCAAATCAGCGCGCATTCCGCTTCCGCACCCGTTATTTGCTGTGACATCGGGGCCGATCGAGACATGGGAACGCCCTGCCACACCGTAACGGAAGCAGCATAGACTTGAGAGGGTACGTATGGCGGATAACAGGAATCCCGTCGGCTGGTTCGAGATACCGGTGCGTGACCTGGAACGGGCGAGGCGATTCTATGAAGGCGTATTGGGTCTCGAACTGGCGACGAGCAGGATGGGCGACTCGGCGTCCGAATTTCGGCGATCTATTTCCGGGTCGGAACACTTGCCATTGTGGTCGAAGACAAGGCG
>JAAXHE010000240.1 GCA_012271065.1 Candidatus Latescibacterota bacterium
AGGACTGAAAATCCTTGTGTCGCTGGTTCGATTCCGGCGGGCGCCACCATTTGTTTCCGTAACATCGTCCGACCGAACTTACACCTGCCTTCGAACCGCGGGTCGCCGGTTCGGCTTGGAAACGAAACGCCTCAACGGCGCCGGAGCAAGACGATGGCCGTTCCCGAACTCATAGTCAGTCGCGACCGCCTGATCGAACTGGTACGGGATGGGCGGACACCCGAACAGATTGCAGGGATGTTTCGCGTGGACACTGCCATTATTCTTGAAATGATCCGTCGACTCGAGCAGAACGGGTACTACGACCTGCTTTACGGGCCTGCGGTCGATCGGACCACGGAATGACTTCCTGACGGGCTGCAAGAATCGCTTCTGGAATCCAGGGTTGTATATATGATAAGGCGTCCGTCGGCCCGACGGACGCCTTCTTTATGATTCAAACTGCAGAAGATCAGTTGCTCAGTTCTTCAATATCCAGCCCTTCGATCCGGCCCTCCTGAATGTCGATTTCGTCCCGCCTGCGTACCAGTTCCACCTGTCCGTCGCGCAGGTCCACGACCCGGTCGGATGCAACCAGCATTTTGTGGTCGTGCGTGTTGGTGACGATGGTGACGCCGCTGTCGGACTGGAGTCTCTGCAGCAACTCGATGATTTCCTGGCCGGTCTTGAGGTCCAGGTTGCCCGTCGGCTCATCCGCAAGTACCAGGTCCGGATCGTTCGCGATGGCGCGGGCGATGGCCACGCGCTGCTGCTGGCCTCCCGAAAGTTCGTAGGGGTTGTGCTTCAGGCGTTCGCCCAGACCCACCTGCGTGAGTTTGTGAGCGGCCTTCTCTTCGTACTCCGACTTTTTCATTCCCGAGAAAACCATGGGAAGCGCGACGTTTTCCAGGGCGGTCATCACGGGGATCAGGTTGAAGCTCTGGAAAATATAACCGATATTGTGACAGCGGAGATAGGCGATCTGCGCCTGGCTCAGGCTGCCCATTTCGATCGCATTGACGACGACCGTACCCCTGGAGGGGCGGTCCAGGGCGCCAACCATGTTGAAAAGCGTTGTCTTGCCCGAGCCCGAAGGACCCATAATCGAGAGGTACTCGCCCCGTATGACGTCCAGGGAGACGCCTCGAAGCGCGTGGACTTCCTGGTCTCCCATTGAATAGGTTTTCCAGACGTCATGCACCTCGATGATGTGATCTTCATTCTCCGGACCTGCGGATCGGGCATTGGGCGCCGACGCCATAACGGCTTCTCCTGTACGTTTTCCTTGGAATTTGAAGATAGCCCGATTATGTTAGAGAATATCGGGCCTTCTGTCAAGGATTTTGTCAGCGCCGCACTGTTGCGGAATCCAGCCCGGCGGCGGCACTACGTTTGTGTACCCGAACGTGTGCGTTCTTTCCGGGAAACAGGTTGCCTGATGGTGAGATATTTCCGGGACGGGACACCTGGAGGAATCGGCTATGAAACTTGCGGTCTGCAACGAGTTTTTCGAAGGCTGGGAGATCGAGCGGGTATTCGACTATGCCGCGCGGATCGGATGCGACGGGGTGGAGATCGCGCCGTTCACGCTGGCGGAGAGCGTCAACGACATTTCATCGGGCCGTCGACGGGACATCAGACAGGCGGCGGAAGCGGCGGGGGTGGAGATCGTGGGGCTGCACTGGCTGCTCGTAAAGCCCGCGGGTCTGTATATCAACCATCCGGACGGCCGGGTGCGGCAACGCACGCAGGATTACGTGAAGGCGCTGATCGATTTCTGCGGCGACCTCGGGGGACGCGTGATGATTCACGGCTCTCCCCAACAGCGGAACATCCAGGAGGGGTGGAACGCGGACGACTGTTTTGCCCGCGCCGTGGAACTGTTCGCCGGGTGTACCGACCTGATGGCCCAGAGGGGCGTTACCTATTGCATCGAGCCGCTTACGAATCAGGAGACCAATTTCGTGACCGGTGTGGCCGAAGCGCTGAAGCTGGTTGAGGCCGTCGGGCATCCGAATTTTCAGACCATGGTGGACTGTCGCGCGGCATCCGCCGAGGCCGGGTCCCATTCCGAGGTTATCGTCCAGGCGGGAGAAGCGATGCGGCACGTTCACGTAAACGACCCCAATCTGCGGGGACCCGGATTCGGCGAGCTTCAGTTCACCCCCATTCTGAAGACGCTCAGTGAATTGCGCTACAGCGGATATGTATCGGTTGAAGTGTTCGATTTCGAACCCGACCCGGAGACGATCGCCGCACGAAGCATCGGCTACCTGAAGGGGATTCTCGAGGGTCTGGCCGAGGCGTGAGACGCGAGGGCTTCCGCGGGAACTTACGAATCAAGGTTAGAACTCGTCCGTGTCGTCGGGCCGGATCGGCGTCAGGCGAAGTACGGTTCCCGGATTGTTCAAGACGACGTAGATGGCGCCGTCGGGTCCGCTCGCAACGTCGCGCACGCGACCGGCATTCTTGAGAATGGTTTCCTGGTAGATCACGCGGTCGTTCTCGATTGTGAGGAGACGGACCTCCTCAAACGCGAGGGCGCCCACGAGCAGCCGGTTCGTCCACCGGGGGAAGAGGGCGCCGCGATAGAAGTCGATGCCGCAGACGGCGATGGAGGGCCGCCAGAACAGGACGGGTTGTTCCAGGCCCGGCTTGCGTTCGAACTCCGAGACGAGGGTCCCGTTGTAGTTCCGGCCATAGGAGATCGTCGGCCAGCCGTAATTGATCCCGGCCCGGATCAGGTTGATCTCATCTCCGCCCATCGGTCCGTGCTCGCTCTCCCATAGATCGTCTGTAACCGGGTGCAGGGCAAGGCCCTGCGGGTTTCGCTGGCCGAAGCTGTAGATGGTAGGAAGCGCGCCTTCCCGGTCCAGGAAGGGGTTGTCGTCGGGAATCCGGCCGTCCCGGTGGATGCGGTGGATTTTGCCGCCGGGGTGTCCCAGGTCTTGTGCGTACCGGGGAATTCCGCGGTCCCCGACGGGGAAATAGAGATACCCCGCACGATCGAATACGATGCGGCACCCGTAGTGGTGGCGGGTTCGGCCATAGGTCTCGTGCGGCGCTTCGTATATGACCTGCTGATCGGTCCAGGCGTTGTTCTTCAGCCGCCCCCGTACAAGGCGCGTCATTGCGGGCGGGCGGTCGCTGCCGGCCGTGTCGCTGAGCGCGTGGCTGTAAGACAGGTAGATCCAGCCGTTTTCCCGATAGGCGGGATCGATGGCCGCGTCCATGAGGCCGCCCTGCCCCTGGTGCAGTACGGG
Organism: Candidatus Latescibacterota bacterium; assembly: GCA_012271065.1. Next base: position 3,243 of record JAAXHE010000240.1, read on the forward strand.
TGGCGTATCCGAGACCGGATCGGGCTGCAGTTCGCCGTTCCTCACCACGCGAAGCCTCCCGGGTCGCTCGGTGATGAGTGCCGTGGCGGCGTCCGGGAACGCGATCGACCACGGGAGCCGGAGACCCTCAACCCAGCGTTCGACGCGGATGGGATAGTCGTAGGTGTCGAGTGTGTCGGGGATGGGCGGTTTTGTGGCGCCCGCGGTTTTTTCGGCCGCCCGGATGTATGCGGAGATGGCGTTGATCTGGGTCCGCGTGAGCGCTTCTCCGAACGCCGGCATACCCTGCTGGACGATACCGAACATGATGTTGCGGGCGATGTTTCCGCGTCCGCCGTAAATCCAGACGCCGTCGATCAGACTCGGCGCCGTGACGCCCTCCAGGTTCTGCCCGTGACAGGTCGCGCAATACTGGACATAGAGCGCGCGGCCGTCCGTCGATGGTTCGCCGGCAGCAGGAAGCGGGCCGCAAAGGGCGGACAGGGAGTACAACAGGAAGCCGGCCGGCAATCGTGCCATAAATCCTCCTGATCGCGCGTCGAAGCAATTTCGCGGGAATGTGCGAGTCTTGCTGACAACGCGCGACGAGCGAACAAACAACACTCCAATGAATCCAATGGCGGAAGTACCGGTACAACCCGTAGACACTGCCGTAATCGGACCCGGTAGAATGGGCGGGCTCTATGCCCGAATCCTCGATCAGTCGACACTGACGAGGCTGGTGGCCGTTTGCGGCGAGGGGGATGTCACCGCCCGAAACGTGGCGATGGCGTTGGATGTCCCGTTCTATACCGGCGCCCGTTACCGCGACATGCTCGCCGACCACCCGCAGATTGAAGCGGTCGTCGTTGCCACGTCGGAGTGGGCGCATGCCGACCCGGTTGGCGCCTGCCTGGAATCGGGGAAGCATGTCCTGGTGGAAAAGCCGATGGCGACGTCTCCTTCAGACGCGGTACGGATGGTTCGCGAGGCGGACCGGACCGGCGTGCATCTCATGGTATGTCACAGCCTGCGTTTCGACCCCCGTTTCGCTTCGATGCGGCAGGCCGTCGCCCGCGGGGACATCGGCGAGGTCCTCCACACGTACAGCCGCAGGACATCGCAGCCCGAAGCCGCGGACAGGGTGCTCGGCCGTTTTCCCCTGGCATACTGGTTGCTTCCCCACGACATCGATCTGGCGCTGTGGACGTCCGGAAGCACGGTCGATCGGGTCAGGGCCTACGCCCGGTCCGGTGGCAGCCGCCGGCAGGATCTCATCGTCGTCGTGCTGACCTTCGAATGCGGCGCGCTTGCGGTCCTCGAAAACGTATGGGGATCGCCGACGCGGTCAGGTCGGCCGCAGAACCAGCTGTTCACCATACGAGGCACGACCGGTGCGGTGGAGGTGCTTCCGTACGAAACCGGTATTGCCGTCTACCGCGGCGCCGACGTCGCGTACCCGGATACATCCGTCGCGCCGGATGTACACGGCCAGACGGTGGGCACGTCGCGCTCGCTGATCCGGCACTTCGCGGGCGTGGTTCGCGACCTGTGGAAGCCGCTGATCACGCCGGGGGACGGGCTGGCGGTGGTTCGGGTGGCATCCGCCGTCGACGCGTCGCTGAAGCAGGGCCGCGAAATCACCATGTCAACGATGAGGGACGTATGATCAGATCGATCGAGCATATCGCGATTGTGGCTGCCGATTCCAAAGCGCTCGCCAGGTGGTACTGCGACATCCTCGGCTTTGAGATGATCCTTGAAAACGACGAGAGCCGGACCTATTTCGTGCGCCTGCCGGGCGGAGGTATTCTGGAGTTCCTGCCGTCAAACGACCGGGCGCCAGCGGTCTGCGCCGCCGCCGACGCGGGCATACGGCACATCGCGCTGAAGGTGGATGACTTCGATTCGGCGTGCAGGACGCTGGAAGAACGCGGCGCCGCATTTGTGGGGCCGTATCGGGAGACGCCCACGGGGACGCGATTCAACTTCGTTGCGGATCCGGAAGGCAATCTGCTGCAGATTGTCTACCGGCCGGAGCCATTATGACCCGAGGTCGCCCCCTATTCGCGGAGGTGCCTGATCCACTGCGGGGCCGACGCCGCTCTACCGCTGGTATCTCGGCTCCCGCGGCGGCCTGTCTCTCTGCAGACGGTACCGGCTGCTGCCTATAGGAAATGCCACCCTTGCCCCGCCCCGGACGTGCGACTCGACAAACCCAAAGATGAGTTCGGTATTGGCGCGCGCCGTTCTGACGCCGCCGCGCGGCGGTTCTCCGGTGTCCAGCGACCGGACGAGGTCTTCGATCAGCCGAACGGTTGAACTGGCCGCCTCGAATGACGGGAACTCCCCCGGCACCAGCACGGACCGGCCGCGATGGTCCCGGGCGCCGTGTTCGCGCACGTGCCACTCGTTGCCGTTTCGCATGCCCGTGACCACGCCCGCGTCGCCCACCGCCTCCACTTCCAGGCCCCGCCCTGAGTTGAGCGCGTACGCGGTGACGCCGTTTTCAAACTGCAGGATCCCGTGTCCGACCGGGTCCTCGGTCAGGCGCTGGCCGTCGATCAGCCGGTCTCCGTTCGGAAGATGGGCCTGGACCCACGCGACGGGACTGTCGCTGTTGAGTCTCATCAGCAGGTCGAAGCTGTGGCTGGCCCCGTTGAACAGCGGGCCGGTCTGATGCACGATCAGCGACCGCAACCGTCCGATGCGGCCGCTGTCGATCACGTCCTTCATGGCGTCGTATCCGGTATCCCATCGTCGGTTTGTGCCCAGATTGAAGACGGCGCCCATTCGTTCGACCGCCTCCATCATCGCGTCGGCTTCGTCGAGCGAAGAGGCCATGGCCTTTTCGCCATAGATTGCGCCGACCCCACGTTCGGCCGCAAAGACGACGATCTCGGCGCGATGTTCGGGCTGTGTGGCTACGCTGACGATGTCCGGTTGCTCACGTTCAATCATCTCCCTATAGTCGAAGTACTGCCTGTCTTCAGGCACCCCGTACCGGATGCCGACCTGCTTCATCGCTTCCCCGCGTAGATCCGAACATGCGATCAATGCCGTTCGTTCGCACGCCTCGTAACCCGCGGCGTGCGAATAGGCGCCATAGGAAGGAGGTACTTCGTTGTCAATGAAGGCGCCCATTCTGCTGCATCCGACCAGTGCGGCTTTATAGATTTTCACGTATTATCCGTCCTTTCCCGACAGTTCTCGTCGGTACAATTAAGGGCACTCGCCGGCGGTCCGTGCGGGAACCCGCGCTCGCCGAATGCTCCGAATACCCGCTCCAGTGTGTGCTGGAGCAGTGCCGCTAATATTTGACCTGCGAACCAGGATGTCAAGGGCAAACGACTGAAGGGACACGATGTGCCGCGCGGGATCGGCCGATCGAAGATGCGCCGTATCTCAACCTGGAATCTCTTCGCCCTACAGCCACAGTCTCAGCCCGTTAGTCCGGAGAAACGCTATGTCCGAATTTGCAATACCCACCGAGCCCATCGGTTCCATTCCACGCACGCAGGAACTGGTCCGCGCCCAAGAAACGTTCCGCGAAGGCAGGATCAGCCGGGAGGAGCTTCATGCTGTCGCGGATCGGGCGACCGCGGAAACCATACGCGGATTCGAGGAGACGGGTTCACCCGTCATCAGCGACGGCGAGCAGCGCAAATACGGCGGTTTCGCCTTCTATTGCCTGCACGGAGCCGAAAACCTTGCTCCGGACGGCGTGGAAGTCGGGTTTTCCGATGGACATTCCAGGCAGCTGCCTCGACTGACGGAGGGTCCCTTTCGCTATACTGAAAGTGCCGATGGGTACCTCGAAACTGCATTGAAGCTGGCCCGGACTCGAGTCAAACAGGCGGTTATTTCGCCTTCGCTCCTCAGCCTGATCTACCCGGCGGACGGCATCGAGCATTATCCGCGTGAACGATTCCTGGCGGACCTCGTTCGCGAACACGTCGGCGAAGTGCGCCGGTGCCTGGACGCGGGCGCGCACAAGGTACAGATCGACTTCACGGAAGGGCGTCTCGCCGTAAAACTGGATCCCTCCGGCGAACTCCTCAGGAGTTTTGTGGCGTTGCTGAATACCAGCCTTGAATCGTTTACGTACGACGAACGTAACAGGCTTGGGATTCACACCTGCCCGGGAGGCGACTGGGACGCCACCCACAGTGCGGACGTCGACTACCTGGACCTGCTCCCGACCCTGTTCGAGATAGACGTAGGCAATTTCTATATCGCGATGGCCTCCGAAAAAGAACCTGGCAGGGCCCTGCAGCGCATCGGGACGCTCATCCGGCCCGGTCACCGCGTCTTTGTTGGCGTAATCGATGCCATCGATCCCCACGTGGAGTCCCCGGAAGAAGTGAGAGACCGCGTTCTGGAGGCCGCAGAATATATCCCGTCAGCCCAGCTGGGCACGACGGACGACTGTGGTTTTTCGCCCTTTGCGGATGACCTGTCCACCTCCCGCGACCTGGCGTTTGCGAAAATCCGCGCACGGGTGGAGGGAACCCGGCTTGCGGAGGATGCGTTGGGACGCGGCTGAAAGGTGAATGGACACGGCCTTTCCATCCGTGAGGGGCGTACGAGTGCGAAATTGAATCGAACATGGGCCATCCGAACGAGCGTCGTGATCCCACATTCCGCTTGACTTCCCCCGTGTTTTCGTATAGATTTGCGGTCCGAAAAAGCCCGCCGGCAAAGCCGTGGGTGCGGACAGACACCCACCCCGTTTGCACGGTTTCAACGAGCATCGAATGGGTTGCCTCCGGATTGCGGGTGTGCGAATTTACCGGTTGCAAATGGATGGGCGATTAGCTCAGGTGGTTAGAGTGCTTGCTTGACATGCAAGAGGTCACTGGTTCGAGTCCAGTATCGCCCACCATTTTAAATATTTGAAATTAAAGGGCCTGCGATGAATTCGTCGCAGGCCCTTTTCGTATATGCCGATGACGACGCGATATCGGGGTCCGGTTGAAAAATGGAGAATGAATCCGGCATACGCCCGAAGAAGCCGGATCACGGCCTGCGCACGGAACCCGCGGCGGGCAGCGTCCTGCGCGCGATGCCAGGCGCGGGCGGTTTCGCCGGCGGATGTTTTCGCTGTTGTTCTTGCATCAGCCGCAGCATTTCAGTACCATGCCGCCGGACTGCGCCGCAAACCGTCAGTCCCCCCTGACATCCCGTTGGAAGCCGCCATCCTGGCTGCGACCGGCCCTTGCTGTCGAAACACTGCGTCGCGCTCGATCGCCGAATCGCTCGATTCGACCCGATTGTGCGCCCTGTCTTCGACCACAATGGCTCGGCCCAGACCTGGACCGGCAACTGGAGAAGAACGCGGGCCCTCGCCGTCAACTCTTTATCAGACCTCCAGGCCGGTGGAGTTTCCGGGGTCTGAATTCTGTGCTGCAACCCGACCGTCCCTGCCAGGAGCGCTTGCAATGAAAAGCACGAACGGAAATACACATGTAGTGGAACCCGCCGAATCCGCTCCGATTGAACCCATGACGGAATACGAAAAATTCCTCTTCGACCTGAGGGGTTTTCTCGTCATACCCGGGGTACTCACGGACGATGAAGTGCAGAGGGTTCGCGAGCACCTCGACGTCTATGTGAGAGATCCCGATAGCCTGGCGGATCACGTGAGAGCGCCCATCGCCGGCCCCGCGGAATTTCTGATCGATCATCCCAGAGTCATGGGGATTCTGCAGGAAGTGATCCATCCTGAGCGCGATCGCATCCGTCTGGAGAGCGTCTTCGTTTCAGCCCGTTCGGCCGACAACGACCGCGAATCAGTGGCAGCCCCACGTGGGAGGTGTGAATCTCGATCCGTCCCTTTCCTACCGCTTCCACAACGGCCGAATCTACAGTGGCATGACACGCATCGTATGGGAACTGAACGAAGTCAGGAAGGGCCAGGGCGGCACGTGCCTGGTGCCCGGGTCTCACAAGGCCAATCTGGTTTCGGCTCAGGATGGTACCTGGCCGGAGAGGGCCGACGACCCCGACTCGGGACTATGGGAGACCTACGGGTGTCCGCCGGGGAGTCTTGTCGCATTTTCCGAGGGGGTGCGGCATACCGGATCGGCCTGGACGAACCCGGACAATCCCCGCCGGGCCATTCTGATCGCCTACAACTACGTGACGGTTCGGTTCCACGAACCCAAACCCTGTATGAATCCCGTGGTGATCGGTGGAATGGCCGAAGCGCGTCAGAGGTTTTTCAGGGACGTCTGGTTCCTGCCCAACAGGAGATAGCCGGCCGGTCAACCATGGCTCGAAACCGAAAAAGCCCGGCCAAACCAATGGCTTCGGGCTTTTTCAGTTTTCGAGTTTCAATCCGGAATTCGTTCCGGGTCAGCCGTCCCATCGCCCGGGATCGATAGCGGTTGCTTCGGTTTTCATGCCCTTGGGTTTGTGGGGCTGATTCCAGTCCAGGCCGGTTGTGTTGGGGCTCTGCAGAAAACGCCTGGTTGCCGCCGGCGCCCCCGTCACGAGTTCCGGGTCCCATTCCGGCATCGGTTGTATGGGGCCCGCCCACGCCGGCCGGTACCCCAGTTGAACCAGCGTGCGTTGGGAATGCGAGCGGTTCGGATGGGTGCCGTGGAACAGGTTGATGGGGATAACCAGCGCCGAACCTGCGTTTACGCATAGCGTGACCTCTCCCGGGTGGTACTTGTAGCGCACGTAGGGGTTCGCTTCGGCGTGAAACGAGAGGTGGGATCGCGGTACAAGGCGGAACGGCGCCCGCTCCGGCGTCAGATCGTCAAGGTAGTACAGAACACGCAGCAGGCGCGGACAACTGCCTTCGTAACCGAAGATGGAAGATCCGAACGGCTGGCCGTCGGTGTGCAGCGAAATGGGCGGCGAACCCGAGAGCGTCCTTGTGAAGAGTCCCCGGGTGAACACGATGTCGTCGCCGAGCAGCGTTTCCAGGAACGCGATCATCGGCGGATGCGCGATCAGTTCGGCCAGGGCCCTGCTGCGCCACTGCGGCTCCAGGCAAAAGGTCTGCGCGTCGCTGTAATCCTTCGTCTGCATCGGAGAATCGGCCATTTCGCGTTTGATCCGGTCCATGTGTTCCGCATCGAGGATGTCCGGAAGGACGACGTAGCCCTCCACCTCCAGGCGGCGGATCCGTTCTCCCGCTGAAAGACTGCTGTAGTCGGTTTCGTCCAGATTCATGAAACCGATTTCTTCGTTCGGGTCGATTCGTACGTCGGCTTGCATGGTGGTTCTCCTGTTTCCGACTGCAGCGGCCGCGGAAACCCGTGAGGAAAGTCTCCCGTTCCGGATCAACAGCTTCTTCAGGGAGAACGATGACCGGGAGAAGAGATCCGGTATCGGCATCCGGGCCTCGGTGACCCATCTCTTTCCGCGTCCGTCGGTATAAAGATAACCATAGCGATTGGATTGGGCAATGGATGGATTGGGTGTATTGGCCGGCATTCTTGTCCTTTGCTGGCTCCGGCCCGGCAGGTGCGCGGCCGCCGGAACCTCGCCTCCCGTCTACACCGTGTCCGCGTCGGCCGAATCGCAGGAGAAACTGCGGCGGGTCGTCGCACCGCTGATGGCGATGTCGGAGGACGAACTCATTGCCCTGGTTCCGGATCGTACGGGATTCCGGTACGTCGCCTGCGCCGGTTGCATTATGGGCGTCAGAGAACGGCAACTCGACTGGTCTGTCGATGACCCGTTTCGAGTGCGGTGCCGCCATTGCGCAACAGTATATCCCGGGCGCGAGTTTGCGGAGAACAGGACCCTGCGTCTGTTGAATCCCCTGGGAAACGAAGTCGAATATCCGTTTTACGAGGATGGGTCCGGAAGACGATATTTCTTCCGTGCCAGGGCATGGTGGTGCGCGAGGTTCTATCTTGCGGACCGTGCGCGGGATCTCGGTCAGCTGTACCAGTTGACGGGCCGGCGACAATTCGCCCGGCGGTCGGCGTTGATTCTGGACGCGTTTGCGCGGTATTATCCGGGGTTTCTCGTTTGGACGGACGTGGCGAACTCGGCAAAGCAGGTGTGTATGAATCCGCCCTTTCCACGCCGCGGCGGGAAGTGGGGGGAGTGGCGCTACGCCGAAATCCCGACCGAACTGATCTACGCGTACGATTCAATCCGGGCAAGCGGCGAACTGGAACGCCTCCCGGAAGAACGAGGCGAGGATGCGTACCGCCGCATCGAGGACGGGTTTTTCAGAGGTGGAATTCGGCAGGACGCCTACCATGGACGCCTGTACACCAATGCCAGCCCGGAGACCTACGAGGGATATGCGGTGGCGGGCCGCGTCATGGGCGACCCGACTCTGGTTCACCGCGCAGTACGGTGCGCACACGGCCTGTTCAGGCGATTCTCGTCGGACGGATTCTGGTGTCAGGGCACCCCGGGTTATCATCGATATACACTGACAGGCCTGCTGCGCGCGCTTGAAGCCCTGGCCGGGTATTCCGATCCTCCGGGCTATCTGGATCCGGAAGACGGCAGGCGCTTCGACGATCTGGATCCGGTTCGCGAGTTTCCCGATGCGGAACGATGCATGCGTGTATTGGATCGCTTCAGGTACCCCGACGGGAGACCGATACCCGTACACGATTCCTGGGCGAGGTTTGAAGACCTCAAGCCCACGGACCGGTCGCACTCAGCCCTTTTCGGCGGCATGGGGCACGCGTGGCTCGGGTTGGGTGAGAAAAACCGGCAGGCGCAGGTACACCTTCACTTTTCAGAAGGCGGCCACGGACACGACCACGCGGACATGCTGAACGTGATGCTTTACGCGTTCGGAGAGGAATTGCTTTCCGACCTTGGATACACCCATACGCGGTACAGGCCGTGGACCGTGAGCACGTTGGCGCACAATACGGTGGTCGTCGACGGGCAGGAACAGTACACGAGAGGCAATAGAGGGCCGTCTCGCGGCAGGCTCCTGGCGTTCGAGACCACGCAGGAAACGGTCCAGTGGATGGAAGCGAGCGGCGAGCGCGCGTACCCCGGTCTGGCGCGGGAATACCGGAGAATGGTCATGCTCGCCGACGCCGGCGAAGGGAATACGTATTCTCTGGATATTTTCCGTGTGCAGGGAGGGACACGGCACGACTGGACGCTGCACGGGAGCGCTGACCGCGACGGATGGATGAGCCTTGATGTCCCGCTGGAGCCCGCCGGACGAGATCTATTGAACGGAGTCGCGGTACGTCTTCCCGGATTTGAAGGGGACCGGGGGGACGCCGAAGGACGAAACATAGCCTACGGATTCGTACAGAATGTATCCCGTGCTCGTGTTGAAGCCGGTCTGAGACTGCAACTCGGCCTCAGGGACGTGCCTACCGGTTTGCGGTGTCATCTCCCGGGACTGTCAGAGGCCGACGTGTTTCTGGGCGACGCGCCATCGGTGCGGCGAACCGACGAGAACGAGGACGAACTGGACCGGTACAGGATGCCCGTTTTCCTGGCCCGGCGCCAGGGGCGCGCGCCTCTTTCAAGCGTCTTTGCCGCGGTCTACGAGCCCTTCGAGGGATCGCCGTTCATTGAGTCGGTCCGCCAGGTGTACGCCGATGATGATTCGATCGCAGTTGAAGTGAGACGTGAAGGAATCGTGGACCATATCGTCCATCGTACGGCTTGGCGCGCGGAACCGCTGGCGGTGGGAAACCTCAGCCTGAGAGGAGAGTTCGGGTTCGTGCGGGAACGGGACGGCGACCCCGCGTTCATGGGGCTGTGGGGAGGGGACGAGTTGAGATGGAAAGATGAGGTGGTTTCGTGCGGCGGTACTTGTGATCTGAGGGTTGTGGGTGTTCTCAGAAAGGCCCATGGAGACCCGCTTGACGGGCTGGAAGTGACCGGTGACATTGCCGAGCGCGCCGGGTTTGAGGGCACGACGGTAATCGTACGATTCGGAGACGGTTCGACGACGGGATGCGTCGTCAGGCGGGTTATCCCTGATTCACGCGGACTCACGCTGGAAACAGCGCAGGATCCGGGATTCTCCATTGAGAACGGAGGAATGCGCCACCATTACTTTCCACTGCGTTCGATTTCGGGGCCTGTGAGCTGTCGCATCCGTAACTCGAAGTTTGTGTGTTTGTAGGTGCGCAACCGGAGGATCAGCCAACGTCCGCACTCGAGGCCGCGCGGTACACTTCGAGAATGGGAACGTCCTGTTCATTCGCGATACGTGCGCAGTCTTCGAATTCAGGCGCTAAACGCGTCCTTCCGGCGTAGCTGGCGACTTTTACGGCCACGGGTCCGAATGCGGTTTCGACGACTTCTCTTCGTCGCGAGATCGTCTGACGTTCAACACGACGCATCCGGATGCCAAGCGTCGTGGTTTCACGGAAGATCAGGTCTGTGAAGGACTGTGTACGGTCCGGATCGGCGAGAACGCTGAGGACCACGCCGGGTCGTCCCTTCTTCATAATGACTGGCGTAAGATACGCGTCCCTGGCGCCTTCGGTGAACAGACGGTCGATCAGGAACCCGTATATTTCAGGTGACATATCATCGATGTTGGTTTCAATCAGAGTGAGCGTGTCGGTCTGCAGCGACGACTCGGATTCACCGATTTCCAGCCGGAGCAGGTTGGGTATCTGGTCCATATCCCGGCTGCCCGCGCCGTAGCCAATCCGGCGCGTGCGAAACGGAGGTGGAACGGCGCCGATCTGCTCGGCCAGTGTGGTCAGGATCGCGGCGCCGGTCGGGGTGACCAGTTCAAACGGTAATTCAGTGCGTTCGGCCGTGACATCCCTGCAGAGGGCGACCACCGCGGGAACCGGAACGGGGAGGACGCCGTGGGCGCTGCGCGTCGTTCCCCTTCCGAATCGAAGCCGGGAGGCGTAGACCCGTTCCACGCCGAGCTGTTCCAGTCCGATGACGGCGCCGGCGATATCCGCGATGGCGTCAGCCGCGCCGACTTCGTGAAAGTGGACGCGATCGACGGAAATGCCGTGTACTTCGGCTTCGGCTTCGGCGAGACGGCGGAAGATCGCGCGGGCCTGCCGTTTTGCGTTGCTCGAGATGCCAGCGGCATCGATGATGCCCAGTACGTCCTGCAGTCGGCGATGGTGATGCCCTTCTTCGGCCACGACGTCGACCTTTGTCGCTGCAATGCCGTGACGTTTAACCTTTCCGTCCTGAAGTACTACGCCCTCCAGGCAGAGTTTGTCCAGTTCTCTCTGCAACACCACGACCTGCAGGCCCGCATCCACCAGCGCGCCCAGGATCATGTCGCCGCTTACACCGGCATGGCAGTCGAAATACGCCAGTCTCAAGATGTCACCTCTATCCTCGTCTGCGGGCGGCCCGGACAGGCAGGGCCGATTGCTGCTCCAGACGGGTATATTTATTCTCGATCCTCGGGACGTCAATCGAAAGGAAACGGGGTCTTGTCGTTTTGGCGGCTGTTGAAAGCGAGGCGGTTTCTTCCGGGTTCCCGGACCGTGGGTTCAACTTTCCCGCGGGTCGGTCATCCTGCGACGAGGCCGTTGGCGAGGAGATTTAACAGTCCGTTGATGAAGTCGTTGTGCAGGCGAGGCCGGGCAACGCAGTATCTCGACCGTAAAGGCCGGCCGCAGCACGGATGGGTTTTTTCAACGGGCTGTCAAGGTGGGTCCTGCAGGTTGGCCGCGAGCAACGCCGCCGGGTCGTCGAACAGCGCCAGCAGGCGGTCGCGCTGCTGTCTGAAGTCGGCCAGCTGATCAGGTGAAAGCTGTCTGGCCCTGGAGCGATTGGCGAATCCGGCCGGGTCTACAAGGCGATAGCCCTTGCCGTTTCTGACAAAGAAGTTGTAATGGAGGTGCGGTCCTGTGGAGCGGCCGGTCGAACCGACAAAACCGACGGTCTGCTTCTGCTTGACGTACATCCCCTTCTTCAACCCGCGCGGGAATTTGCTCAGGTGGCCGTATCCCGTCTTGTAGCCGTTTCCGTGCCGGATTTCGACGTAGTTGCCCAGAGCGCCCCTCCAGCCTCTGAAGACCACGATGCCCGGGGCGGTCGCCCATACACGCGTGCCGTACGCCGCGGCATAGTCGATGCCGTGGTGTGGAAGGTACTTCTTCAGGGTAGGGTGGAACCTCCTGTTGGAATAGCCGGAGCTGATCCGCCGGTAATTGAGGGGAGATTTGAGAAACAGGCCGCGAAGTGACTTTCCGTTCGAATCGTAATAACCCATATGGCCGTCCGATGATTCGAACAGGAAGGCCTGATGGTTCTTCCGTGCCGTCTGGTATTCGGCGGAAAGGATATCCCCGTATCGAAGGAACCGGCCGTCCTTGTACAATTTTTCCAGCGCAAGGGCAAACCGGTCGCCGACGCGGCAATCAACCATGAAGTCGATATCGTATTCGAAAATGCGGGCCATTCTGCCGGTCAGGATTTTGGCGTTTTCGCCGGTTTCAGATAGAGCGTTCCAGAGGCTGCTGCGGACTTCACCGGTCAGGACGGCGATCCGGCGCTCCAGGGGTATCTGTTCTTTACGCGCGGTCAGCCTGCCGTTCGCCCGCGTTACCAAAAACCGGGTCTCGAAAGCTCCCCGCTTGATGAACTCAAAGGACTGAAGGCTTCCCAGGCTGTCAATGCCCAGTGTGTATCGGTCGCCGCTTCGGACGATTTCGGGATTGAATTCCGCCCGGGGGATCCCCTTTTTTATTGCATTCAGCAATTCATGGATCTGAGATGGTGCAACGTCTTCCCGATTCAATGCGTCCCAGAACGTCTCTCTGTGTCGAATACGCCCGTCGATTTCCGGGAACCGCGGTTCAGGCGTGACCGCAAGCGGATCCGGAACCGCGAGATCTTCCCGGACGACCTCCGGATTTCGCGCGGATTCGGGATCGGGCGGCCGGGCGGTCGCGAACCACGTCAATAAAGCGACCGGGACGGCAATGAAAGCAAACCCCGTCAGCCTGAACTGGCGACCGGATCGTCCGGGCCGTTCCGTGCGATCACGTTTGGTATCGTGCATATATTCAGTTACTTGGGACTTTCGAACAGGGTCCGGGGATTCTGATAAGACCCGCTGAAAAAAAGCGAAAACTACAAACGCAGCCTCCTGCTCCGACGACAATGCGGCGTCTGAAGATAGGCCCAAACACAATTTCTGTCAACCCGTATTTTCTCTTGCATCCGGAACGCCGCGACATTAATCTCATGCAAATTGACAAAGAGGGGAGATACGAAAATGGCGGACGTTTCGCAGTCTGGCGACCGTGTGGAACTGAAGGGATTCTATCCCGGAGAACTCGAGGGATTCGTAACTTCCCTGGGACTGGAGCCCTATCGGGCCAGGCAGATCGCCGCGTGGATCTACAATCGCGGTTCAACCGACTTCGCGGAGATGACCGACCTCGCAAAGGGGGTGCGGACGAGACTCGCGCAGCGAGCGTCGATATTGAACCTCGAGGTGGCGGCGCGATCGGACGCGGACGACGGCGAAACCGTGAAGTATCTGTTTGAACTTCCGGACGGCAGGCGTGTCGAAAGCGTCCTGATGCGCGACGGCAGGCGTCGGACGCTTTGCGTTTCGTCGCAGGTGGGTTGTCCGCTGGATTGTACGTTCTGCGCCACCGGTCGGATGGGGCTGATCCGTAACCTGTCCGCAGGTGAAATCCTGGACCAGCTGATTTATGTACGGCGCGAACTGAGAGCACGCGGAGACGATCTGACCAATGTGGTCATGATGGGAATGGGGGAGCCACTGTTGAATTATGAGAACGTCATCCGTGCGATCCGGCTGATGAATCTGGATTACGGTCTGGCTATAGGGATTCGCAGGATAACTCTGTCGACAGTCGGCTATGTGCCCGGAATCTTGAGGCTGGCAGGAGAGGGGCTGAAAGTCGGTCTGGCGGTTTCGCTGAATGCCGCTGACGATGCACTGCGGTCGCGGATCATGTCGATCAACCGGCGCTGGCCGATCGACGAGCTTCTTGCGGCCGTCCGAACCTTTCGGCAGCGTATTGACCGGAGGGTGACCTTCGAATACGTACTGCTGCATGGGCTGAACGATTCGATTGAGGACGCCGCTCGCCTGGTCGCGCTGGTCCGGGCCATACCTTGCAAGATCAATGTTATTCCATGGAATCCCGTAGAAGGCGCCGCATTTGCTCGGCCGCCCAGGGACGCTGTCGACAGGTTTGTACACATCCTCAGGGATGCGAGATTGACAACGACGGTGCGGTACAGCAGGGGCGTGGATATCTCAGCGGGATGCGGACAGTTGTATCTCCGTCCGGATGCGGCCGAGGCCGCTGCCGGCACTTGAACTGACCGGCTGCACACGACGAAGGCGCCACGGCGCAGAATTCCCTTGATTGTAATGTAAAGATATGATATATTTTAACTTATCGAGAAAGATGAAGGATCAGATTTCACAAGACTGAGGCGCATCGGTACGTGGGTCTTTATGGAACAGTTCGTGATCGAAGGCGGGTTTCAGCTTACCGGCACCATCGAGCCGCTCGGTAACAAGAACGCCGCGCTTACGCTCCTCGCCGCGAGTCTCCTGACAGACGAGACGGTGGTGTTGAACAATGCGCCGCCAATAGGAGACGTACTCACCCAGATCGCAATCCTGCGCGATCTGGGTGTCTCGGTTCAGCATCCGGGCCGGGCGACACTGAGCGCATGCGCGGCTTCACTCAGCAAGACCGCCCTGAATCCCGATTACTGCAGAAGGAACCGCGGCAGCATACTTCTCGCAGGGCCGCTTCTGGCGCGCCATGGACGTGCGACGATGCCCCGGCCAGGCGGGGACAGAATAGGCCGCCGCCGGCTCGATACCCACCTTCGAGCCCTGGAAGCGCTGGGCGCGCGCATTGAGACCAGCCACGGCTATGAACTGTGGGCGCCGGATGGATTGACCGGCGCGGACATTTTTCTGGATGAGCGGAGCGTGACCGGAACGGAAAACGTCATCATGGCAGCCGCCCTCGCCAAAGGCACGACCGTCATCCGTAACGCGGCCTCCGAACCGCACGTGCAGGAGCTGTGCCATCTGCTCAACGCCATGGGCGCCCGGATTTCGGGCGTGGGTACGAATGAGCTGACTGTCGAGGGCGTAAAGGCGCTTTCCGGCGGCGAGCATGCCATCGGTCCCGATTATATGGAGGTGGGGAGCTTTATCGGACTCGCGGCGGTAACCCATGGTGAGATACGGATCAGAGACGCGGCGCCGCATCATATGCGTCTGAGTCTGATGGTATTCGAAAGGCTCGGGGTGGAGGTGATGGTGGACGGTGAGGACATTCTCGTTCCCGACGATCAGAAGCTTCAGATCGTCCGTGACGTCGGGGACGCAATTCCGAAGATCTTCGACGATCCGTGGCCGGGTTTTCCCGCGGATCTGATGAGTATTGCGATTGTTGTCGCCACGCAGGCCCGGGGAACCGTGATGTTTTTCGAGAAGATGTACGAGAGCCGGCTTTTCTGGCTGGACCGGCTGATCGAAATGGGGGCCGAGATCATCATTTGCGATCCGCACCGGGCCGTTATCGTGGGGCCGTCGAAGCTGTACGGCGAGCGGATTACAAGCCCCGACATCAGGGCCGGGATGGCGCTGTTGATCGCCAGCCTCTGCGCCGAGGGACAGACTGTGATCCGAAACATCGAACAGATCGATCGCGGGTACGATCGCATCGACGAACGACTTCGCAGGCTGGGCGCCCGGATCGAACGGGTTCCCGTTCTCCTTGACTGAACGCAATGGCATCTGCTCTCGATACGGCAATTGAGGTGGTTCGACGCCTCGACGCGCACGGATTCCGGGCGTTGCTGGCCGGGGGATGCGTCAGGGACCTTCAGCTCGGGCTGGAACCACGGGACTACGACGTCGCTACCGATGCCGAGCCTCAGAAGGTGATCGGCATTTTTCAAAACGCCCGGGCCGTCGGTGCGCACTTTGGCGTGGTGGAGGTGCGCCTGGCGGGGCATGCCTTCGAGGTTGCCCGTTTTCGGCGCGATCTGGGTTACAGCGACGGGCGGCATCCGGATGCGGTCGAATTTGCCGACGTGACGGAGGATGCCCTGCGTCGCGATTTCACGGTGAACGGGATGTTCTGGGACCCGCTCAGGGACCAGGTACTGGACTACGTGGGCGGACAGGCGGACCTCAGGGAGAAGACGATCAGGACCATAGGCCCCGCAGAGGACCGGTTTACGGAAGATCGTCTGCGTATGATGAGAGCGGTTCGGCTCGGCTGCCGTCTCCACTGGCGGATCGATGCTGCCACGTTTGCGGCGATAAGACGTTCGAGTAAGGACCTCTCGGAGGTCAGCGTGGAACGCGTCCGGGACGAATTCGTCAGAATCCTGACCGAAGGAGGCGCGCCCCTGGGGGTACGATGGCTTATCGACTCAGGGCTGATGAACGGAGTGGCGCCCGAGGTACTGGAACTCGATGGGGTCGCGCAGCCGCCTGAGTTTCATCCCGAGGGAGACGTGTTGACCCACACGTTGATCATGCTGGGTCTGATGCGCAACCCGTCGCCCGAGCTGGCCATGGCGGTGCTGCTGCACGACGTGGGCAAGCCGCGCACGTTCAGGACGGCCGACCGTATCCGGTTTGACAATCACGCCGGCGTGGGCGCTCAGATGACTGATGAGATCTGCCGCAGGCTTCGGTTTTCCGGCGAGGCGACCCGCCACATCGTTCGTCTGGTGGCGGACCATCACCGCTTTATGCACGTGCGCCAGATGCGCGCGAGCCGGTTGAAGCGGTTTTTGCGGCTGGATCAATTCGACGAACACCTGGAACTGCACAGGGTGGATTGTTTGTCCAGCCACCGGAATCTCGAGAATTACCATTTCTGCCGACAGGCTCTGGAAACACTGGAACCTGAAGAGATACGTCCCGAACCGTTGATTACAGGAAGGGACCTCATCGAGCTCGGGTACACGCCGGGGCCGGCGTTCAAGACGGTGTTGAGGGCAGTGGAAGACGGCCAGCTCGACGGCAGGGTCAGGGATAGGGAGAGTGCGCTGCTCGTCGCTAGAGGCGTGTTTGAAAGCGGTGCGAAGTCCGTGTGTGACGTCCTGGCCGAGGGCGGGTCAGCCTAGTCCCCTCGAATTGACGAACAAGCTATAGATCTCCCTGGTCCCCGGTGCTACGCGGTATGTTTGGAACCATCGCCTGGCAGGGGCGTTTCCTGATAGAGAAGACCGCTCGCCATACCCACTGTTTCCCGACAGGTGTCCTATGTCAGGACTGATTCGATCCGTTCTCCCGTTTGCCGTTTCGGTCCTCTGCGTAACCCATATCGAGGCGACAACCGTAGAAAGTTTCGGGTTCGATTCGCTCTGCGAAAAGGCAGAGACAATCGCCCATGTCCAGTGTGTATCCCGCAGCAGCTTTCTGGATGACGGACGAGGAGAAATCGTGACGCGGCACCGGTTCAGGGTCATCGCACCGGTCAAGGGCAATCCGGGTGCCGAGATCGTCCTCACACTGCCTGGCGGAACCGCCGACGGCCGGAGGTTGCATATCCCCGGCATTCCCGATTTCGGCGTCGATGAAGAGGTCGTTCTGTTCCTTACAGTTCCGGACCGGCACGGATCACCGTGGCCGCTGGGACTGGGGCAGGGCTGTTACCGCGTGCTCGCAGCGCAGGACGGACACGCCAGGGTCACGATGCAGCCGGGAACGACGCCCCTGCCGGCGGGTGCGCTCTTCAAGCCTGCGCTGAACCGACCCTCTCGGCCGTTTCATGTTCCGCTCCCGCTTTTCCTGCATCAGATCCGCCTCACAATTCCCGAACCATCTGACGAACGGTAACACCCTTCTGTGGTCCACGGCGGATTGAACCCCGTTCAGGTGAGCGAAAACCGGATTATCAGGAAGTTCATTCCACTGCAGCGATCGGCACGGGATCTTGGGGAAGAATCGTTCGCTCCACCCCAGTGTCCTGTCCCGGAAATTCCTCACCATTCGGCCGCCGATTCATCCCGTCTCGCTACGTTCCCGTCGCTCGCCCACCCTTCGCAGGTCGTTTGCGCTCCGGCGCCTTGCGAGCCGGGCGACTCGGCGGCCGAATTATGGCGACTTATTTCCGGGTCTGAACACCAGATCCCTTTTTATTTCGCTTGACTTTGATCCGGCATTGTTGCATCATGCCGGCGCGGTTCATGTGTCCGCTTTTTCGCGTGTAACGTTCTGAATTTAACTGACTTTGGCACTTTCGGCATGCTTGTCATCCCGTTGAAAAAGCCCGTCCGGGCTACGGCCGGCTCTTGCGGTCGAATACTGCGTTGCGCGCCCTCGCCGAAT
>JAAXHE010000305.1 GCA_012271065.1 Candidatus Latescibacterota bacterium
CAGTCTTAGAAGTCAATAGGTACTACCCTCTCTTCGATCGGTTCTGACGATCCTGATTCCGGTGATACTCGTCGCCTCTCTTGTCGGTTTTATTCTCGACGGGTATTCGCGGGAACTGGACGGCCTTCTCGGCGCAGGGCCGGATGCCCTTGCAGTGTCCGGCCTCCCTTCCATTCTGCACAGGGTCGCCGACTCGCTTTCCACCGCGGACCTTGCCCGGCTGCTTGCGGGACAATTCGCGCCTTCGGACGGCCCGGATGCCACAGGCGGGTTCAAGCGCACCTGCTATGCATTCCTGATAGCACGCAAATACGAAAAAGAAAGCCTGGTGGCTTTCTTTTTCGACCGGACGCCCTTCGACGTGACACGCAATACTTCGGTGCCTGGTTTTGCGCGCGCCGCACGCGCCTATTTCGGTGTTTCTCCCGAGAAGCTGACGACGGGAGAAGCCATCCTGCTATTCCATCTCGCCCGCTTTCCCGATGCGCCGGCGCCGGTGACGGATCCGGAACGCGCCATCGAACTCCGGAACCGCCTGCTGCTGGAACTCATGGACGACAAACTGATCACAACTGCCCAATACCGCGCTGAATCCGCCCGCCCCCTCATTCTGGCCGGCAGCCATCCGGCCGTGTGGTGACAGGCAGGGCCGCCCGTGCGACCGGCGCGCGTCCACGGCGTCACCCCACCGGACTATATAATACGGGCCTCTTTCCGAGTCTCCGCCTGCCGGGAGGGAGGAACAGGCTGAGTACGTGAACGAGGCCCGCGTCCTGAGTCACAATAAGATATATCGGATTTCCAGATGCGAGTCAATACCCTGACGGCGAATCGTCGTGTCAGACAGTTTGCGTCACAGACTACACACACAAGCGTGTGTGGATCACCCTGGCGAGCGGGATTCCTGCATCCCAACCTGCAGACAGTCACGGGACGAGGTGGAAGGCGTACTCACGCAGCCCTCCGATCTGCCGCTGGAACTACGGTATCGGTTACTTGTGCCTTCCTCGTCTTCCGGCTATAGCCATGTTGCTTGACGAATGCCACAGGGACAGTCCGGCATTTTAATGAAAAAAGCCCGGGATTCTTATGAAAAAAGATCACAAATCTATCTGAACTTCGCGTATATAATTGCGACGCTGAGGGTTTGATCCTGGTTCAGCACAAGACATGCTCCGTGGTCAGACGTCACAGTTCCCACCGCGGATGATGCGCATTGAAGTTAGCTCCAAAGTCGCAACCGAGAAGGGATTCTGCATGCAGATACCGGGTTTCAACAGGAAATCGTTGGTGTGGACTCTGGGTCTTATTGCGCTGATTTACGGTTTTCCGGCGTCCGGTACGCCTGACGAGGTGATGGAGGAGGACCACCGGACGTGGCGCCTGCCCGACGGTGCGACCGCGCGGCTGGGAAGAGGAGCCATAGGGTTCGGGGACCGTGCGGTGGACATTTCTTCCGACGGGCACACGCTCGCGGTGGCCAGCAGCATCGGCGTCTGGCTGTACGATTGGTCCACTGCCCGCACTCTGGCGCTGTTGCCAAGTGACGTCCGAATCAGCTCCGTATCGTTTTCGCAGGATGGAGGTGCGCTCGCAACCGTGACAGAGGATGGCGAAGTATTGCTCTGGGATGTGGCGACGCGATCGGAAGCAGGTGCGCTCGAAGGGCATACGCGCTTGCGGTCATCTCCGGAGACGGACAGGAAGGCGCGCCCGGCGGCGCCGCTCTCCTGCCGGGCGCCGGTCGTGTCAGGACGGTGGCTTTCTCTCGTCGGGGCAATCTCGCCGCGGGAATGTACGATGGCCAGATCGAACTCTGGAACGTCGCATCAGGCGCGCGGGTCGCCACCCTCACGGGACATACGGATGCTGTCAGTTCGGTCGCGTTCTCGCCGGACGGGAGCACGTTGGCCTCCGGGTCTCAGGACGGCACGGTCCGAATATGGGACGTGACCACAAGAACCGTGACCGCCACGCTCGAGGGGCACTCCGGCTGGGTTTATTCAGTGGCGTTTCTCGGGGACGGGAGCACGCTGGTATCCGGTTCGAGGGATGGCTCGATGCTGATATGGGACCTCTCGGAGGACGTACCGCCGCCCCCGGCGCCTCCCAAAACTCCCAGTGCGGACTTCAACGATGACGGCGCCATCAACTTCGCGGACTTTGTGTTGTTTGTGCGACAATTCGGATTGCGCGAAGGCGATGCGGGATACAACGCGAAGTTTGACCTGGATGAGAATGGCATTATCGGCTTTGGCGACTTTGTGAAGTTCGCAAACGCCTTCGGGGAGATTTGAGTCGCGGATATAAGGCGGGCCTGAAATATAGAACCTGCACATCTACCCGGAAACTGACGCCGTGGTGGGCATCGGCATTGCCGACGATGTTGATTTCCATCGGCGCGACCACGGTGAAATTGTACTGGTCATATGATTCGGGCCTCTATCCGTAACTCGGGCTGCCGGGGGGACGGCAGACAGA
Organism: Candidatus Latescibacterota bacterium; assembly: GCA_012271065.1. The sequence continues at coordinate 2,482 of JAAXHE010000305.1, forward strand.
GCGCACGACAGAGGCCCGCGTCCTGATTCATGAAACAGTATCCGATTTTTCACTTCGAGTCAATACCCGGCGATCAAAAAACGCGGAATCTTCCGGTTGCGGCCGGCAACGGATCGACGGGATCACAATTTGGATCTATGGGATCAACTCCACGCGGACCACGTTTTTTACGTTTGCGCACCTGTCGTCGGTTTCGGGAATGAACAGTCGTATAGGTCCGCCGAGTCTGTCCGGTAGCGGATGGTCGCCGATGCGGTAAACGAAGATGCCGTTTTCGATTGCTGTAGCAAGGGCGACTCGTGCAGAGAACCCATCATCGGCCGAATGAAAAACGGCCTGGCCCGCGCCGGCGCTCACTCCCGTACACCTCAGAAGATCGGCGACGGAAACTGCCGATCCACGGCGTCCGGGAATGATGCGGCCTACGTCCTCGATCTGCCGGGGAACCCGCCGCAGGTCCGCGTACTTGAAGACCTTCCGCCCCGGGAGACATCCCTCGACAATCAGCAACGGCGCGCCGTCATCACTTTGGCGCCCCGATTCGGTCTGGTCGATGCAGTCCTGCGCGATTTCGACCAGCCTCGCGTCGAAACCGACCACCGGCGCGACGTGGATTTCCGTATTGGCATGGTCGTCGTGAAACCTCTCCACGCGCTGCCGGAGACGACGGAGAACCTGTTCGTCCTCACGAAACAGGAACGGCAGGACCGCGATCCGCTCCGCTTCGCGTTGAACGCACGCCGCCAGCGCGTCTTCGAGTGCCGGACGGCCTTCCAGAACGCCCGCCTCAACCGCGACGCCCCTGTGCAAAAGCGCGTCCACAACCTGTATCAGGCTGTTGTCATCCGCGCGCGGCGCGACCAGTATCGTGGCCTGGGTCATCGTTCACCTCCGTATGACGGCGCTCTTCGTAATTGATGTTCCCGTGGACTCCGTATTGTCGCTCAATCTCCGCGCTTTGTCGGTTGCCGGTTTTTCATGATGCCAATCTTCGACGACCTCCCAATCATCATTCGTATTGTACTGCTGATCTCCTCGGCCCTGATTCTCGTTGTCGGCGCCGGTCTGTTCTGGCGAATGGTGAAAACCCTGATCGGAAAGAAAGACCGCCGCTGACACACCTGCCGCGACGTCCTTCCCGATCTCAGCCGAAGTCATATAGAGCTGCGACAGGCTTCCTCGAACTCATTAGTCCGCATTCGGTTACGTCGTCACCACTCAAGTGAGTCACGATGAACACACACAAGTGTGTGTGGACATGTCAATTCACTTATTTTTCGATAGTTCCTTACATTTCCACGTCGCGGCACTGGAAGTTTACTCGGTTTTGTTCGAAGCCTGTTCCAGCTCGCTCCGGGCATAGTAGAGCGCCAGGACTTCGAGGGCGTTGATGAGGTATACGTCGCGCGCGTGGCTGTCCAGGGTCTCGGCCATCTGTTTCGCGAGCGCGGGGATTTCGGCTTCCATGTCGGCCTTCATTTCGTCCCAGCCGGACAGGCGACCGTGTTTTTCGCGGCATGACTCCCGGGCGGCCTGGTAGATGGCCCTGGCTAGTCTGCGCGGGTCTCCGTCGAGGTGGATCTGGGGTTCGTTCATTAGTATTTATGTGTTTACGCAGAATGTAAGGGCAGGTTTCAAACCTGCCCCTTCTGTTTTCTATGTTCCGCCTGACCCGACCGGCTCGAAGAGGACCGTATCGCCGACGATGTAGTCCACGACCTGAACCCAGGCCCCGGTCGCCAGATTCCGGAGCCGGTCGCCGTCGCCTCTGTTGGGGTCGACGTGGACCGTCGTGCGCACGGGGCCGGGCGGCCAGGAGCGCTCGTTACTCGCGTTGGAGATCACCGCCCAGTCGTCGTTTGCGCCGGTCTGTATCCGCGCGCCGTTGAGGTTGCCCGATTTCGCCAGGATATGATAGCCGAAGTCGATTCTGCCGCCTTCGGCCGCGACCACCTTCGCGCGACCGAGGATCGAGGTCACGTCCAGCGTCAGGCGAAGCATCGGGTCGCCGACGGGCTCAACTGCTTCGACGCGGTAGCTGTGGGCGCGTTCGTCGGGATTGACGGCAACGCGGTCCCCGGCGGCGACTCCCTCCAGGCCCTCCACGTCGATTGTGCAGGCGTCCCGGTCCAGAGCGACGATGCGGCCGGTCTGCCGCGCCCGATCGACTGAAACCGCGGCGCCTGAGTTGCGGAACGCGGAAGCGCCCACGGTCGATATCCGCCCGTCGACCACGGCAGCGAGTGCGCCGTGCAACGTGACGCCGTCGTCAAAGCGCGTGGCGTCTCCGGGCCCCGCGTCGGGAGACCAGTAGAGAGCGATTTGTCTACCTTGCGCAGTGGTCAGCCTGACGCCCACGGCGGCGGGAGATTGCGCGGGAACGGCGACCGCTTCTGCAAGCGTCGGTTCGGCGATTCGGGGCTCGAATACAAGATCGACGCAGGTGGTGTCTTCCTGCGGCGTCCGCCGCCAGAGGACGGGATGATACAGGTAGTTGGACTCTTCTGGGGTCCCCATGGCCTGCGCCGCGCGGGCCGTGAAAAGGCGGGTTCCGGAGGAGACGTTGACCTGATGGAGATCCAGATGGACGGTGGGTTCTGCCTGCGAACGCCATCCGCCGCTAAAGGCGTCGGGCGCCTGGCCGGTCGAAACGTCGTCCATGTACGCCAGAGCAGTATGGTCCGGGTGAGGAAGGTCGTCCGTCTGCGCGCGTTCGACCCGGGGACCGGCGACGGTTCCGGTTTGCGGCTGAAGTCCCGCGTTGTCCGACTGAAATTCGCCTTCCAGCCCGCGGCACGTGCGCCAGTGTTCCGAGCCTCCCGTGATCCGTGAAAGGTCGACGAGTACGACGCCCTCGCCGTCGGTCTCAACAAGGGCGATGAGGCGGCGGAACGTAACCCCGAGCTTGCGCCAGCCTCGCGACTCCTCGTGCGTCCATCGATGCGCCTCGACGTCCAGTACTTGCAGTCCGTCCACAAACAGGCTGCGCACCAGGCGCCCCCGGCCGGCCGTTTGGGGTTCGCCCGCGGGCAGGTCGGACCAGACGGTGTTATGGGTTGCCCAGTGGGACTCCCACGGGGACATGCTGGCCCAGGACTGGGGGTATCCCAGGTCGGTCAGGAAGGGACGCTCGAACGCGAACAACTGCACGTCCAGAAGGTCCCGGTGGCGGTGGTGGAGGGTATCCCCGTACACGATCCCGGCCGCGGCGCGTTCGGGCGCTTCGGGCGTGCGGAGGACCGCGATGCCGACACCGTCGTGGACCGTGGGACCGAGGGCCCGGTGCCGCCTGTCCTCTGCAGCCGACCGGATTTCCCGCACGAGCGGATCATTCGTAAATGCAACGGCACGTTCAAGAAGATTCGGATCCATCGGCGGGTGGAAGAGATCGCCGTCCAGACGGATGGCGCCCTCTCCCTTGAATCCCGCGGAACCCGGCGCGGATCCATCGCCGAACTGGAAATACGATTTGCCGCACATCGTGATTTCGTGCAGCGCGCGGGGCACGTGCGCTGCACGGCGATCCTCGAAGAGCGAGGGGAAATCAGACTCGGGGTAGGCCTCCGGCTGCCGGTCGCGCAGATGACGAAGGTGGTGCTCCAGGTCGAACAAGCCGTCGCTGTGAATGGCGTTATAACCTCCCGTAGCCTCCTGTGCCGTGCCGTCCGGGAAGAAGTCGTTGGTCGTGAAGACCCGCAGCGTGTCCGGCCCCTCGTCGTAGACCCAATCCATCACGTCACGCGCATCGGGTCGGTCCAGGCAGCGCAGCACGATGAGCGCGCCCTGGCTTTCCCTCGGAAGGTTGCTTGACGCGCCCCGGTCAAGTGTGACCTGGAGCAGCGCGGCCAGCATCTCTTCCGCCAGCTGACAGACGTCCTCCGGGGTCTGCACGGAGAGGCCCATGGACTGCGCCCGTTCGACGAGTTCCCGGTCCTCCCGCATCAACGGCCAGGCCGTATCGTAGGCCAGCGCGAGGCTCTCGATCAGATACGGGGTGTCGATGCTGTAACGGATGCTGCCCTTGGCCCGTAACGCCTGCACAGGGTCGGGTTCGTCCGCCCAGTCCGGCTGGCCCCAGTCCCAGGGTTCTTCCACGCCTTTCGAAGGGCCGTAGCGGAACTGGGGCACGGAGGCCACGTAGAGCTCTTCCTCCGCATAGCGCAGCAGGAGCAGCCCGAGTTGCCGCGCGCGCGCTTCGTCGAAACCGCCCGAACGGAGCGCGTTCGTCATCGCGTTGATTCCCGAATTATAGCTGCGGCACTGGTCCCGGTGATAGGTGGCGGCGAAGAGGAAGATGTGGCCTTCGGCGTCGAAAAAGCCGTATCCGTCATCCGGAAATTCGCCCGACGAATAGTCTTCGTTCGCCAGGTCGTTGCTCGGATAGACCGAACCGCAGTTGGGGCATTCGGACTTGAAATCACACGGCAGATGTCTGCGCACCCAGGGATAGAAACCGCTGTATTTGAAGATCGCCGTACCGCAATTCGGACAACCCTGGTGGCAGTTGGCGAAGTGCGCTTTGGGCAGTTCCGCCCCGGGAAGCTGCGCCCAAAGGACCTCGTCGGATTGGGAGGACAACCACGCGACGGTTTCTTCGTCAAGTCGATCCGATACGGGTTCGTCCTGCAGCGTCTGGCGGGTCTTTGTCGGCTTGTAATTGCTCTCCAAAGGCCAGCGGCGTGGCCACCACGCGCCGTTGTAGGTGTGCGGCCGGCGCAGGTCGTCCAGGGTGCTCACGCGGATGGTTGTTTCCGCCGTCCCGCCTCCTTGTGTGGCGCGCAGGGTGTAGTCCCCTGCCTGCCGGGGCGAGCGCAGATAGTGGTAGAGCGCGCCATCCCGGTCGGACCACCTCGTGGCGATCGTCTCAAAAGGATCGGCGGACAGTGTGACGCTGTCGTCGGTAGCGTGAACGGGCAGGCGGAAGCTGCGTCCCGGGAGGATGACCCTGGGGCGCCAGGGTATCGCTGAATCTGACATGGCGAAGTTCCTCGGTAAAGATAAACTTGGGTCTGGGCGAGAACGAATCCAGCCTCTCGGTCACACCGCCATTTTGGCCTTGACAGCGGCATGGCAGCGGTAGTTGATCAGCCGGAAGTCGTCGTAGACGAAGTCGTCGATGGTCTCCTGGCCACGGTCCTCAATGTGAAGTCGTGGTAGCGGAAACGGGTCGCGGGACAGTTGCTTCATGACCGCGTCCAGGTGATTCAAATAGATGTGCGCATCGGCCAGCGTGTGGATGAATTCGCCGGGTTCGAGGCCGGTGACTCCGGCGACCATGTGCAGCAGGAGTGAGTAGGAGGCGATGTTAAGCGGGACGCCGAGAAACATGTCGCAGGATCGCTGGTACATCAGGAGGGACAGTCTGCCTTCCGCGACATTGAACTGGAAGAAGGAATGGCAGGGAGGAAGGGCAACGTCCCCGGGCGCGACTTCCGCGGCATTCCAGGCATTCACGATCATGCGCCTGGAGTCCGGGTTGCTGCGGATCAGGTCGATCGCTTCCCGCAACTGGTCGACGTTCCTCTCTGCTCCACGCCAGTGCCGCCACTGCACACCGTAGATGCGGCCCATCGAGCCGCTGTTGTCGCGCTGACCGAGTCTCTTGAGGTAGTCCTCGTAGTTGCCGTCCCAGAGTCTGTTGTAGGGATAGATCTTCTTGAGGTCATTGATGTTGTCGGATCCCGAAATAAACCAGAGAAGCTCCGAGAGCATGGATTTCCACACGAGTTTTTTCGTCGTGACTGCGGGGAACCCGTCTCTCATATCGTACCGAGCCTGGAGGCCGAAACAGGAGATCGTTCCGACGCCGGTCCTGTCCTCTTTTCTGACACCGTGATCCAGAATATATCGTAGTTGATCGAGGTATTGTTTCATTATATTCCAGTCTGAATAGCCTTCGGCTGGCTGGGGCTGCCGAAGGACGGTTAGACGGAAGAGGTGAGAAAATCGGGTAGACGGAAGACGTGAGACGGTAGATGAAACCATTGCCAGATGAGATATTCCTCCTTGCCTTTGGCACGAAAAGAATCGTCAAAAGGCAGGTAATCTCTCCCGGCTCCCGGCTCCCCTCTCACCAGGTGGTGGGTCGGGCTGTGGTCCTCTCCCTTCTTACGTCTCCCCTCTCCCCGCATCTACCCGCCTCTCATACACGCACAGGGTGAATTCGGCGCGTTTTTCTTCCTCTACCAGTCGCCATTCGCTCTCGTCGAATTCAGGGAAGCAGGTGTCGCCGTCGTAGTTGCCCCTGATCCGGGAGAGATACATTCGATTCGTGTGGGGAATGGACTGCCGGTATATCTCGGCGCCGCCCGCGCTGAACACGGGTTTCCCGTAGGACCTGGCTTTTTTGAGCGCCGCTTCGAAAGTTCGGCAGACGTCGACGCCGGGAGTTTCCGGAAACGTACGGCTGACGATGACGTGGGGGCGGTTCGGAAGGGTCCTGCAGCCGATGGATTCAAAGGTCTTGCGGCCCATGATGAGAACGCCGCCGGTGGTGATTTTTTTGAAATGCCCGAGATCCTCGGAGACGTGCCACGGCATGGAATTGTCTTTACCGATCACCCCGTTGTCGGCTATGGCGGCGATGAGGGTCATGGGGGCCCCGGCGCGGCGATATCCAGCAGTCGCGGGGCGGCCGTCGACCGTCCGACGAGGTCGTGATCGAGCGCGTCGGTTATTTCAACCTCAGTGAATTCGCCGACCCGTGCTTCTCCTGAAACAAAGACCTCGCCATCGATCTCGGGAGCGTCCATTCGCGTTCGGCCGATATAGTCGCAGGAAGGATCGTCCGAGGGACGATCGATCAGCACGCGAAGGCTCCGGCCTACGTATCCGGCGGTGATATTGGAGGATATGACAGCCTGGAGGCTGAGGATTCGGTCCAGCCGATCCCGTTTTTCGTCTTCCGGCACGTCGTCGTCGAGGAGGCCCGCACGAGTGCCTTCCTCGTGCGAATAGAGGAAGCCGACCAGCCGGTTGAAGCGGATTTCCTCGATGAAATCAAGAAGCTCCTGTACGTGTTCCTCTCTCTCGCCGGGAAAGCCGGCGATCACGGAGGAACGCAGGGCCAGGCCGGGCACCCTTTCCCGTAGTCTTCGGATCAGCGCCCGCGTGTTTTCCACCGTGGCGCCGCGATTCATCGCCTTGAGCATGGTATTGGAAGCGTGCTGGATGGGCATATCCACGTACGCGCACAGCTTTTCCTCCAGCGCCAGGAGGTCGATCAGATCGTCGCGCCAGCCGGTGGGGTACGTGTAGAGCAGGCGGATCCATTCGAGCCCATCGATCCGCACGAGTTCGCGCAGGAGGTCGACCAGCCGCGGACGGCCGTAGAGGTCGGCGCCGTAACGCATGGTATCCTGGGCGATAAGCGCGATCTCTTTCACGCCGCCGGCGGCCATGCGCCAGGCTTCAGCGACCAGGACCTCGATGGTCTCGCTGCGGTTGGCGCCCCGGATTCCGGGAATGGCGCAGAACGCGCACGTCCGGTCGCAGCCGTCGGAGATGCGCAGGTAGGCCCAGTGATTGGGGGTGAGCAGGTGACGGGCGCCCTCGTCGCGGTAGACACGAGGTCTGGAGATGCCCAGCAGCCGGTCGCAGTGGGAGACGATCTCGCGTTCGCCGGCCAGACCGACGACCAGGTCCGCCTCAGGTATTTCCGCTTCGAGTTCGTCCCGATAGCGTTCGGCCAGGCATCCGGTGAGAATCAGGCCCTTGCAGTTCCCGGATTCCTTGTAGTCGGCGGCCTCAAGGGCAGTGGAGATGGACTCCTCCTTGGCCGGTTCGATGAAACCGCACGTGTTCACAACGATGATGTCCGCGTCATCGGGATCTTCGGCCACCACGTAATCGTTGCATTCCAGCAGCCGGTGCATACGCTCCGAGTCGACGGTATTCTTCGGACATCCGAGCGTTATAAGATTCACTGAGGGCATTGGGAATTCCCCGGCACGACAGGTGGCGGGCGGACGCCATCGCTTCTGAGCGAAATGTCCGCAGGACCTGCTGAAAAAAATGGTCGATACGCTTAATTTTGTCAAGCGGAAGATGGGTGGAGAACCCGAAGGCGCGTATGAGAAATCTGATCATTCAACGGATTCCCTGCGGCTGGTTCGTACTGCTGGCAGGAGTCCTGCCTCTGGCTGCGCAGGCGTCGGAAATGGACATTGAGCTGATACGTATTGACAGTGGCGAGGCGTCGGTCAGCCCCTATTGGGGTTACAACGCGCCAAAGCTGGTGTTTGACGGCGACCACTATTACACGCTCGGCAGATGGGGGCCGCGCCAGGATACCGCCACGGGGATCGTCTATCGCAGCGGCGAAGCCGGTTGGGAAATTTTCTTCGAGTGGGGTGGGCTACACCATCAGCCGGGGATGGTCTTGCTGGACTCAAGACGGCGCCTCGTACTCATCCACGCGCGTCGCGACTCCGGACCCCGGATTCTGCATCAGCGCAAACGCGGAAGCCCGCACGGGTTTGAGGAACTGACTTTACCGAAAGGGCTGGATCGCGCGGGCTATATCGGGGCGGGCATGGATGGTGATCGGCTTGTCCTCGGATATATCGGCAGGCCGGGGTCCTATTCGTTTCAGGTCGCGTGGGTCGACCTGGAGTCCGGTTGCTGGGCAGGGCCGTTCGTCCTGGCGCGGGAACAGCGGTCGAAGGAACCGTGGACGACGTGGCTGTACCCGCTGATCGTCCCGGACGGCGAGGGTTTCCATCTCGTCGTAAGCAACAACGCATATCGCAGTCCTTATTACAACCGAATCAACTATCTGTATGTGCCATATGGAGACCCGGCGTCTGCCGTCGCAGAGGTGGTCGCAGACGTCAATCCATTCAAGCAAAACCTGGCCTTCGCCCAGGCGATCCGGCGGGCGGCCAACGGCGCATTGTTTGTCTCGGCCACGCGCCGGTCCGGCAAAGGGAGGAACCGACTGATCGTCTTTCGGCGGGATCCCGATGTGCGCCGGTGGAAGACGGTATTCACTGGAAGCGCGGGAGTCGCAGCGATCTTCGATAGTCCACACGAGCAAGGGCGTATGTGGATGTCCAGCACCGCGGGAAACGCCCTCCGCTTGTACCGCGGCGAAGATGATGGCCGAAGATGGCGCGCGGTCGTCCTGGAAGGCTTCGAGGGTTTCGGACTGAGGAACACTTTCTTCCTCTATGGAATCTCACCTGCCAGCGGAAGCCTGATACCCGACGAGCCATGCGCGGTGTTCAGCAGCGGAACGCTTCCGGATGTTGACCTCTGGTTCGTTCGAATCCGTACCTCTGAACGGCATCTGAGGTGACCGGCTGCGAGGTATTCCGGGCGCTGGGAAACGCGACGCAACCCGCGAAATGTCCGCCCGCATCCGTGGAAGGGCGGGGCTTTTCGCAGGGATTCCGAGTATTTGAAAGGGGTCAGGAACAGGGTTATTTCTTGACAAGCGGCGTCTGACAGGTATATTTGTTCTGGCTATGAAGCGCCTCTCCGCGGCGTCTCGCATTTTTTTTGGTCGGCTGGCGGGAACGTGGGCGAGGATTGACATCAGCTTCAGCATGACAGAGCAAGTTCAATTTGGATATACCGGAGGCAGTGGTAATGGCTGCAAGATGCGACATTTGCGGGAAGGGGCCGATGGTCGGCAACCACGTCAGTCACGCCAACAATAAGAAGAGAAGGCGGTTCAATCCAAACCTCAGACGTGTGCGTGCGACGGTTGACGGAACGACCAGAAGGATCAAGGTCTGCACGAAGTGTATTAAGCTCGGCCTTGTGAACAAAGCCGCATGACGCAGCATTGAGGTCGTCAGATCCCCTTTCAGGGATCCCCCGGGCAAAGGGTCGGAGAATCCCGGGAGCGGATTCCAACCGAAAAAACTCACCTTTTGTTTCCAGGTGGGTTTTTTTATTTTTATCGACGGGGCGGGCTCCTGGCGCCAACCTTGCGTGCGTTGTACTGCAATCGGACCGGATGTTACCGACGGGAAAGCGGTCTGTATGGATTACTTCCGTGGCAAACGCTTTCTGAATACGCTGCAGGACTGGGAACGGGACGGGACGGCGGCGGGTACGCCGGAAGACTATCTGCCCCGGATGCGGACTCTGTTGCGCCGGACGGGAAATCCACAGGAAGACTTTGCGTCGGTCATCGTGGGCGGTACCAACGGCAAGGGGACGGTTGCGAGCGTTCTGGCCGCCCTGCTGCAGACATGCGGCCGCCGGACCGGTATCTACTCCTCCCCCCACCTGCATACCATCCGCGAACGCATCCGGATCGACGGCCGGATCCTCGATAAGGATGACTGGGCGCAATGGATTTCCGACCTCTACGACCGAACGCGCGGATTTGAAGCGGAGGGGTACGGTGACTTCACAAAGTTCGAGGCGTTAACGGCGCTGGCGACGTCTATGTTCGCAGATGCCGGCGTCGACATCGGCGTATTCGAGGTGGGCCTTGGCGGCCGGTACGACGCGACCAATGCCTGGGATGCCGGCGTGGCCGCCCTGACGCAAATCGATCTCGACCATACCGAAATTCTGGGCGATACGGTGGAGGCGATCGCGCTGGACAAGCTCGAAATCGCCCGTACCGGCAGGCCGCTCTTCACCCCGGCCACACAGAAACCCGAAGTGCTCGCGCTATTGCGTTGCGAGTGTCGTGAGCGGGGCGTTGATCTTCGCGTAGTCGGCGGCGAATCGGACGGGGATTGGCGTTGCGTTGCGCGGGAATTCCCGCATCCGGAGATGCCGGACCGGGGGTCGGTTTTCTGGAAGAACGCCCGGCTGGCGATCGCGGTAGGGCGCCACCTTATGGGGAAGGACCTTACAGATGCCCGGATCGTGGATGCTCTGACCGGACTCGATCTGCCGGGCAGGTTCGAGGCGGCGCGACGTACGCCCCCGATCGTGCTGGACGGCGCACACAACCCTTCCGGCGCGGTGGCCCTCGCGGGCGATTTGGGCAGGATGTCGAAGAAGTGGACGTTTGTGGTGGGGGTGAACTCGGGTCACGACGCCGGGGGGATACTCGAGGCGATCCAGCCGCTGGCGGAGAAGTTGGTTTTGACGAGGTCCGATCACCCCAAAGCCCTGGCCGTCGACAAGCTCCGCCAAAGCCTGCCCGCGGGGCTTTCCGCCTGTTGCGCGCCGGACGTCGTGGAAGCGCTGGGGCGTGCGGGGTTGCGGGAGGGAAATCCAGTCTGTATCATGGGATCCCTGCATCTCGTCGGCAGGGCGCGGGAAGCGCTGGGGCTGCCATGCGAGCGGGACGGATTCGGGGAAGACCTGCACCGCGAGAGTCTGGCGTGCCTCGCGAAAGCCTGCGCAAACCTGGACCTTCGGATTGAACCGGCATCGGATGACGGAAATCTGTTCCGTATCCGGCCGCCAGGACGCGGGCCGGTCTACTTTCTGCGCAACAGGCATCCGTTCAACGACTACGTGGCGGCCCGCCTGGCGGAAGACAAGGCATATCAGTACGAGCTGTTTACGGTGGCCGGGCTTCCGGTTCCCGAAACGATGGTGGCCTTCAATCCATTTGCGGATGAACGGTTTTCGCGCTACCGGACCCATGCGTCCGTCGACGCGGTCATCGAGGAGGTTGAACGCCGGTTCACCTATCCCGTAGTCGTAAAGCGGAACAAGGGGTCGCTTGCCCAGGGTGTTTTCCTGGAGGGAGACCGGTTTGCGCTGGAGAAACGCCTGCGGACGCTATTCGAACACAGCGGTTTTCTCGACAATTTGATCCTGGTTCAGGAACACATCAGCGGGCCGGAGTATCGGATCGTTGCCGCCCGGGATGAATTGTTGCTGGCATACGAGAAAGTCAATGCATCGCCGTGCGGCGACCTGAACCCGCTGCACGGGTCAACCGGATTCGCAAAGCGGGTGGATGCACCTGAAACGCTGGAAGGGCTGTCTCGGGTAACGTCGGGCGTATCGGGTGTGATCGAACTGGGGTTCTTTGCAATCGATGTGATTCGGTCCCCGGCGGGGTTCCAGGTGATCGAAATCAATCCGAACCCGATGTGTTACTTCTATAATCTGCATAACGGGCGATCGGATTTCGTCGGCATCTACGAAAAGCTGATTCGAGAGCATCTGCAAATCTCGAAACCGACGCCGGCGTAGCCGTCCGTTGACCAGGCCGCTCCGCTGTATTTCGACCGCAAGGGCCAGCTGCGGCCCGGACGTCGCGCTGTTCACGTCCTATGTAATCAGCAAACGTCCGGACGACGGCCTGGCCGTGGACTGGCATCAGGATGCCGCGTTTTTTCCTGTCGCGCCGATGGATACGTTCACCCTCTGGCTGGCCGTGGACGATTCCGACGTGGAAAACGGCTGCATGCGGGTGCTTCCCGGTACCCACCGGCAGCAGTCAGTACTCTTGCACAAGGTGGATCTCGACTCCGGCACGACGCTCCCGATGTCGCTGGAAGACCTCGACCTCTCCGAAGCCAGAGACGTGCAACTGTACGCGGGTGAGTATTCCGTTCACGATCCCTGGATTCTGCATGGGTCCAATCCGAACAGGTCATCCCGGCGACGCTGTGGTATTACATTGAAATACATCTCGACCCACGCCGCAATCGACCGCACGTTCGTTTCTCCGTCCGGGTTCGACTGGGACGGGCTCCGTCTCTACCTTGCTCGCGGGAATCCCGGCCGCCACAGCTATGTAAACTGATTCTTCGTGTCTTTCCATGAAGTCTGCGAGATGATAGACAAGATATGACGGCAAGCGCTCATCGTTTTGTCCTGCTGACCGACCTCCATCTTTCGGACAATCCGGATACGGCGGCACACCAGGCGCTTCAGTGGGCCGTCGACCGCGTGAACGTGGAGAGACCCGACTTCCTGGCCGTGGCCGGAGACGTCACGACCTTTTCAACGGGCGTTTCGGCCGAACGCTGCCTGCAAGCGCTGGACCGGGTTGAAGTCCCGGTGCTCTTCACCCCGGGCAACGCTGAACGGCGGGCCGGGCACGCGATGTCGGTGTTCGAAACTCTGGCGGCCCCCGATCGCCGGGTGGCCGCGTTCGGCGACCTGCGGGTTCTCCTGCCCGATACGTCTACCGGGACCCTTCCTTCCGACGAGCGCTCGTGGCTGGTCCGGAGCCTCGGGTCCAGTCGCGGGGAGCGGCGGTTGGTCATCACCCACTATCCGCTGGACAGGATGGACGGAGAGAGCCGGACGTGGCTGACGCGCTGGCTCTGTGAAAACCGCGTCGAGCTTCTCGTTGCGGGACACAGCCATTTCCACCGGACCCGGCGCGAAAACGGCGTCGTCGAGGCCGTGGTCCGCGGACTGGATCCGGACAAGGCCATCGGCGATCTACCCGGAATCAGTCTCTTCGAGAGCGGCCAAAAGGGGGCATGGACGGAGGCATTCATCCCCTGGTCGCCAGCGATCCGGCTGCTGCCGGCGGACCTCCCGAACGACATGCAGCCGGTGGGCTGGTCGATACAGGGCGACCCGGTGACGGCAGCCCGGGAGACCCTCGGTTCCGGCCTGCACTGCCTTGAAATCCGGCCCGCGGATTTGGATTTTTCCCGGCAGGCGCTTTCCGCGGCGCTTGGCGACGTCCGGGATCAGGGGCCGCTGTATCTGTCCTTTCATCTGCCCGACCTGCGTTGGAATTCAGGGGCCGGACGCGTCGACGGTGTGGATGCAGTCCGGGCGCACCTGGATTGCGCGATGGAAGCGGGCGCGGACAGCCTGACGGTCCACGTTCCCCGGGCGACCGCCCGCGAAATGGAGCGCGTTCGGGAGCATCGACCGGAAGCGACAGGATGTTTTCTTGCCTTCGCCAGGACATTCGGAAGCCTGTTCAGGCAGGCGGTCCGCGAGGGTGTGGGGATCGCGATCGAGAATATCCACAATCCCGACAATACGCCTGTGGATTCGCCGGATCGGGAATTCGCCACGCGGATCGACGAGTACCTGAGATGGATCGACGCGGTAGCGACGGAGATGGCTGACTTGCCCGGAGCAAGGGTGGGCGCGTTGCTGGACGTGGGTCATGCGCGGAACAACGGGGGCGATCTGGACAATCTGCAACCGCTCGGCGACTGGTACGCCAGACTCGGGAGGCGAATCATGGGATATCACATCCACCAGGTGGAAACGGATCCCGGGTCGGGCCTCCTTTCCAACCATCACGAAATTACGGATCTGTTCGGCAGCCGGATTTCCTTTGCCGGTTTCCTGTGGGCGTGGTCCACGCACCAGATCACCCGCGGTCCGCTCTTCGTGGAGGTCCGCGACGCCGAGGGCCGGGTGAAGACGGTCCGACGATTCCAGCGTCTGTTTGAGAACGCACGCAGGATCCGCGAGGCCGTGGATCTGTCCGGTATGGATAGGATGAATCTCGAAGAAACATCTTGTACCACTAGGCTCAAATTAAGCGGGTTTTTTCAGATTTAAATGTACAAGAGTACCGGAAAGACTTATCTTAGTTGAAGTTAGCAGTCTCGGACAGGAAATTGCTACTCCAACGAAGGGGGCCTTTCCGGTGAAAAGAATATCGGTAAAAGAAAGCCGCAGGAACAGTGTTAAATGTGGGCGCAAGGTACGTGGACGTCAGCAGCGCGCGAGTCGCTTTTGTGCGCAAGACAAGCCGATGTTTGGCAGCAC
>JAAXHE010000169.1 GCA_012271065.1 Candidatus Latescibacterota bacterium
TCTTCTACCGTCTTACGTCTCCCGTCTACCCGGTTTTCTCCCCCTCTTCCGTCTCACGCCTCACCGCTTCTGAGGGGCCGGAGGGAAGAGGTCTAGTTCACGTTCGGTGATCTGGTGTATCCTGTTAATCCGCAGTCTGATCACATTTATTAACAATCACATATTTGAATTAACGTCCGCGAAAAATGACGAATCCAGGTCAACAGGCAGATGGATGACGATTTCGAGATCAGGTACCGGGATCGAAGAACGGATCGGACGGTAATGGAGCCGCTGTCCTACGGGTTTTTTCAACGGGTATTCCAGTCTTCGTTCGTACTTGGACTCTTCCACCTCCTGCTGAACAATTCGGTCTTTTGCCGGTTCTATGGCTGGGTGCAGGCGCGGCCCGGAAGTCGCAGGAAGATTTCCCGTTTCGTGCGGGATTACGGCATCGACGTGGAAGAGATCGAGTTTCCCCCGGAGCGGTATCCGAACTTCAACGCGTTCTTCACCCGCCGTTTGAAGCCCGGCGCCAGGCCGTTTGCCCCGGAACCCGACGCGTTATCCTGTCCCGCGGACGGCAAGGTGATGGTCTTTCAGCATCTCCTGGAGGGCGCCAGGATCCCGGTCAAGGGAGGCGCGGTTCCATTGGATCTCCTGCTGGATTCCGACGAGGAGGCACGTCCCTATCTGCACGGTTCGGCGCTGGTGGTTCGACTCGCGCCGTACGACTATCACCGTTTCCACTTTCCGGATTCGGGAGTTGCCGGCCCGGCGCGCGTTGTTCGAGGCCGGTACTATATCGTCAACCCGCTGGGCCTCGCCAGGGTGACCGGCGTATTCCGGCGGAACAGACGCGCGGTGACCAGGTTCGATTCGGACGGGTTCGGACGGATCGCTTATCTGGAAATTGGCGGCTTTGCGGTTGGGAGCATCGTTGAAACGTACACGCCGGGCCCGGTCGAACGGGGTCAGGAGAAGGGTTTTTTTCAGTTCGGCGGGTCCACGCTCGTGCTGCTGTTCGAGCCGGGAACGGTCGTTTTCGACAATGACCTGAAGGAGGAATCCGGACGCGGTATCGAAGTGCACGTGAGGGCGGGAAACCGGATCGGCATGCGAATTCAGGATCGGGGAGACAGAACGCGTCCGGCCGACAAATCGTCCGGTTGAAACGTTCCGAAGGCGTAAGACAGAATTCCCGCAATATATGGGCCAATGTGCTTCTGCACACGGCCCTATTTTTCTTCGGGTCCAAGGCGGACGAATGCCGTCGGATTCGCAAGGTTCCGATGGGTCACATCGATCCACTGATCGGATCGTGCGGCAGTTGAGACGCGCACTTCCCCGATTTCTCCTTGAAACGGCGCTCCGCCACCCGCGATGCTGCCGACGGTAATCGGTAAATCGTTCGATTGAACCGGTCCCGTTGCTTCGGCCGAAGCCACGGCCGTCCCGTCGATGTAGAGGGTTATCCGTTCCCCGTCGTATACGCCCGCCAGGTGATGCCGGCCGGGGGCAGGCGTCCTGTTGGCGCGCACGCTCCGGGTGCCGTTTTCCGTGTTGATGGAGAAGGTCGGTCCCGGCAGCGATGCGCAGAGGCCGCCGTTGTGACCGCATTCCGCGTATTTGAGAATGAAGGAAGCGTCGTCCGCGGTGTCGTAGCGAAGCACCTTGCCGTGAGGCGTGTATTCGCGGTCGTCGTTTTCATCGGGGTCTTCACGCCACGGTGAGAAGTACACGTAACGTCCGTCGAACGCGCCGCCGTTGAATCCGCCGGGATTCGGGGGATGGGTAAAGACGCCTCCGTCGGCTGCGTCCCACGCTGCCCTGTCGCTAAAGTTCATGCAGGTGTTGTAACGCAGCACGCGACAGTGGAAACCACTCCGGAGTTCGTCGCCCTCGTAGAACGGAATGTAGTAGACGTACTGGCCGTCGAATGCCGCGCCGTCGTAGCCCTTTGTATGCAGGCCCGACGTTCCGGCGGCGTCGTAGGCTTCCCAGCTTTCCGGGTCCCTGAAGTCGCCCCGGGTATCGTATCTGACCGCGTTGCTGTGGGCGTAAGGGACGTAATAGACGTAGCGACCGTCGAAAACGGCGCCCACGCACATCCCCAACCCGAGATCGCTGGCGTCCATGGCCTGCCAGGCGGCCGGATCGTCGAACCCGGCGCGCGTGTCGTGCCGCAGCACGATTCCGCGGTCGTTGAGCGGCGAGTAGTAGACGTAACGACCGTCGAAGGTGGCGCCGTCGTAGTTCTTCGACTCCAGTCCGTCGGTGTTTCCGGCATCGAATATCGCATAGCTGTCCGGATCCTTGAAGCCGCCCCGGGTATCGTAGCGGACGGCTCTTCCCGACTCGCCCGTATCATCGTAGTATCCCGGTGAGAGGTAGATGTATCGCCCGTCGTACGCGGCGCTCTGGCAGGCCATGGTCCTACCGATGTCGTACGCCTCCCAGCTGCCGGGATCCCGAAAATCGCCCCGCCGGTCATATCGCAGAAATCGGCTGTGCAGGGTCTCGCCGTCTGTACGCGGGACAAAGTAGATATGGTTTCCGGCGTGCACGACGCCGTAGTACCCTTTCGTGTTGAGGCCGTCCGTACAACCGGCATCGTATCCCTGCCAGCTTTCGGGATCGTTGAACCCGCCCCGGGAATCGTATCGCAGGACCTGGCCGTGGCGCTCCTGTGAAGCATTGCATTGCGGTGCGAAGTATACGTAGCGTCCGTCAGAGACGGCGCCGAAATAGCCTTTGGTGTCCAGGCCGTCGGTTTCCCCGGCATCGTAGGACTCGAACGTATCCATCGTGGATCGCAACGACCACCTGGAGACCAGCGCCTGGAAGGCGTCCGTATTGGCCTGGCTGCTTTGGACCCAGGCTTCGACGGTCAGGGCTTCAACGCGGTCGATCGGTTCGGACCGAATCGCGTCGCCGTTACACTGGACCAGCGCATAGTGCGGATCCCAGACCGGATCCGCGCATGAGACCGCTCCTTCCCCATAGCACAGATATAGCGACGTTTCCGAGGAAAGCGAGGGCACTCTGACTCGTGCCCTGAGGGCGCCGTCATCGGAACTGTAGCACTCGATACGGTACGCCAGCGCGTCGCCTACGCCGGATGCGAAGTGGATGTCGCTGCCGTCTTCCCTGAAAACATGGCCGCCCTTCTCGATTGACTTGAGTGCGTCGTCTCGAACGACCACGAGGAGCGGAAAGTCCCGAAGGTTTCCGACGTCGCCGACAATATTGAACGTGAGTTTACGACGGATGAGCTTCCCGGAGGTATCCATGTTTTCCTCTCCTGGCCAACGCTGAGTCTGTGTCTTGCTCAACGGACAACGATCCCCAGTCCATCGGCCAGATCCACAGCCCTGAATACGGGACCTGCAAGCTCGCGCAATCGAATCCCTGCGCTACAAAAACAACCCAAACATCGCCCGGTCGCGCAATCCCAGCGCCTCACACGTATGATCGGACAATCGCTGTTCGCGCGACAGATGGTTGGGAAATTGGGTAATGGCAGCCATTTGGGTAACGCCTCAGTCAATTCGAACAATCAACAATAGAGAACCTATGTCACAACAAAGAAATGCAAAACATCAGGCATCAAAGTTCGCACTCATAGTTTCAACGTATGCCGGAGAGCCGCATCAACTCTGGTCATTGGAATCGAACCAATGACGCGGTCAATTGCCGATTCCACAATTGTGGCAAGATTGTCAGCCATTACTACAGAATCTGAAAGTAGCCCCGATTGTTGTCCTTCAGGGGTGGAAAGTAAAATGGCAACACGGCTCGAATGATTGGCGCGAAACATCTTGCTGGTAATCATTGCCACGATCACTTGCGATAAACCGGTTTGAAGATTGTCAGATTGAACGACTAATCCGGGACGTGGCTTGGCTGTAAGCAAGTTAGAATCCGGAAAAAGCACTAAAACGACGTCACCGCGTCTACAAGTTGGATTTGGCTGCGTCATAGTTGTCATAAATACTCATTTCCGGGCTTTCCCAGTCTTCTGCAAAGGTCGTCAGGCGTTCTCGCAGATCTGCTGCCTGTGCTTTGTCAACACCGCGTTTTTGCAGATCCGTGGAATTCGTTGGCAGAAATGTGACAATGACGGGCGTATCTTCATGAATATCGCAGGGTAATTCCAGAAGTTCAATCTTACCGCCGCGAAACATCCCTTCGATCGTCGTGAGCATGGGGATCACTCCTTCTTAATCAATGGTCCGTCAACTGTCCATTCTCAATTCCCATTGAACTGGTCTGGTCTGCGACTGATTATACACCGTACCGTAATTCTTCGCGCCCGTGGATGCACTGGTCGACAGGCTTTTTCAACCGGTCAACCCTCAATGGGACCATCGCCGCGTACCGTTTTCCTTCCCATTTCATGCATTGCCCATCGAAAATATCGAACGGATTTTGTCCCAGATTCCAACAATGATAGTCACAACAATCTTCTTTTAAAAGACCAATCTACGCGATGGGCTTGTGCATTTTCTGGTTTAGCCTCATTTTCGCCCAAACTCGGAATGCCTTCATGGATCAGTTTGGCCTCTGTTTTACCCATCAGTTCTTAACGCGATGCATCGTCTTTGAAGATTCCATTCCCATTGAGCTTCCGATTGTTGTCAACAATTGGCTCAACTGACACCTGGAAATCAGCACAACTCACATAGTAGGTATAGGAAACGCCGCGTTCGCAGAGTAGGTATATGGTGGAACGATTCATCGCCATAATCCGGAACTGTGAGCGTTTTTTTCGCTTTTATCCTGTCCATCCATGTAAGTTTCTCTTGCTGAATTTAAAAGGACCATCTACGGCTCAAGCGTTACCTTGATTGACCGTTCACCCTCCACGACGAGGTCGATCCCGTCCTGGAATCGTTCAAGGGGCAGCCGATGGGTCACGATGCGATCCATCGGCAGGAGGCCCTTCCGGATCATATCGATCGCGACGGGGTAACAGCCGGGTCCCAGGTGGGCGCCGTGGATGTTGAGTTCCTTGGTGTCGCCGATGATGGTCCAGTCCGTCGTTACCGGCTCTCGCATGACGCTGAACTCGACAAACGTGCCCAGTTTGCAGATCATGTGCAGGCCCTGTTCCACGGCGGCGGGATGCCCGGTCGCTTCGATGTACACGTCGCAACCGTACCCGTCGGTGAGTTGGTTTACTTCCCGGATGACGTCCGTCCTTCCGGGGTTGAGGACCAGGTCGGCGCCGCAGCCGCGCGCCACGTCCAGGCGGTCGTCGTTGAGGTCCAGGGCGATCAGCAGGCGGGGATTCTTTAGCCGGGCGGCCGCAACCATACCCAAGCCCAGCGGACCCGCTCCCGCGATGACCACTGTGTGGTCCAGCTCGATTTCGCCCCGCTGCACGGCGTGGATGGCGCACGCCAGCGGCTCGATGTACACGGCCTGATCGGGAGCGATGCTCGCAGGAACTTTATAATTGAGGGCGGCGGCGGGAAAACGCATGTATTCGGCCATCGCGCCGAAGGTGTTCTGACGGAAGCCGTAGATGTCGTGCCGCATGCACATCCAGTACTGGCCGCGACGGCAATAGCGGCACGCATGACACGGAACGATCTGTTCCGAGATCGCCGTATCGCCAATGGCGAGTCCGTATTTCTCGCCGGCGCCCGGGCCGAGAAGAACCACCTCGCCGATGAATTCATGGCCGGGGATTACAGGCGCCTGGCAGTATCCCTCGCGGATTTCGTCTCCCCAGAAGAGCGGGGCGCCCAGATAACACTTGAGATCGCTGGCGCAGATACCGGCGGAATTCACGCGGATGACGACTTCCCCTGGTCCCGGACGCGGCACGGGGCTTTCTTCCAGGCGGTAGTCCCCGGGTCCGTGGCAGACAACCGCCGGCATGGTGCGGGGAAGTCCGGTTTGCGGTGTCAATGGTGAATTCCTTCGATGCCGGGCCAAGCTCTGCTGATCCTGCCCGCGGAAGACGCGGACTCGTCCCCTGCGTGCAGACGTCCTCGGGATTGCTTCCGAAACCGGGCAGCCGAATCCGTACATCGGTTGCAAACGCGCATCGGCCGGGGACATCAAGATAGGTCGAAACAAAACGGATGGCAACCGAATCAAATGGATTGGTCGCCGTGGTTTTTCCTTGTGTCAGCGTTCACCGTCTCTTTACATTGCGGACGTCTGATTCCTTGATTCTCACTTCACGCGAGAGGAGTGGTTGATGGGCCGTCGTGATGCGATGTGGCTGCTGGTATTCGTGGTTCTGGGCGTGGGCGGGCTGGCGGTATTTCTCAATTACTACACCGAGGCGATTCCGTCCGCGTCGCTGGACTTCAGATTGAGCCGCGACGAAGTACACAGCGAGGCGCAGGGCTATCTGGAGGATCTGGGGTACGATCTTGCCGAATACCAGAGCGCCCAGATATTCTCAAGCAGCCAGATGCAGCAGGTCTTCCTGGAGCAGACGCTGGGCCTGGAGGAGACCAGCCGGCTGGCGAGAGAATGGCTGTCGGTCTGGTCCTGGAGCGTGCGGTGGTTCAAGCCGCTGCAGAAGGAGGAACTTCGCGTGGGGCTTGATCCGGGCGGACGGGTCGTCGGATTCTCGCACCGCATCCTCGAGTCGGAAGAAGGCGCCAGCATCGCGCAGGACGACGCTCTGGTCATCGCATCGGATTTCCTGCGGAAAACCCAGGGGTACGACCTGGACGCCTTCGAGTTGATCGACCGGTCCAGCACGGAACGCAAAGCCCGGGTCGATCACCGGTTCGCCTTTCGGAAGAAAGATTTCACCGTGGGCGACGACGGACACTACCGGCTGGACGTCGTGGTTCACGGGGACCGTATCGGACAGTTCAGCGAGTACCTTAAAGTACCGGACAGCTTCTCCCGCAGTTACAGGGAAGTACGTTCACGGGCGAATCTGTTGACGCAGGTGTTTCTACCGTTCTGGCTTGCGCTGGGCGTCGCCATGCTGGCGATTCTGGTCAAGAACTATCGCAGAAAGCGGTTGCGCTGGCAGGCCGGACTGATCGTCGGAACGCTCGTGGCCGTCGCCTGGTTCGCGGCGAACGTCAACGCCCTGCCTCTCTCGTTGTATAATTTCGAAACGACGGTCTCCTACGGCGCATTTCTGGTGACGCTTCTTTTCAGCGCCGTTCTGGTCGCGGCGGTCAACGGCGGAATCGTCTGCCTGGCCGGGACGGCTGGGGGCGTTCTTGAGAGGGACGTGTTGTCCGAGCGGCGGGCGAGCCCGCTCGGCCGGCTGTCGCTCAGGGGCGTGTTTACGGCCGGATTCCTGCGGTCCACGGTTGTGGGTTACGGCGCCGCCGGAGCCGTTCTTGGATACGTCGCCGTGTTCTATCTGCTGGGCGGGCGGTATTTCGACGTCTGGGTGCCCGCAGACGTGAGCGAGTACAACAACGCGTTCAGCACGGCCATTCCGTGGATCTACCCGTTGCTGGTCGGGCTGTCGGCCGCGGCGGTCGAGGAGTTTTTCTTCCGTCTGCTGGCGATACCCCTGCTGATCAGATGGTTGAAACGGCCGTGGCTGGCGGTGTTGCTGCCGGCGATTGTCTGGGCGTTCCTGCATTCAAACTATCCCCACGAGCCCATATACATACGTGGCATAGAGATAACGGTCATCGGTATCCTCTTCGGAATCCTGTTCCTGCGATTCGGGATATGGGCGCCCATCATTGCCCACTACGCGATTAATGCTTTCATCGTAGCGCTGCCGATGGTGAAGTCCTCCAGCCTCTACTTCCAGGTGTCCGGCGTGCTCGTCATCGGGATTCTGCTGGTGCCGGCCATCCCAGCGGCGTTCGCGGTCCTGACCGGAAGGGCCCGGCCACGGGAAGTCGACGACGAGGAGGCGCCGGACGAACCTGCCGAAATAGAGGAACCTGCGCCCGAGCCCGTACGGCCGGACGTGGATGAAAGAGAGCCCGATTCCTATTTGCCGGACAAGAGGAGATGGATCGTCGCCGGAATCTGCGCCGTCGCGGGAATCGCGCTGATGATCGGTTTCCGCGTGGACCGGTTCGGCGCCCGCTCATTGAAGCTGGAGGTGACCCGCAGTCAGGCAGCGGGCATCGCGGAGGCCTTTTGTGCCGAAATGGGACTGGATGCGTCGGATTATCGCAGGTCCGTCCAGTTTCGAAGCGGGGTCGGCTCTTCCCACTACACGCATCTGATCCGAAACGCGGGGGTCGCTCAGGCGGATACCCTGATGGTGGAGAACACATCGCCGTGGTACTGGCACGTGCGATGGTTCAAACCGATGGAGAAGGAGGAGATCCAGGTCCGCGTGGACGCGTCCGGGCGCGTCGCGGGATTCAACCACATCGTACCCGAGACTCGGGCGGGGCCGGAGCTGGAGACGGACGACGCGCGCGCGAAGGCGGAGGCGTTCGTCGAGCAGACGTTCTCCCGCTCCGTCACGGATACCGCGCAATACAAGCTGCTGGAAGCCCGATCGGAAAAAGAAAAGGACCGGATGGACCACCATTTCGTGTGGGAGCGGATCGACCGGAAGATCGAGGATGGCGAGTTCCGGCTGAAGGTGCGCGTGCAGGGCGACGAATTGGGTCTCTTCAGTGCGCACTACAAAGCGCCGGAGGAATTTCTTCGATCCCTCAAACAACGGGGCGCCCGGCAGGAATTGGCCTCGATGGTACCGGTTCTCCTGATGCTGGCGACGCTTATACTGGCAGGGATCTATTTCTTCCGCCAATACCGGGCAGGGGAAATCCGCTGGAGGCTGCCGATTGGCATCGGTATTGCGGTCGTCCTGTTGACCCTGTTGAACTGGATCAATTCCCTGCCGACTTTCTTCCACGGTTACGACACGAGCCAGGCGATGATGACCTATCTGGGTATCCAGAGCGTCGGCCTGCTGATCGGGACGCCGATGACGGGGCTGGCGATAGCGGCAATGTTTGCGCTGATGATGGCGATGAAAGGGTCGCTCTATCCGGAGGAGATGGGAGCCGGCAGATGGCTGGGACTCCTGCGGATGCGGGAGGGCGGCCTTCGCTTCTGGGCGGGCACGCTGGCTCTGGCGGCGGCGTTTCTGCTTCTTCAGACGGGCACGGACAGTCTTGCAATGTACGTGAAATACAACGGCTTGACGGAGTACCTGGAGGCTGGCGGATTCAATCTGCCGCGGGTCAATACCTACGTTCCGCTCTTCAGCGCCGCCATCGGCACTGCTCTGGAGCTAGTCAATCCATTCGCCGTGCTGGCCATTCTGCTGGTCTGGAAGGCCGGAGTCAAACGGGTCTGGTTGATCGTGGCCGGAATCGCGGTCGCCCTGTTGTCTGAGGATGCGATCGCGCCCGCCCGGAGTTTCTATCATTTCGCCGTGCTGGCCGGCCTGGAACTCTTCGCACTTGGTGTCCTGGTTTTCCTCGTCGCCTGGCTGATCCGGTTCAATCTGATGGCCTATATTATCGCGATCTGGTCCGGCAAGCTCATCCTGGGCCCTGGGATCGCGTTCATTCAACGGACAACCGACACCGTTCTTCAGTGGAACGGCATCGTAATACTCGTGCTCGGCCTTGCGCCGCTACTTTACCTGCTGGCTGCCTTCTTGCGAGAGCGGCCCGAGCGTACGGATGGATAAACCGCTACCCGTTGCGCCAGGTTCTTCGATCCGCCACGCCGACGGATGAAAAAGACCCCCCTCCGATGAACATCGGAGGGGGGTCTTTTATGCGGGATTATTATCGACAAGTGCCAGACATTTCGGGATATCGCTTGACATTCCCGCTATTTCTTGTCGTACGCACCTTGCCGATGGCCCATATCTACGACATATATCTGTCCCGAAAACCGTTTGTAGAAAATCCGATACGGCCTTTTTTCGATTCTGAACATGGGGTCATTGGAAGGACGCCCCTGTATCTTCTTCGATCCCCTCCTGTTAAGCGGATCTTTAAGCGATTCGATCTTTTCAACAGCCGAACGTCTCACCTTTGGTTGCAAGGTATCCAGGAACTCCCGAACAACGTCCCGGATTACAATCTCTTGCTCTATGGGTTCACGTTGCCCTGTATTTTCCGGTGGGTTTTGCGCTTCCCTGGATCCTCCACGTTCTTCATTCACCGACTCTCCCTCTTCACCTTTTCGAAATATCGCCGCGTCTCCTCAGCCGAAAGCATCTTGCTCTTTCCCGTCCGAAGCTCCTCGTCAATTTCTAAAGACCGGGCAAGAAACGGGTCTTCCTCTTGCTCCGCAACAACGTCCTTCCGACGCTCGCTGCGCTTGACGCGTTCGATCCACCCCAATACGACATCAGCAACGCCCATTGCGACCCCCTCTCGACAACCTTACTCAGAAACCGCTCTATTCCTTGCTCAGGCCCACGAAATCGTCGTTCTTGCCCTCACCCGTTTCTTGTGCAAACCGCAATAACCACCTCGACGTCCTCACCCGCACTCGTGCGCTCGACCATCTTCGGTCTATTGTCCACAACATACCTCCAAAGATAGACTTCCATAAATTCCCGCATCTTGTCAAGTGTGAATGTTAAATTTCCTTTCACCGAAATGGGATTTCGACCTCCACGCTCTTTCCGGTCCGTTCTGCCTTTCTGATGGCGTCCGAGACGGCCACTGCGGCGACCATGTCGTCCCCCAGAGGATGCGGCCTGCCTGTGCGGACTATTTCTTTGACGTGTTCGAGGATGATCGCGGAGCCCTCACAGGCGTTGAAGTCGTTGAGAACCAGACCCTGTATGGCGCCTTCGGGGCCGAATACGTGGGTGAACATCTCGGTAAAGCGGAAGTCAGCCACGCCGCAGTTGATGACCACCCCATGCTCGGGTCGGCCGGGCGTGTCGCCGTAATGGAGATGGTAGACCGTGTGGTTGGGCGCCTTCAGACAGCTCACGGACCGTATACCCGTCCCGAACACGTGGTGGGCGATTGAAATCGCGTGAATGAGCGCCGCCAGGTGCGTGGAGGCGCAGGTGATGGTGCCGAAGGTGACGCGGCCGACCTCGTCCAGGCGGCGGACCAGCTGCGCCACCGCCGGGTTCGTCTGCAGCATGGACAGGGACATGACCGGCGCGTTGTTCGCGTCGGCCAATTCCAGGATCGCGCGAACGTCGTCGATGCAATGGGCGAAAGGCTTGTCGATGAAGGTGGGCACGCCTTTTTCAAGGCCCGGCCGCGCCAGTTCCAGGTGATCGGAGCCGTCGTAGTTGCAGTTCGCGATCAGCACCAGGTCGACGTCATCGCTCACCTGATCGAAGCTGTCGCAGACTTCCGGCCTGCCGTAGAACACGTTCGAGAACATCTCGGCGTTGCGACGCTGTGCGTCCCACACTTTCACGATTCGGAAGCCGTCCACGCCGGGAGCCGTCATCCGGGTCGGTTCGCTGTACTTCGTATAGTAGAAATAGTGCGTACCCCCACGCTGCCAGGTATAGGACATGTCGTCTTCGACAGGCATGGGTTCCCTCAACCGCAGCGGATCGTGCTCGTCCATCTGCGCGCCGAACCACATGCCATGCATGTCGCAGCGGATGATCCCGGTGCGGATCACGTCTGACACGACAGAGATTCCTTTCTTTCAATTGCCTAGATTCGTCGTTTTCGCAGGACCTTGAATCGGATATACACAGAAGGACAGGGGTGATCTGAGTCGGACTACGGCGATACGACACACGCGGTTTCGCATCAATACCTTTTGTGCCTTTTGTGCTTTTTGTGGCCAATGATTCGGTTCTCCGCTTTCGAATTGAGGTCGGGCCCAAATTTCCGTTGGCGCACCCTTCGTGACGGTGGGGCGGACATTCCTGTCTGCCCTGACGATTGGCCCTCTGCCGCAACGCGGATTGAAGAACGGTTTGCGCTACAATTCCAACGGGTCGGCGGTGCGAATGACGAAATACTTCTTTACGGGTTGCATCACGTGCCAGTGGGTCTTGAGTCCCGCGGGAAAGTGAACCGTATCGCCCGGCCCCAGGGCGTAGCTGTCGCCCCCGTCTTCTTCAATGGCAACCTTACCCTCGAAGACGTGGGCGAACTCGTCCCACCCAAATGTCCATTCGAACCTGCCCTCGCTGCATTGCCAGTAACCGCTGGACACCCTCTTGTCCGCGCTTTGCGTAACGATGGCGCCGCGTGCCGTGGGTTCGCCTTCCTGAATCCAGTCGGGATCGATGGGCATGTCGGGCAGATGGTCCGGCATTGCGACGGTGTTCATCTTCAACTCGCTCATCTCACGCTCCTTTCCTATAAGTAGCTCGTTTAAAATCCCCACGGTCTTCGCGCGGTTGCCGTGCACCATGGGGTCTTGCGCCTTCTATTGCAATTGATCTCAGCCACGGATTTTCCGCGTGTTTCGCCTTTTCCTCTATTCGTAGTCTCGCCCATGGCCTTTCGTTTTTCGTCGTTCTGCGTTATTCGTAGTTTCGCCTTTGGTTTATTCGCGTGATTCGTAGTCTCGCCTTGGGCTTTTCGTTTATTCGTCTATTCGTAGTTTCGCCTTTCGTCTTTCGTAATTTCCAGGTAGCTTCCATCGAGATTGACTTACAACGCCAGGACTTCCCGCCATCGGTCAGCTTCGACCGGAATTCCCAGCGCCAGGTTCTCCTCACGGGTCCTGAACATGCGCTCCCCGGGATAGGACACCGGCTCACAGCCTTCGAGAGTCTCGGCGGCGCGAAAGTCGGCGAGGGTCTGGTCGACGATTTCGCGCATCCGGTCGCCGGCGACAGCGTCGGCATGGATGGCGATATAGACCTGGGAGACGCCGTATTCGTCCTCCTCCTGGGCGATCTGGTACGTCGAACGGCCCCCCGACAGCAGCGAGGCAACCAGGTCCAGCGACATCGCGAGTCCGATACCCTTCCAGTGGCCGATGGGCAGCGGACGCCGGGCGGCCTGGATGGCGCCGGCGTCGTACGACAGGTTTCCGCTGTCGTCATAACCCCCGGGGACCGGTAGCCGCCGGTTGGCGACGCGGTACACGTCCAGTTTTCCATGGGAGTACTGGCTCATCGCCATATCCAGCAGAAAATGACGGCCTTCCGGCCGGGGTATGGAGAAAACGAGGGGATTGTTGCCCACCTTACGGTCGGACGAACCGAAAGGAGGGATGAGTTGTGTGGTATTCGTCCAGCAGATGCCGATACAGCCCGCGTCAGCGGCCCTCAGCCCGTACGTTCCGGCCCGCATCCAGTGGTTGGTGTTTCTGAGGGCCACGCAGCCCATTCCCAGTTCTTTGGCAATTTCAACCGCGCGGTCCATACACATGCATGCATTGAGGATACCGGGGCCCAGTTTACCGTCCCATTGCTCCAGGACACCGAAGGCGCCCGCTCGTTCGGGCTCGGCGTGGAGATCCATGCCGTCTCCGGAACGGGCTTGCCCGGCAAACGACGGGAACCGGTTGACACCGTGGGAATAGACGCCGTCGCGCGTGGTTTCGGCGAAAATCCGCGCCAGACGTTCGGCGCGCTCGACCGCGAAACCGGTTTTGAGCAGGACGCGGTTCAGTTCCGCCACCATCGTGTCGAATTGGATCCGGCGCATTTCCATCCTGTTGTTAATCCCTCTCAGTATATCCCAGGACGACCAGCAGGCACGGGCCGCCCGAGACCACCGCGATGCCGGCGTCCTGAGCATCTTCAACGGCTTTCCTGCTTTCCGCGCCGGGTTGCATCCAGATGAATTCGATGCCGGCGTCCGCTGCTTCAGGTACGATCTGTTCCGTTACCCCGGGCGGTGTGATCACGGAAATGCGCGCCACCGGTTCCGGAAGCGCCGCGAGATCGGGATAGGCCTTTTGGCCTTCGATTTCCTCGGAACCCGGATTGATCGGGTACGCCTTCAGACCGTGCTGCAGATAACATCGAAGGACCTTGTTGCCGTATTTGGCACGGTCCTTTGACGCGCCGACGACGGCATACGGACCGGTCTCCAGAAATGCATCGATTGTCTCATCCAGTGTCACGCCAGTTCTCCCCTGCGGTTTGGGTTTGCCAATGGTTACAGTTCATCGTATCGCGGCAGGCTATGCAGGAACCGGTAGCTCCGTTCCTCGCGGTCGAGCGCGTAGCAGTAGTGTGTGATTCCGTTGGTCACAACCAGGCAATTCGTCCCGACGGACGTATTGTAGCGCGCGATCTGATCGAACGCCTGCTGTTTGATTTTTACGTCGGGCGCCTTGCATTCGGCCATGAGAACGGGTTCTCCCCTGCCGTTGTAGACGATAACGTCGGCGCGGTGCTGCATTCCGCCATACGCGAAGGCCGATTCGACCGCGGTTCGACCCGCCGGAAAACCCAGGTCCTGAACGAGGTGCTGTACCAGGTTCTGGCGGACCCATTCCTCGGGCGTGAGGCGCACGTGCTTCCGGCGAAGCGGATCGAAAATGGTCCTTTTCTCGCCGCTGGTTCGGATATCGAAGTCGTACTGGCGGGGAAAGTTGAGGGATTGCATTGCAATAGGCTGAAAAGCTCAGAACCACGGCGTCGAATGCCGGTAAGACCGTCCTCCGGATTCAGGCGGGTTTGTCGCCTGACGGGCGGTGTCCGTCGCTACCGGGCGTGCCAGAGTTCCGGACATTCGACGTGGCGACGGATGGTTTCCAGGAATCGGGCGGCCGGGCCGCCGTCGACGACGCGATGGTCGAAGGTGAGGCTCAGGGCGACCAGGTCCCGGGGCACGATGCGACCCTCGTAAACGGCCGGCCTGGAGACAATACGACCCACGCCCAGAATGGCGCACTCAGGCAGGTTGACGATGGGCGTAAAGACGTCGATCCCGTACGCGCCAAGGTTTGTAATGGTAAACGTACCCCCTTGAAGGTTCTCCGCTTCGAGGTCTCCCTGCCTGGCCATCTGAATCAGCTCCGAGGTTTCCCTGGCGAGGTCGTACAGGTCTCTGGCGTCGACATTGGTGATGACCGGGACCAGAAGTCCCGAGTTCGTATCCACGGCGATACCGATGTGGATCTCATCGTGCCTGTGGACGGTCCCGTCCCGCCACGAGGCGTTCAGGTCCGGATGTTCGGCAAGGGCCACGGCCGTCAGCTTCAGGAAAAGGCCGTTATAGGTAAGGTGGGGAACGTCGAGTTCCGCTCGCAGCGCCACGAAATCCGTCGCATCGGCCTCCGTGGAGAGCGTCACGGGCGCGGTCTCGCCGTGGCTCTCGGTCAGACGCCGCGCAATGGTCCGGCGGGTGGCGCTTGCGACTTTGTTCGCGGACCTGGCCGGTGTCGCCTCACGGACGTCCCGTTCGACAATACGTCCGTTCCGACCGCTGCCTTTCAGCGTACTCAAGTCGACACCCAGTTCCGTCGCCAGGCGGAGCGCCCGTGGGCTGATCGCGGACCTGCTCTTTCTGCCTTTCGGTCGATCTTCGCGAGGCCGGGAAGGGGCGGACCCTTGCGGCAGGGATTCCGTTTCCTTATCGACCGCCGGCGACGCGGGAGTGGCGGCGGGCGGTTTTTCTCCCGGGCCCAGCAGGAAGCCCAGCACCGTGCCGATCGGTAACGTGTCTCCGGGTTGAGGCGCATCGGCCGGTATATGCAGGGTTCCGCTATCGAAGGATTCGATTTCGTTTATCGCTTTATCGCTTTCAACGGTGAAGATGATTTCTCCGGCCTCGACCGGATCCCCGTTCTGCTTGAGCCACTCGACCAGGGTGCCTTCCTCCATGGTCCATCCCAGGCGTGGCATGACGATTTCAATTGGCATGGAGGTCATCCTCGTGAAGCGCCCGCGCCTATTCCTCCATCAGGTCGCGGATGGCCTGTGAAACGGTGTCCGGCTGGGGCATGCAGGCGGCCTCGAGCGGAGCGCTGTACGGCGTGGGCGCATGCGCGCCGTTGAGACGGCCGACCGGCGCGTCCAGATCGTCAAACGCCAGGCTCTGAACCTGAGCGGCGATTTCGGCGCCGATCCCGCATGGGCCGAAGGCCTCGTCCACGATGAGCAGACGCCCCGTCTTGTGTACGGATTCCAGTATGGTATCCACATCCAGCGGCGCCACCGTGCGCGGGTCGATGAGTTCGACGGAGATGCCCTCCCCCGCGAGTTCGTCGCAGAGCTTCCACGTCAGGGGAACCATATTTGCCAGCGCGACTACCGTGACGTCGCTGCCCTCGCGGCGGACCTCGGCCTTTCCGAAAGGAATGGCGTACGGCGTTTCGGGCACCGGACCCCGATGGTTGAGAATGGATTTGTGCTCGAGGAAGAGAACGGGATCATCGCCTTCCAGGGCGGTCTTGAACAGGCCCTTGGCGTCGTACGGCGTGGCTGGCAGGGCCACCCGGAAACCGGGCAGGTGCGCGAAAACGGGATAGTAATTCCCCGAATGGTGGGTGGCGGCTGCGCCTCCGATACCGACGCAGCCTCGCAGCACTACCGGCATGGACAGGCGGCCGCTGCTCATATACTGCATCTTGGCGATCTGGTTGACCATTTCGCCGAAGCCGTCCAGGATGAAGTCGATGAACATGAAGTCCACCACGGGCCGCGCGCCGGCCATGGCCGCGCCCGTGCAGAGACCGATAAAGCCCCGCTCGCAGATCGGGGTATCGCACACACGCATGGGGCCGTAGCGTTCGTAGAGTCCCGTGGTGGTGTTGAAGTTGCCGCCCCGTTCGCCCACGCCTTCGCCCACGACGAAGACGGTCGGGTCCGCCGCCATGGCATCGGACAGGGCTTCGCGCGCGGCTTCCGTAAACGTGATTTCACGCATGGTCCGCATCCTGTCCGCTGAAGACGTGGTCCGCTACCGTGGCCGGATCCGGCCACGGGCTCTTCCTGGCGAACTCGACGCCCGCTTCGACGGCGGTTCGGACCTCGCTTTCGATCGCGTCGAGCGCCTCCCGGCCGGCGATACCGCCGTCCATCAGTCTTCCGGCCAGCAATGCGATGGGGTCCCTGGCCTTCCACGCCTCGAGTTCTTCCTGCGTACGGTAACCGGTATCCCGCATTCCCTCCGCGTGGGGGCGGGTGCGGTAGGTCTTGCAGTCCAGCAGCGTGGGGCCGCCGCCTTCGCGGGCGAGAAGGACGGCGTCGCCGGCTTTTTCATAGACGTCGAGGACGTCGTTTCCGTCCACCTGAACGCCGGTTACGCCATAGCCTTCCGCTCGCTTTGCGATATTCGTATTGCGGGTGGCGTACTCGAAGGCGACTTCGGTGGCGTACCGGTTGTCTTCCAGGACGAACACGACGGGCAGTTGCCAGATGGCGGCCATATTCAGGCCTTCGTGAAAGGCGCCGTTGTTGACGCCGCCGTCCCCGAAGAAGGCCACGCTGACGCGGTCTGTTTCGAGCAACCTGAATGTATACGCGGCGCCGGCGGCCTGCAGGATGCTGGGGCCCACGATGCCGCTGGTGCCCATCAGGCCGATTTCGGGAGAGAAAAGGTGCATGCTGCCGCCCCGTCCCCGCGCGCAACCTGTGGACTTTCCATAGAGTTCGGCGACGAGTTCGCCTATAGGCACGCCCTTGGCGAGCGCATGGCCGTGGCCCCGATGGGTGCTGAAGATCGTGTCTTCCCTGCGCAGGTGCGCGCAGACGCCCGCCGCGATGGCCTCTTCTCCGACGTACGTGTGGCAGGCCCCCGGGATGAGTCCGGCCTGGTATGACCTTGCAATCTGCTCCTCGGTGCGCCGGATCGTCAGCATCTGGCGGTAGAGGGACAGGATGCGTTCGTTTTCGAGACCTTCGGGCATGTGGCTATCCTGCCTGCTCTTCTGGTGTCACGGGGTTACCCGCTGACGATCGGGCCGCCGGGGTAGGTGCCGCCGGCGTTCATCGCGAGGTTCCCGCCGTCCATGGGCAACATCACGCCGGTGACCCACGCCGAGGCATCGGATGCCAGGAAGATGGCGGCGCCCACGATATCTCGCGGCTCGCCGAACCGGCCGGCCGGTATGCCGCCCAGCCAGGTATCGGCCATACGAGGTTCAGCCTTCAGACGTTTTTCCAGGAACGGGTTCATGACCTGGGCGGGCAGAATCGCGTTCACACGCACGCCGCGGCTGCTCCACTCCGTGCTGAGTTCCCGGGTCATCTGCGCGACAGCGCCCATGCCGATGCTGTAGGCGACGTGGCCCCGCCCGATCGCGGTGAGGCTCGCGAGAGAGCCGATATTGATAATGCTGCCCTCGCCAGCGGCGAGCATGCGTCTGCCCCCCTCCTGGCAGCTGCAGAAGCGTGCGATGACCAGAGACTGCAGGCTTTCCTGGAGCTGATCCAGGGTGAGGTCCTCGGGCTTGCCGATCATCGTGGCGCCGGCGACGTTGCCCAGGACGTGGATGCGGCCGAATTCGCCGTCCAGTTGTGAGAACATCCCCCGGACCTGGTCGACGTCGGAAACGTCGCACCGCACGGGTATGGCGCGCCGGCCCAGCGATTCGATCTCGTGCCCGGTTTCCTGCGCGCCCGCTTCGTTGATGTCGGCCAGCATGAGATCCGCCCCGGCCTCCGCAAAGCCGACGGCCATCGCCTTGCCCATCCCGCTGGCCGCGCCCGTAACGAGGGCGACGCGGTCGGTCAGGTCGAATATCGGATGTGACATGGTCGATCTCCGTTCTTGCGCCTGGAAGCGGCTCCGGCTTCGATCGTCCCGGGGATTCGCTATTCCCCGAGATACGCGACGGCGTCGATTTCCACCAGGATGCCCTTGTACATGTCACCGGCGCCAACCAGACGCCTGGTAGGCATCCGGCTCCTGTCTTTGAAGTACCGCATATACGTGCGATTGAATTCGTCGCGGTCGTCCATGTCAAGGAGGAACACGTTGACGCGGACGGCGTCGTCGAAGGTGGCGCCTTCGCTTTCCAGCACCTGCACCATATTGTCCATCGTGAAGACGGTCTGTTCCTCGATATTCCCGCCAACCACCTCGGCGCCTTCGACGGGGCCGAAGCCGGAGAGAAACAGCAGATCGCCGGCGCGGCGGGACATGGAGTAAAAGGGTTCGGGGCTCATCTGTTTAGCCATTGAATTTACCTCCTGTAGTATTCCGGATTCCCTTCCTGTCAATTATGAAGATGCAGCGCGTTGTCCTTTCGATGATCGAACAATGCAGGTTCATGTTCCTTCAGCGGAAGGCGCGGCCGAACGCCGGTGTTGACGATGTTGTCGGGATGGGGCCAACGGCTGTTGAGTACCGAGACGAGGTTCTCCACGCCCGTGATCGCCACGTCCTGGCTGGCCTGCGCGGACAGGCCCGAGATGTGCGGAGTCAGGATCACGTTGTCCAGCCGGGCGAGCGCATGGTCGGGCGGCGCCTCCTGTTCGCCGAAGATTTCGATGTCGTCGAAAGTATCAATGGCCGCGCCCCCCAGATGTCCGCTTCGAAGAAGGACGGCGAGGGCATTCTCGTCCGTGATGGCGCCGCGGCAGGTATTGATGAAAAAGGCGCCGGGTTTCATCTTCCTGAGGGTGGGCGCGTCCAACAGGCGATAGGTCTCCCCTGTAAGTGGCAGATGCAGAGAGACAAAGTCCGACTCCGTCAACAGTGTGTCGAGGTCCACCATACTTACCCCAAGGGCATCGGCCTCGTCCCGCGGCGCGCGCATGTTTTTCCTTGTGGCCAGTAACTTCAGGCCAAAGGGCCTTGCCCGTCCCACGACAGCCTTGGCCGAGGCGCCGAAACCGATCAGACCGAGCGTGAGGCCCGAGACGCGTTGAAGCCTGAGACCTTCGTCTCGCGCTTTCTGAAACCTGCCGGCGTAGAAGTGCCGCGACATTGCCGGAATCTGCCGGGCAAGGCCGAGCAGGGAGGCCATGACGTGGTCGGCCATCTCTTCGTTGCAGAACGTCGGCACGTTGGAGACCACGATACCTTCATGGGTGGCGGTCTCGACGTCAATCTTGTCGGTGCCGTTGCCCAGACGGGAGATGATCGTGCATTTGGTGAGGCGCCTGATGACCGGTTCGGGAAGGGACCCCGATACCACGGCCAGGGCGTCGCAATCCGCAACACCCGCAATGACGTCTTCCGGTTCGTACGCGTCCACCAGAGTGGGCGTGATGCCGTAGTGCCTGTACAGCGCCGCCTCGGTCGGATTGATCGGAATGACCTCGGCGTTGAGGCGGACGAATCGGATATCTTCGAAACCGGTACTGGGCATCGGAAAAATCGTCGCAAATAGACCGCGTCCGCGCAACGACGTTTGCGGCCTGATTTAATCTCTTGAATGGATCAACTTGCGGAATGTTCGTCCCGGTCTCCCTGTTCCCCTTGCGGCGCCGGCGCCTCCGGTGAAAGCAGAAGCAATCCCGGTACGGACGCAAAGCGGCGATCCATGGAGATCAGCCGCAAACCGTGCTCCATGGCCTGCGCCGCGATCCAGACGTCGTTCGTCGGGATCGGAGTTCCGGCGCATCTCAACCCGTCGAGGATCTCGGCATAGAACTCGGCTGTATCCTCGCTGACGGCGCATATTTCCACGCGCGGCGTATCGAGAAATTCGGCCAGTTCATCGCGGTTCTTGCGTTCCCGGATACCGCCTTTGAAGCCCGAAAGCAGCTCTCCTATACTGATCGAACTCATTACGATTCGTGAAGCTCGCCGAAGC
Source organism: Candidatus Latescibacterota bacterium (assembly GCA_012271065.1). The sequence goes on from JAAXHE010000169.1 coordinate 20,527, forward strand.
AACGACACAACCGCCGGTTCCGCGCGCATGGCGAACGAATAGATATTGGTATCGATCAGGAATTCGTTCACTGCCAGAGTTCCGGATCGATGCGTCGTTCGGAGTCGATCTTCCCCTGGATGCTGGCGAACTCATCCTCGTCCCAGCTTCCGAACAGGTGGTCCAGGTCGCGATGGACCTCAGTGAACCGGCGTGATTTGTCCAATCCGAACTGCTGTCGCAATGCGTCCAATGCCGTCTGGTTCATGCTCTTTCCTTCCCGCCTGGCCACCTCCCTCAACCTGGCGGCAAGCCGGGGATCCAGCCCACGCAGGGTCATGCTCTTCGGAACATCAGCCAGGGCGCGCTCCCTTCTTCAACTTGCAATCAATTAATGATGGTAATCTGATATCATTATACGAGATCGCGCGCCGCAGGTCAAGCACGATCCGTGCGGCCACTTTGAAACAACGGACGTCGAGGGGATTCCGCGCATGTGCTGGCGCTCCATCAACGAGTTTCTCGAAGCCAGCTTAGCGGATCCGGCCGCGCGCATGGACCGGCCACGTCGCTTCGACCATTCCGTTGCGGGTGGCGACCATGACGTCGTGTTCGTTGACGCACGGACAGGGGTGAACGGGAAGCACCTGCACGCGCTCGCCGATCTCCGGTTTGACCGCGCATTGGGAGATGTCAACGTGGCCGTGCTCTTCGGACGCGACTCCGATGAGCGCGTCGGGGTATTCGACGATGTGTCCCAGGCTGTCTCCCCGTTCCGTCTTATAGATGGATGCGCTCAACGACTTGCTTCCCGCATCCAGGAACATGCGGTCCCGGGTGGGCCTGCTCACGACGGTGGTGATCACGCGGAGCGCGCACTGATCCACGGTGTGCCGGCCTTCGGCCAGGTGCATGGCGCCGCCAACGGGGTACTCGCCGGCGCGGTACTCGGTGAGTTCGGGGATCTTGTGGGCGTCCAGCGCATGGGGGGTGCCGCCGCCGCTTACAACGCCGCGTGGAAGGCCGGCCCTGTCGAACAGGTCGATGGTTTCCTGAATGAGCGGTCTGGTATCGGGCGGCGTGGGAAAGCCCATGAATCCCCTGAGGTCCAGGCCGGGAAGATCGTGGACGAGTTTCGCCAGCTCGGCGGCCTCCCGAGGCGTGGGAACGCCCGTGCGTTCGAACCCCATTTCCACTTCGATCAGAATGCCGATGGAAACACCATCGGAAGCGGCGGCGCGGGAGAGTCCTCTGACGGTGAATTCGGAGTCCGGGGCGAGGGTTATCGGCAGTCGTTTTGCAAGAGCCGTAAGCCGTTCGAGTTTCCGGGCGCCCATGATGTTGTAGGGAATCAGCAGGTCGGTGTGGATGCCTCCCGCCGCCAGGACTTCCGCTTCGCCGAGCTTCTGGCAGGTGAGGCCGATTGCGCCATGCTTCAATTGCATCTGTGCGACGGCCAGGTTCTTGTGGGTCTTGATGTGGGGGCGGAATCCGATGCCGTGTCTTTCGAAATAGCCGTGGTATCGCTTCAGGTTTTCTTCAAGTGCGTCCAGGTTGATCACAAGGACAGGCGTGTCCAGTTCGTCGATGCGCATGCAGGTCTCCTTCACCGGGAGTCGTCGCTTTGACCATAGTGCCATTAAATAGCTTGCGCGGCGGCACGGGTCAAGGGATTTCGCAAGGGCGCCGGCGGCAACCCTTTTCGCTTGACACGCGCCGCCCCCGTCCCAAAGTTTAGTGCGAATAACAGACCTCATAAGGTTCACGGTACCGTGCATACGATTGCCCTGTAAAGAAGACCGCCCGGCGTTGATGTGATTGTGAACTGTTGACCCGGAACGGCAGGTTGGATAGTTTTCCATGGAACGGTCAACATTGTTTACGAAACGTCCAAACAAGATACCGGTTCGCGGAGCAAGGCTATGAAAAACCAAATCCGTCGTTGCGGCCCCTGCCGTCCGGGCCGACTGTGCGTCTGGTTGTGGGTTCTCTCTGTTGCCGTGACGTCTGAGACGCCTGCGGCTGAGCAGTCCCGTCCCACCGTTCGTCCGGCCGCGCGTGACTCGCTGGTATCCGCGGCCGAACGGCACGTGCATTCGAGCGCTTACGGGGAAGCCGCCGAAATTCTCGGCCGGCTTGTCGAAGCGTTTCCGGACGACGTCGATCTCCTGACGCGACAGGGCCACGCCCTGTTGAAAGCGGAAGATTTCGAATCCGCCATCATTGCGTTTGAATCGGCGAAAAAGCTCGATTCCGACCTTCCGGGCACCTACGTGGGGCTCGGACTCGCCAGATTGCGAAAATCGGGCAGAGGGTTGGAGGCGTTTTTCAATTTTCGCCAGGCCGTTGGCGAAGCCAGGTCCGCCATCGAGATCAACGCGGCTTACGGGCCGGCATACCGGCTCCTGGGGGAGGCCTACGGACGATTCGAAGAAGACCATGAAAAGGCCCTTGGCTATTACACGACCTACATCGAGCTCGAACCCGACAACCCCGATGGACGCTACGAATTCGGACTCTCGCTGGTCCAACTGGGGCAGTTCGACAAGATCGACGAATACATAACGCCCTTTATCAAAACGCACCCGTCGGAAAACCGGCTGCTTCCACTGGCCGCTCAGGCGCACTTCTACCTGGAACGATTCGGACGGGCCCTGGAGCTCTTCGAGCGGTATCTGCAGACGCTGGATCCCGCATCGCGTGGTCTGTATACCGATATCTCCCTGATTGCCTCCGACTTGGAACTGGAAGAATACCGCGCTGCCACCGTGGAGGAACAGACGGACTTCATCGAGCGGTTCTGGTTAAAGAGAGACTCCGATATCCTCACGGCGATCAACGAAAGGGTGATCGAGCACTACCGCCGCGTCTGGTACGCCCGGACTTTCTTTGCCACGGGCGCCAGCCCCTGGGACAAGCGCGGTGAGGTCTACATACGCTACGGAGAGCCGGATTACCGGTCCCGGTCCACGCGCAGGCAATTTGTGCAGAATCCGAAGGTCCAGGCGGTTCGGGACCGGATGGCGGTGGCGCTCTACGGCGACGAGGCCGCGCTGTTGACGTTTACTGGCCCCGTGTTTCCGGTTCGGGCGAATCGCAGCCATCTGGAGGCCACGCTCTTCGACGAGCATGTTACCCCGGATGCCGCCGGCGCGACAACGGCTGACGACGACGTCGGCATTGACGCCTCCCAGGTTTCCGCACTGGCGGAAAAAGAACAGGATCCAATGGCGGCGATCAGGGAAAACAGCCGTTTCGACGAGTTCGGGGATCTGAATACCCGGCTTAATTTCGGCGGGTACGCCCCGATCACTCTGGACAACGAGGTCGGCACGGTGCCCTGGGAAACCTGGACGTACACGGGTATCGGAAACGGCATGGAAATCACGTTTACTGACGAACGGGGAACCGGAGCGTTCGACTTCGCGCCCATCCCGCCTCCATCGCTCGACACGGACGTGTCACGGCTTGCCCGATTCACCGAATACGCCCCGCGCGTCGTTTTTCGTAACGCGGTCTCCCGCATGCCCGACGTCTATCGCCCCAGGTTTCACCATCCCCCGCTGGACTTTTACTTCGATCTCGCCAGTTTCCGGGCTCCGGAGGGCGGGACCACGCTGGAAGTCTACTACGGGATACCGGCCGCACAGGTGCAGGTCGGACAGAGGCGCGATGTGTCGTACATCCAGGTCAAGTGCGCGCTCGCCCTGGCCCCGGCGGATTACAGCGTTATCCATCGTACGTCTTCCAGCCGCGCCTACAGGGTCGCGAGCGATTTCAGCGGCGCACAGAAAGCGTTTATGCCGGAACTGCTCAAACTCCAGGTCCCGCCCGGGAAATACGACCTTCAGGTTCAGATCAAGGACCTGCTTTCCGGCCATAACGGCATCTACCGGCAGACGGTCGATGTGAAGGAGTATCCCGATGACCGGCTTCGGATAAGCGATATTCAACTCGCCGCCACAATTGGCGAAACGAAGCTGCAGGAGCGATTTAAAAAGGGAGAAGTGTGGGTTGTGCCCATGCCGACGCGCAACTATCGGGGCGCCCAGCAGGTATACGCATACTACGAGATCTACAACCTGAAGAAGAATCGCTTCGGCCAGACGCGTTACAAGGTGAAGTACGTCGTGCGGTACGTTTCGAAACCCATCCGCGGGGCGCTCGGGTCGGTGGCGTCCGGTCTCCGCTCGCTATTCAGAAGCAAAAGGCCCTCGGTCTCGATTTCGTATGAACACGAGGGTACGGAACCGAACGAACAGAGTTACCTGGAAATCGATCTCGACAAGGTCAAACACGGCGTGAATGTGCTCGAAGTCGAAATAAAGGACCTCGTCAGCGGCAAGAGCGAGGAACGCGAAATCCGCTTTCAGTATGGTGGTTGACGGAGAGCCGGTGTGCGAGGTCAACTGTCAAGGGGGCCGGCCGCGTTGACATTGTGGTGAAAGCCGTGTGGGAAATTACCACACTCACACCAGACACGTACTGCACGCTAAAGGGGAGATCTGTTCCTCTTGACGCCTGGTGTTAAATTTGCCATCATACTCTGAGAGAAGCAGAGATACCCGGCCGATCGCTTGGATCAGGGCGGCCCGAAAAGCTTTCGGCAACTTTCCCCAAGAGCCGCAGAACGCTATTATGCGGGCGCTGACGGTTGCGGCCGAAGGCCGTAAGGCCGACATTGCGAAGCGTCTGAAGGGTTTTGGATCCGGCATTTTTGAGGTGGCGCTCAAGCACCGCACGGATGCCTTTCGGGCAGTCTACGCCCTGCAACTTGAGAAGCGGGTTTGGGTTTTGCACGCCTTCAAGAAAAAAGCGAGTCGGGGCACCAGGACGCCGAAGAAGGATATCGATCTAATCCGCGAGCGGCTAAGACGATTGAAGAAGGAGATACAGCAATGAGTAAAACAGAAGACGATTGTGAGTTGGTGTACGGCAGTGGCAATGTCTTCCGCGACTTCGGCCGTGCCGACGCCGACGTACAGCAGACCAAGGCGCTCCTGGCCGCCCGCATCATCGGCATTCTTGACGACGAAGGGCTTTCGACGCGAAAGGCCGAGGGGCGCACCGGTGTCAACCATGCCGACTTTACTCGCATTCGCAACGTTCAGCTTGACCGCTTTACGATTGACCGTCTGATGACCGTGCTCAATAAGCTCGGCCAGCGAGTGGACGTGCAGATCGATGTCCATCCGCATGTGGCGGCTGAAAAAGTGCCGGCACATCGTTGAAAGCCTTGTCACGTTCAGCTTGAGCCAGGGGATGATGACTGTGAGCCAAAGATACGAATCGGCTTTTTTTTCCTTTGTGGCCTTTATTTCTGCCATCTGTTGTTCGAAAGCGCTCTGAGCCCGGAATGGAGATGAATCATCGCGTTGGATCCGCCTTGGTCGCAGCGATTGGCTTCGTTGCGCTTTTCTCAGAACGGGAAACGCCGGCGCAGGTCGCCGGGTTCGACCCGGAAGCCCTGGCGAAGCAGTTCGTGGGCTACGACGTCTCCAGAAACGCGGGAAAGGGGTATTCCGAGAGCGCGAGTTCGGCCACGCTGGCGTGGGGTGAAAGCTATCTGCTGAACGCCTACGTCAAGATGTACCGGTCGACCCGGAACACGCGGTGGCTGGATAAGATCGTGGACCACTTCGACCGGATGGTCGCCAATATGAGCGACCACGACGGCGACGGGATCCCCGGTTGGCACACGGACCGGTATTCCGTGTCGCGGATGCGGGCCGAATCGCTGCACAACCGGGGAATGGCGTCCATAAGGCCGTTGGAGGCCACCGTCAGGAATATACAACAAGCCCACGAGGCGATCGACGCGGAGTTCATCATCGAACGGGTCGCTTCGAACCGGTACTTGGTGCGGGACCTCACCCGCGGGAAAGTGGTCTATGACGGCCCGTATTCTCTGGGACAGAACATCCCCGGCATTCCGGGTTTCGAACTGCGCCTGGACAGAATCCCCGAAATCGGAGACAGGTTCCGCGTGGAGACGTGGGCGGTTCGCCCCCTGGAATACGCCGTTCACGAGGGGATGATCCTGTACCCCATCGCGCAGTTTATCGAACTGGCCCTGAGTGACGAGAGCCTGGAGGCGAAATACGGAGAAAAGGCGCGCGATTACCTCGCATTGATCGAGGAGCGCGTATTGATAAAGCAGGAGCGCCATTGGGTGCAGATGGCGCCAGGGATGGGAGCCTACCGCTTTACGGAATCCTCGGCCGAACGATTTCCCAACCGCATCCTCCCGCACAACCAGTACCTCGCGCTCGGCCGCGCCTTTCTTGTGCTGAAAGACGTGTCGGACGAGCCGCTGTTCGAGGAGCGCGCCGCCCAGATGGCCGCGTTCTTCAGGAATGCCTTGAGGGAAACGGGCGATGCGTATACGTGGGCTTACTGGGACTGGGTGGAGGCGGGCAGGCCGGATCGTAGCGGCACGGAGGACACGAGCCACGGGCACATCGACGTGGAGTTCGCCGTGGAGGCCTACCGTCGTGGCGTCGTCTTCACGCGGGCGGACATGCTCCGGTTCGCCAGAACGCTGACGGATCAGATGTGGAACGGGTCGCTCTCGAACCCGACGATCGGTTCGCGGGTCGATCGGCAGGACGGAGACGCGAAGATTATCCGGGGCTGGATCGAGCTGTGCCGTTGGGATCCGCGGATCTGGGACATCTATTGGGCGCTGTTCGACCGCATCGGCAGACCCGGGCTGGAAATACCGCACATCCTTCACGCCAGGGCCGTACTCGACGGGCCGCCCGAGGTGAGGTCGGCGGACTTCAACGGCGACAGACAGGTGGATTTCCAGGACTTCCTCGCATTCGCGCGTCATTTCGGTCTGACGTCGGATTCCGCTTCGTACGACGGAAAGTTCGATCTGGACGGCGACGGAAACGTCGACTTCGCGGACTTTCTCGCATTCGCCCAGGCGTTCGGTACCTGAAGAAACCGGCGATTCAGGAGAGTTCTGCGGCGCCGATATTTGAACTTCCAGATGGGCGTCTTTCGTTACGGACTTTCGGCCGGCTGGCCTGGCTCTGCGCAAGGATAGCCGGCGTCGCCGTCGTCGTCGTACCGTTCGGTTACGCGATCACCGGCGTACACAAGGACGTCCTCATGGGAGCGGGCTCCGGGCTGGCGTTCGGCATCGGCATCGGCCTGCGCATGGGACAGCGCGCCGGTCTGTCCACGGGCATCCTGATCGGTTCGGTGGCGGGGTTGATCACCGCGCTTCTGGCCGGTTTGATCCCCCAGGATGGGACGGTCTTCATCGTCCCGCCCGTCGTCGCGCTCGCCGTCGGTCTGATCGACGGCATTGCTCCGACAATCCACAGCGGATACCGCCGCGCCGTCCTCGAGTCCCTGACGATGTCCGTCCTGCTCGGATTGGGTCTGTTGCCCGGGCTGGGGCATTCGGGGCTGGTCTCGTCCCTGATGGTCATGCCGCCAACCGCACTCATCGCGGGCTCGTACGGACAAATCGTCGCGAGACGCCGTTAGCGTCCGCCCGTGTTGCTGATTCTGGGATCCCTGGCAGTGTGGACTGCTCTTGTATTCCTGGTTGCTCAGGAGTACGAGAGGTTCGGATCTGAGGTCCACATCAACGACGTACCGATCAGCTACGTCACGGTCGCCACGATCTATATCATCAGTGTTTATGATCATCGTGCCGATCGCCACGTTCCTGGCCGGACGGGCGGCCGCGGTGTGGATTCAGCCCCGGCTCCACGTTTACAGGCAACTCACCGAGTACCTGAGGGTGATGTGGGTGCCGATCGGGAGCTTTGCCATCGGATACCTGACGCTTATCGTCCTGTTCGCCGGCTTCTACGGCATGCTGGGCCGTTTCAGTCAGGATGCGTTCACAGGCGACGGCGGCGCATCCGGTATCGTCGACTGGATTGCGTTCTCTTTCTTTACCTCTCTGGCCAGGGACTACTCGGAAATCGTTCCTCAGTCCCTGTCGGCGCGGGCACTGGTTGCCGGTCACCTGATTCTTTCGATCGGGTGGGGCCTGGTCGTGTTCGCCGCCGTGATGTCTTATCTCCAGCCGCAGATCGAGCGGATCGCAAGGCGGGAGAACACGGGCGGCGACGAACCCGCGTCGACCTGACGCGCGTCTGAAGACGCACACGGAGGACAGCAATGTTAAAACTGAGGGTTTTGCAGATCGCGGCGAACCGCGTACGGTTGGAGGTGGATCTCGCGGGTCTCCCCGGCGCCCGGATATACCGGTCGCGGCGGGCGTCCGGGCCCTATGAAGAGGTCGGGGTGGCGTTCGAGAAGACGTACGACGACACGGTTCACCTGGAGCCGGGCAGGACCTATTTCTATCAGGCGATGGAGTGGCGGGCGCCCAGCCTGTATCCGGATGCCGGCAGCATAAAAGGCGGGACCCCCATTCGCGTCGCGGTGCCCCGTGCGCAGAAGGAAAAGCGTTTCGAGCTGACGGAAACCCGCGAGGAATTCACGATTTCCATGGGCGGGTACCTGGATGAATCCAATTCGGTCACCGTGGGCCCGGAAGTCTACTGTCCCGGTCCGAATTCGAGCATGCCTCCGTACGACCAGGTCTTCGAGCCGAACCAATACGTCGTCATCGAGAACCGGGGAGAGACGGACTTGGTGAACCCGTGGGTGGTGGCCAACGGCCAGCGGAACTGGTGGTCCGTGGAGACAATGACGGAAGAAATCGCAGGCATCGCCGGAGGGGGCAGCCTGAGCGACCGGGACAAGATGATGGCGGTCTGGAAATTCGTGGTTGACGAACTCTACGACAGCCGGATCGGAATGTCCTGGTTCGACCAGACCAGCGACCCGGTCAGGCTCTTCAACGTCTACGGCTTCGAGGGCTGCGTGGCCAACGCCATCACCAGCCGGCGCCTGGCGGAGCAGATGGGCGTGAAGAGCCGGGAAATCTGGCTGGGCGGGACCATCGATGGTTACGGTCGCGGGCGCAGTTGCGGACACGATATCTTCGAGGCGTTCGCGGACGGCGCGTGGCATTTTCTGGATACGGACCTGATGGTGTTCTTTCTGAATCGCGACAACACCACGGTTGCCGGCTCCGGGGACCTGGCGCGGGACATCGACCTGCTGCGCCGCTCCCACCGCAACCTGGGCCTGTGCGGGCGAGACCTGCCCGAGAAGGACTATTACTATACGCCCTTCCGGGAAGGACAGTACGTCTATCCGCCCAACAAGGGCGGCGCCTGGATGAACGCCGCGGGAAAGATAAATCAGACGCCCGGGGAATTCCCGACTGCACGGACCATGGCGTTGCGGTTGCGACCGGGCGAGAAACTCATCCGATACTGGGACAACGTCGGTAAGAACGTGATCCGGGGGCGGCGCCTCTATCCGACCGTTCGCTATTCCAACGGGAAACTGGCCTACCGGCCCGACCTGCGCGGCCCGCTCGCACTGAATGGGACAGAATCGGCGCGTAACGTCGCACAGGAAACGTCCGGCAGACGCGTCGCGCTGCATCCGGAGAAGCAGGGCGAGGTATCGGAGGTGGTGTGGCGGGTGGCGTCGCCCTACGCGATTGCCGGGGCGCGGGTGGGTATCCGGTGTCGATGCGACACGCAGGAAGACGGCCTGGAAGTGCTGCTTTCCAAGGACGGAGAGGAGTGGCGGTCCGTGTGGGTCGCCATCGGACGGCGGCTGGACGCCAGCGTGGACCTGGACTGGTACCTGAATCCCGCGCTGAACGACTGGCGCGGCGAAAAGGACCTCGGATGGCGGATGGGGCCGTGTTATCAATACTATATCAAGGTGGCCATGTGGGCGGGGTCCCGGCCTCACGGGGTTGGCCTGGACGCGATCCGATTCGATACGGATATCCAGTGCGCAACGCGGTCCCTTCCTTCGCTGTTCTGTGGCGAGAATACGATCGCATACCGGGACGACACCCCGGGGCACAGAAACGTGCGGGTGACGTACGGATGGCGGGAGGAGCGATCCATCCGCCCGCCAGGCGCGCCCGGGCTGGTATACCCTCAGGATGAGTCGGACGTCGACCGGATGGACTTCGAATTCCGCTGGAAGCGTCCGCGAGGGGGTACCGGAAATGTGGACGATTACCACATCCAGGTCAGCCGACACCCGGATTTCAGATGGTGCGTATGCCCCGCGTTCGACCGCTACGTGGGAAGGACCGCATACGCGGGCGGGACGAAATGGCAGGCGGAGTTTCCGAATCTCCTGAATCCCGATGAAGTCTATTACTGGCGCGTGCGGGCCCGGAACGAAAGGGGCGTGTGGGGAGACTGGAGCGAAGTGCGGTCCTTCGTGCCCCACGGTCCGAGTCTGCCGGTGGACCTCAGGGTGGAGGGCCGGGGCGGAAAGCGATCATTGCTGTGGTCCGCGAATCCAGACGGGAACCCGTCGGTGCGCTATCGGGTTCACGGGTCCCCGGAGCCCGGCGGATTCTCCGCGAAGGATGAGAATCTGCTCGGCGCCGTTGGCGAAACCCGCTGGCCGCTGAACGATGTGGAGAAGGGGATGTCCTATCGGGTCGTGGCGGTGGATGCCGGCGGCGTCCCGAGTACGCCGTCGGAATACATAACGGTGTGAGCCCATTCCAACTTTCTCGCTGAAGGCCGTCTCAACTGACTCAATGGGGGATACGTATGTCCAGACGTGAATACAGCGCGGTTATCGTGGGTCTGACGGGAATCGGGGCCAGGCGTCCTGCTGAAGCCGAGGGCCTGCCTTTATACGGCGCCATGCCCATGTCGCACGCCTCGGCCTATTACCGTACTCCGCAGACTCGGCTGACCGCTGTTTGCGACCTCCGCGAGGAGGCGCTGGACGGTTTCCGGGAGAGTTGGAAAGACGTGTGGCCCGAAATGCGCTACTATGTGGATTATCGGGAGATGCTGGAAGCCGAAAACCCCGATCTGGTGAGCGTCGCGACGTCCGACCACCGCCACGCCGATATCGTGGTGGACGCGGCCGAGCGCGGCACGGCGGCGATTCTCTGCGAAAAACCGCTTGCGACAACGCTCGAGGACGCCGACAGGATGATTGCGGCAACCGAAGCGAACGGGACCGTTCTTTCGGTGGACCACTCCCGGCGGTGGTACCCGCATTACCTCAAGGCGCGAGAGATCCTCCGCAGCGGCGAGATCGGACCCCTGCGCACCATCGAGTGCGAGATGTTCGGTCCGCGCTCGATGTTGTTTCGCAACGGGACGCACGCCCTGGATACGGTCTGCTTTCTTGCCGATGGAGACCCGCTCTGGCTGGTGGCGGACCTGGAGGACGGGTTCGAGCATTTCACCGAGTATCAGGGCGGCGGCGGGAAGGACTCCGCGAGCGATCCCTATGCCTCGGCCTACATCCGGTTCGGAAACGGCGTAAGGGCTTTTTACAACTCCTTCAAAACCGCGTTTTCCGGCTGGCGGTTCGTCATGACGTGCGAGGACGGGCGGGTGGAAGCCACCGATACGTCCGCCAGGCTGATCCGCGGCGGCACGTTCGAGACTTCCGACGTCGTCACGGAACATTACATGATGCACTCCAAGGGCGCGCTTGTGGCGGAGCTGGTGCATCTGCTGGAACACGGCGGAGACCCGGTGTCTCCCGCGAGGGAGGCGAGAAAGTCGCTGGAGGTCATCCTGGGCATCCTGAAGTCGCACCACGCGGGCAACACCCGGGTCGACTTTCCGTTGTCCTGAGGAGTACGACGCATGAAAACCGTCGATCCCGCCGCTGTCTGGGACGTGCGCCCCTGGGGATGCCCGGCTTTCACCGTCCGGGACTTCAACGGCGACGGAAAGAACGAAGTCCTGTTCGTTCAGAATGCGGGCGCGCACGCCAACGAGGCATTCGATCCGCGATTTCCGGACGTGCAGGGGTACAAGACCGGCGTGGAAGAACAGGAGCTTTTCTGTCTGACGCTTACCGACGGGGAGGGACGGGTTCTCTGGCAGGTGGGAGAGCCGTGGGCGCTCGAGAGGCCGTTTTCGTGGAACGGCAGCAATTTCTGCCAGGTGGTGGACCTGGACGGGGACGGTCAGGTCGAGATCATGCTCATCCACAAATCCGAACTGATGGTGTACAAAGGGGCGACGGGGGCGTTGTGCAGGCGTCACAGGCTGCCCCATTCGGGGTTCTATTTCGCCCGTGCGGTCCGGACCGATCGCTCAGGCCGGTTCCACGTCTTCACGAAGAGCGTGACCACCTCCGCCACCCATGGCTACGGGAATCCCTCGCTCCTGCTGGACCACGATTTCAACGTCGTCTGGGAGGTGGAAGTGGACGGCGCCGGGCATGGCGGCAACTACGCCGACGTGGACGGCGACGGGCTGGACGAACTCCTGATCGGCTTCAGCCTGTTCGATCATGACGGCAGTCCCCTGTGGTCCCACTCGCCGATGTCCGATAACGACCACCTGGACGATTCGGTGATTGCCGACATCGACGACGACGGGCGGTTCGAATTCGCCCTCGCCCACGACGGGCACGACGCGGTCGTACACAATTCGGATGGAACCGTACGGTTCACCGTTCCGATGCATCATTGCCAGAACATCCTGCCGGGAAGATTCCTCGAGGACGAACCGGGGCTTCAACTGGCCTTCGTGGACAAGGCGTTGGGACGCCCGGAGGAAAGGGAGGCCGCGATCGTCAACGCCGGAGGCCGCGAGCTGTCGCGCCACCGGACGATGGGCTATTACTCGGTCATTTCGTGGGCGACCGATCTGGGCAGGGACAGCCTGATGCGCCTGGAGTGGCCGGCCCGGTCAGACGCCGAACATCGCGTGATGTGGGTGGACCCCACGGGCAGGGAACTCGCAAAGCTGAAAGCCAGGGAGAACTTCCACGACCGGTTTCAGGAATTCGGTCTCGAGTCATTTCCCGCCGGGGGCCGTTATTTCGGGACGTGCCATAACTCGACCATCGGAGACGTCGACGGAGACGGAAAAGACGAGTACCTGGTAACCGATCGCGAAAGGGTATGGGTTTTCAAGCAGCCGCGACTATAGTGATTCAATCCTGTCCGGCGCAACCCCTAATCGAAATACTCATCTTCGCTGAACTTCGTCCAGGACCTGAAAACCGGAAAGGGCAACGCCAGGTTACCGTCCGGAACATCTGTCATGACGGTCCAGACGCCACTGACACGACGCATCACGACCACTGCGAGGGAAATATACCCAAACGTCCGCATGGGTTCAACCAAAGGCGGGCAACCACAAGGGTTGCCCCTACAAACACAACGACGGCGTTCCGAGGGCAGGATGCCCTCGCTCCCGAAGAATCGTTGAGAAGGAAGACGCGACAGGGGAGAGATCGCCTGCCTTGTGAGGATTCCTTTCGTGCCGAAGACAAGGAGGAAAACACACCGGGCAAGGATTTCTTCTACCGTCTTACGTCTTGCGTCTACCCTCTTACCAAACTCTTGGACTTAGACCATGACGCCTGAAGCCATTCTAAACAGGGTCTGCGATTCGATCGACGTGCTGATCGGGGCAGGAAAGCCCTATGGCGGTCTGTTTCCGTCCATGCTGGATTTGGAAACCCATCGCATGTTAACGCAACTGCCCCCGCCGATCCACGGACAGCGCATGGGCGACCGCGCTTTTCTGGGCAGCAATCTCATGCACGACCAGCACCTGCTCAAGATCATGTACGCTCTGGACCGCGACGGGTACCGGGAAGCGGCCGACCGGTACCTGCGCCGGTTCGCGACCCGTTGCACCGATACGGTTACCGGCCTGTTCCCGTGGGGCGAGCACGCGTACTGGCATCTCGAGGAGGACCGTGTGGGCGACAGCCATCGGCTGGCCCTTCCGGACAAGGAGCCCGGTACCACGCTGCACGACCATCTGCGGCAGGCGCCCGTCTGGCTGTGGGAAAAACTGCATGCCTTCAACCCCCCGTGCGTCGAGCGGTTTGCCGAAGGGCTGGACTACCACTACAAGGACGGGGAGCCTTGGGAATATATCCGCCACGCCCACATCGAGCGGAGAGAGCGCCTCGAACGCGGACCGGCCTCCTCGGATTTCCCCCGCCACGGCGGGTTCTACATTCTGGACTGGTCGTTTGCCTATCTAAAGTCGCAGCGCGCGGATTTCCTGAGGCAGGTCGAGACGATGCTGGACTACTGGTGGGCTCACCGGGATCCGTCCGGCCTGCTGCTGTCCACGACGCGGGGTCCCGAAGCGCCGGCGCCTATGCACAATGCGAACACCCCGGCGCAGACGGTTTCCCTGGCGGCCAGCCTGCTGGAAGCCGCTGAACTGCTCGATGGAAGCGCGCCGGAGCTGATCGTCCGGATGCGGGAACGCGCCGGCGTGTATACAGACGGCTTTCTGTCGGCCCCCCACGATCCGGACGCCGGCGTCTTCGTGTCCGCCTGCCGGCGTGGGAAGAATGAAATCTTGAACACGAACCCCGTCTGGGGAAGCATCTATGGAAATTGGCCGCTGGCTTACGTGGCTCTCATCGCCCTGTGCATCTACAGGATCACGGAGGATGAACGGCTATTGAACTGGGCGGACGGTGCGGGGCGCTGGCATTCCACCACCCCCTTCCCCGAAGGCGTCCCGGTCCCGGCGATGGACGCCGGTCTCGCGGTCGAGTTGCTGGCGGACCTCTACGACCTGACCGGCGACACCGACTGGCTGGAACGGGGACTGGATCTGGCCCGGACGCTGATTCCGATCTACATGGATAGGGATCTCGTACGGGGCGCGGCGGGTATCGAGTGGTACGAGTCCCAGATGGTTCCGGGGGACCTGCTGCACGGCATGGCGAGGCTGGCGTTGCTCGCCATGCACGGTGATGCGTGTCCCCTGACGACGAACTATACTGCGAAGTGAGGCGTAACGTGGGTGGGACGACGTTCAGTCTGTGGGCGGGAGGTGACGCGCACGTGGGCACGGACCTGGCGGCGGGCAATCGCCGGAGTCTGGCCGAAGCGATCGTGCAGGCGGAAACGGGCGGCGCGGAGGGCGGGCCGCCCTTCGAGTGGGACATCATGCTGGATATCGGCGACCTGTCGGGATCGCAGACGCCGCCGGACGACGAGGAAGGACAGGAGGTCGTCCGGCAGTACAGCGCGTCGACCCTTCATCCGCGGGAAGACTTCTACAATATCGTGGGAAACCACGACGCCAGCGGCCCCTGCGAGCCGTGCCAGTGGTGGTTCCGGAAATGGGTGGACCCCACCGGGGAGAATCCCGAATATTCCAACGTCCACGCCGGCAGGCGGCCGTATCCGATCGAAGGGACCTGGGAGCGGTATTCGTTTCAGGTTGGGAATATCCTGTTTCTCGCGATGGGAGACCGGAACGACGGCGGGCCGCCGGTGGGCCGGGCCGAAAAAGGCGGGTTCCCGGCCGGCGCTGTGACGCGGGAGACATTTGAATGGTGGCGAGAGAAAGTAGAAGCGAACCCGGACAGGATCATCGTGACGGCACACCACCATATGTTGAAGAACACGACGGTGGCGTCCGGACCGTGGGAGGGCGTGGACGGCGGGTATCACGGCCGGTTCGAAGCAGGAGCGCCCATCGGGGCGTCCTATCTCTATTTCGTAGGGGGAACGCCTGACGCCGGGGCATTCGAGTCCTACATTGAAGCGCACCCGGGGGCGATCGACCTCTGGCTGGGCGGGCATACCCACACGAATCCGGACGACACCTGCGGCGGTCGGTCCCACGTGGAGCGGAAATGGGGGGTGACCTTCGTCAACGTGGCGGCGATTTCCCGATATCACGGTAAAAGGAACATCTCGATGAGCAGGCTGCTGACGTTCCGGGACGGAGCGTCGGAGGTCAATATCAGGTGCTATCTTCATATGAGCGATTACGCGGCCCAGGGGTGGTACGACAGCGCGGAAAGGACGGTCCCGCTTCGGAAGGCATTCTCATATTGACGGGCGGGCTGGTGACGACGGAGGGAACCAGAAATGAAGACACTCGAGATCGACGGCAGGGACAAGCGGAGACCCATCCGGCTGAGGATTGAGGTCGACAACCAGTTCGAAGGCGGCGGCCGCTGGCTTCGGGGCGGCCTGCACTCCCACGTGGCGCAAATGGGCGAGTCCCGCGAAGTCTGCGAACACTACATGAACCTGGGATTCGACTTTCTTGCGACCACGGACTACCTCAGCATCACGCCGATGCCGGAAGCAACGGAAGCCTTCGTAACCGTTCCCGGAGCGGAGATGTTCTGCCCCGGTGGCGACGACCTGACCCATATTATCTGCCTGGGCATGCGGCATCTGCCTCAGCCACTGGACGGCACGGTGGAGGACGTCTCCCGCCTGGTTCGGGACACCGAGGCGCAGGGCGGGCTGGCCGTGCTGGCGCACCCCGCCTGGAGCGACTACTCCTGGGAGAAAGCGTATGCCCTGGCAAAGTCCGGACTGGTCGGCCTGGAGGTGAGCAACCGGCTGACCTGGCAGATCAACGGCAAGGAGCGTTCGGAGGAACTCTGGCAGATGCTCTTCAACGCTGGGGTCCGCCTGGCCGCGATCGGCGTGGACGACGCGATCGTGCTGGACGACGCGGACGTGACCGGGCGGACGTGGACGGGCGTTCTCGTCAGGCGACCGGGCGCGGAGGGCATCCTGGAAGGTATACGCGCACAGCGGACGTACGCCAGCGAGGGCCCGGAGATTCACGATTTCCGCATCGAACCACGCGGCGCTATCGTCGTGGAATGCAGTCCCTGCACTGCGTGTCACTTCCGGTCGAAGGGGTTCGGGGTCCGCAGCCTGCAGTCGGCGGCGCCTTCCAACCGATTTGAGGTCGACCTGACCGTTGAAGGTTACCGCATGCGGGACTGGGTATTCGCTTGCGTGGAGGACGAATACGGGCGGCGTGCCTGGACCAGCGCCATACCCGTCCGCGTTGACATCACATCTGCTTAAAACCGGGAGGACAGGATGAAGAGGACCATTCGACGGACGGCGATGCTGCACTTTGAAAAGGCGAGCTTTTCCCGGGACTACGTGAAGTGGGTCGGCGAGGAGGGATTTACCGACATCGGATTGGGGCTGAAGCCTGAAGACGATAAGATGACAGGGCAGGGTTACGTCTGGGAAAAGGTCTGCCGGCTGGCGGAATGGGCCGGAGAATTCGGGCTGGGCGTGATCGTTTTTACGGGATACATGAAATACCGCGAGACGTTCCTGCGAACCCACCCGGAACGCTGCCTCGTGTGCGTTGGGGGCAGCGGCGCCGCGCTGGACAGCGACAATATCGTGAGGACCCGGTGGCTCTGTCCGTTCCAGCCCGAAAACAAGGCCGAATACGTGGACCTGATTCACAAGGTGATCCGGCTGCCGGCGGTTCGGGAAGTCCATCTCAATGACGAGGCCGAAATCGGGTTCTCGAATGGAGACGTGGGCTGCTATTGCGAGCACTGCGTCGCGGAATACGAACGCGACACCGGCGAACCCCCTCCCAGGGAGGTCGACTGGGCCTCACCGTCCTGGTGGCGGTGGGTGCAGCACCGGATGGAGGCCTGGACCGCCGTTCACGCCTTTTTTCGCGAGGGAATCAAGAAGGTGCGGCCGGACGTCGTCGTCGGCATCCAGCATTCGCCGAAGGTGGTGACCTTCAACGACAACCCCTGGCTCTCCGGCATCGACCTGTCCCGCGACGCGGAGGCCATGGACGTCCTGTGCACAGACCCTTACCACCACATTCACTATTCCCATTTTACCTACCGTCCCATGCGCCGCATCCTGGCGGAGGCGACGCGCGCGCTGGGCGGAGCGACGATCGGGCGTTCCCTGTTCATCTATCCCCAGGGTTTCATGCCGCCCTCGGGGAGCCTGGAGTTGACACGCCGGGACGGTTTCATGGCCGGCGCCGTGCCGTTTGCGCTGGGGGCGGAGAATATCTCCCCCTACACGTTCGATCTTTGCCAGATCATCCCGGGCTACTACGACGGACTGAAGGACGCCTCGCGGCTGATTCCCTATTTTGAAAAAACCCGGCCCTATAGCGCCGCCACGTTGATCAAGCCCTCCCAGACGGAAATCTACGGGTATCCCGACAAACGATGGGGCCGGGAGGTCCTGGCGATCTGGCCGGACGTGATGAACCAGGTGGGGTTGCCCTGGCGATGGGTTTTCGACCGGCGGCTTCCGGATGCCGGCGAGGCGTTGAGCGGCCCGGTCATCCTGCCGGACACCCACTGCCTGACGCGTGAACAGCGCTCCGTACTGGAATCGCATTCGGACGGAGGTAATGGGCTGCTCCGGGTGGGGCGGACGCCGTCCGGCGACTGGTCGGGCGAAGGCGCGCATCCGCCCCCCTCCGGCGACGAGACGGGGCTCTCGGAATTAAAGCCGATCGTTTCCGGCCACCCGCTGCTCGTGGGGATCGATGCGCCCATCATGCTGGGGTCGGCGTTCCTGGAACCCGGTCTCGAAGGGGAGACGATCGCCGAAGTGGACGGGAGACCCGCGCTCGTAGCGGGCGAGTCCGGCGGCCGGCGCGAGGTCTGGCTGGCGGGGACGCCGCTGTTCAACTACGTGGAACCCGGAGACCACGGAGCCGTACGGACGCCCACGGGCGGGATGTCACTCTTGCGGAACGCGCTGGCGTGGCTGTCGGCCGAAGCGCCCGCGGCGAGGTTGTGGCCGTATCCTCCAAAAAACGACTACGGAGAGCTGCGGCCGTGGGACCGCCGGGACGTGCCGACGATGGAACTGTTTCCAAGCCTGGGAGACGGATGCCTCGTCTGTCTGATCTTCAACTACCTGGGGCTGGCCTACGAGACGAATCTGGAGATGCGGGTTCCGGAAGGGTCGGCGGCAACAGCATTGGAGGATATATATTCCGGCGAGGACCTGATGGGCTCCGCGGCTGTCGCCGGGCAGATCGTCCGGCTGCCGGTCGACATGCCCGGCGACCGGGACTTCCTGGCGGTTGAACTGCAATGGGAGTAACGGTTCCGCTGAGTCGTCGTCGGGCGCCTACAAGGGACGCCCCTACAACGTGTCTGGTCAACAAGATCTCGCCGTAGGTATGATTTGGAAGGGAAAGGCAAACGACGGATATTACCATTTTCATGCTTGCTCTTTTCTCATAAATCCTTTGTTTTTATTTTATTTACGTCCTTTTTCTTATCCGCGTAAGAAAAAGGACCAAAAAGAAGCGCGCCCCTCGGCGGGGAGCCGGTTTTTCCGTGAATCTCCTCAGTGGCCAAACAGGGATTTGGGTGGCCTTCGATCCTTCGCGGAACTTTCAGTCTACGGAGATGTACGGATTAACACGGAAAAACCCCCCACGCAACCACCGGACACGCTCCATTTGAATTTGTAGGGGCAACCCTTGTGGTTGCCTACATGGCGGTGAAGATAACGGTAATTCCCCATCCTTGTACTTAACAGAAACCGCATCTGGCTGACGGCTGAGAGCTGAGAGCTGATAGCTAACGGCTGCTCGAACCCTGGAATCCATACTGTTTACAGACGCGAAGCCTTTCCTGAGCACTCCCAGAGCAGGGCGCGTTGTTCCGTCCCGCACCGATTTACGATATCCTCTGGAGTTGGCGGGCCAGCGTAGCAGGTGAGTCCCGTGACGGTATTCGCGCCATGCATAAGGCAGGCCCCGCGCCCAGCGGCGACTTTTGGTTCCTTTTGGTCGCTTCAAAAGGAACACGCCGTAGGCATGATTTTGAAAAGAAAGACAAACGATGGGTTTTGCTTAATACAGGACTCTGTTTTTTGTATCAAACCGTTATTTTTCTTTTTTTTACGTCCTTTTTCTTATGCGCGTAAGAAAAAGGACCAAAAAGAAGCGCGCCCTTCGGCAGGGGGCCGGTTTTTCCGTGAACCACCTCGGAGGTATAAATGGGAATAGGTGGCCTGCAAGCGCCTGGAGAGTACCAATACCAGAGCGATGTACGGATAAACACGGAAAAACCCCCCGTACCCTCGCTCGCTCGAATGGAAATTCTGCTATTGCGCGAAACTTGCTTTTCCTCCCTCTCTCCCTGTGGGAGAGAGGGCCGGGGAGAGAGGTCTGGGCGGTGCCGGGAGGGGGTTGCTTTTGACTCTGCCTTTTCGCCTTTGGCTGACAGCTGCTCTAACCCTGGAAGCCACACCGTTTACAGACACGACACCATACCGGAGCACTCCCAGAGCAGGGCGCGTTGTTCCGTCCCGCACCGATTTACGGTATCTTCCGGGGTTGGCAGGACACTGGATCAGGTGACTCCCGTAAGGGTATTCGCGCCATGCATAAGGCAGGCCCCGCGCCCAGCGGCGACTATTCCAAAGGCGGTAAGACGGTAGAGGGAAGCCGGGAGAAGAAACCCTTGCCCGATGTAATATACCTCCTGGCCTCCGGCAGGAGCAGAAAGCTCACAAGGCAGGTAATCTCTCCCGTCTACCGGCTTACGTCTCCCCGCTTTTTTTGGGAACACGCCGTAGGCAGGGAATTTGGGGAAAGGTGAATTTTGAATTTGGGTCTCGCTTTCTGATTCCGGCCTTTGGCTGATCACCGATAGCTGATAGCGCTGTTTGAGGTCGGGCATCGAAGGAATCTTGCTCTCGTTGCTATCTAAGGAGTCGCCCGCCTTGCGGTTTCTTCGTTTTTTCTTTGTGCCCTTGATTTTTCATCCTGTCCATCCTGTTCATCCATGTTAGTTTCGGTTTATGACTTAAGGTGTTCCACAAAAAGCGGAGGAACCGAACGATGTCCGAACGAGCCGACGCGCACATCCATCTGTTCGAAGGAGGCTACCAGGATTCGTTTATGAAGCGGCTGGGCCGGCCCGTCGATGAGGCTGTTGTCTACGCCTCCCTGGCGAAGGACCACGGGGTGAAGGCCGCATTGATCGTGGGGTACGCGGACGTTCCCTGGGCGGCGGAGAATACCCGCTATCTCACGCGGATGGCGGCCGAGTACGACTGGGTGTATCCCGCGGCCTATTTCGATGCAGCGGAGCCCCCTACGATCGAAGCGCTGGCACAGCTTCAGGCGGACGGATTCGTGGGCGTGAGCTTTTATATTTTCGGGCCCGAACGCGTGGACGCGCTCCTCGCCATATCGGACGAGGTCTGGCAGTGGCTGGTTTCCAGGCGCTGGCTCGTGAGTGTGAATTCGAAGGGCGACGACTGGAATGCCTGGCAGGAGGTCCTCAGGCGGCATCCCGAGTTGCGTCTCGTCGTGTCCCACCTGGGCCTGCCGCCGAGACAGGCCCGTCCACCCGGCCCCGGGGACGCTCAGTCCGCGATGGCCAGCGTGCTGGCGCTGGCGGAATTTCCCCAGTCTCGGGTCAAGCTGAGCGGCTTCTACGCGCTGACGGATCCGGGCCACGACTATCCGCACCGCGCCGCCTGGCCGTACGTGGAAGCCCTGCTGGAAGCCTACGGCGTTGAGCGGCTGCTGTGGGCGTCGGACTACTCGCCCTGCCTGGACTGGGTGACGTTTCCGCAGACGGTCGACCTGTTTTCGAAAATGCCGTTCCTCACTGCCGAGGACCGGACGCGCATCGAAGGGTCGAATCTTCTAGCGCTGCTGGAGGAGGTCGAGCATTGAGCCGGGCGTCGTGTCGAAATGAAAAACAACTCCTCGGAATCGCAACCGGATTCCGAGGTCTGCACCGGAGGGCCTGAAATGGAAAAACTCGGCGTTGGGATCGTGGGCATCGGACACGCGGGACGGGAACATTTCAAGGCGTTCGACGAGAACCCGGATGCCGAGGTTCGGGCGGCCTGGGCGCCCAGCGTACGCAGACTGGACCTGTTCCCCGGCTCCATGGACCTGTTTGCCCCCACCTACGAGTCGATGCTGGAGCGTGACGACATCGACATCATTTCTCTTTGCAGCCCCAATTACGCACACGCCGATCAGGCGGTCGCGGCGCTGGAAGCAGACAAGCACGTGATCTGCGAGAAACCCCTGGCGACCACGCTGGAAGACTGCGAACGGATCGTGCGGATGGCAGATAGCAAACCTTCGCTCAAGTTCATGGTGGGGCAGAGCGCGCGGTTCAATCCCATCTGCAAGACCATCAAACGCATGTACGACCATGGAGAACTGGGGGAAGCCTTCTACGCCGAGGCGGACTACCTGCACAACATCGGAGAACGGATCAAGGACTGGTGGGTCGACGACCGGAATCCACACTTCGGACTGATGGGCGGCGGTGTCCACCCCATCGATATGCTGCGATGGATCGTGGGAGATATCGAGGAAGTATTCGCGATTTCCAACCACAAGGTGCTCGCCGAATTCCCCCACGACGACGCGTACCTGATGAATTTCCGATTCGAGAACGGTTGCATGGGCAAGATGGCCGCTTTCCTGGGTTGCCAGCGCCCATACGAGTTGAATCTGGCGATATACGGCACCGAGGGTACGATGATCAACGACAGGTTGTACCTCAGCAAAATTGAAGAGTTGGAGGATTTTATCCGGTTGCCGATTACGATACTTGCCGAGCATCCCACGTTCGGGGAAGAAATGGCGCATTTCGTGGATTGTATTCTGAACGACAGGACGCCGATGATCGACGTTCGGGACGGCGCGAAATCCGCGGCCACCTGCATCGCGGGCGCGGAGTCCATCGAGACCGGCAAACCCATCAGCGTAAAAAACTCGTTTTGAAAGGTGAGTTCCGCCTGGAGTGAAGAAAGGAGGTTTCGAACGGAGGCCAGTTACTGGGTGCAGTGGGCAAACGAACACGGCACATGACCGCGCTGATCGGGCGTTGCGCAGACGACCCGTATCGTGTAAAGCGGACAGGAGTTCGGCAATCCAATTGCGTGTCAATCGTAGAGGCAGTTTATCAGGGTGGCGGGAAAGGGAGCAGTCACCATGCGTATGGTGTGGCTCTTTGGAGTACTGCTGATTGCGGGACAGGCGCAGGCCAAAGTGATACGGGGTGTCGTAAGCGATTCGACTACAGGCGAACCTCTGCCGGCTGCAACCGTGTGGGTTGTTGGATCCTACAACGGCACAATTACAAATTCCGAAGGAGAGTATGTACTTGAAGCATTCAACCTCCCCGCAGTTGTCGAAGTGAGTTATATCGGGTACCGGTCTCAGCGGCATGATATCGATGAAGCTGCAGCCGACATTCAGGACTTCGCACTGGCGCCGGTACCGATTGAATTGGACGTTATCGTAGTCACGGCAGGCGAGACGGGACGGAGTATCATGCGAAAGGTGATCGCACAAAAGCAAAATTGGTGGAATGCGCTCCGGACCTTTCGGGTTGAGGCCTACTCGCGGTTTGTATGGCGTAATCCATCCGGGATTGTCGCGATTGCGGAGAGCCTGTCCGACGCCTATTGGGACCGTGAAAGGGGTTGGCGTGAGGTCATCAAGGACAAGCGCGTAACAGAGAATCTGGATTTCGGCATGGAATTGCCTGCGGCCAGGAGTTTAAACCTTTACGAAGATAATATAGAAATCAATGGACATAATCTGCTGGGCGTCACGCATCCGGAGGCGCTGGATCACTATGATTTCGTGCTCCAGGAATGTCGAAAAATCGATGATCGCGTCGTTTACGACATCGATGTCAAACCCAAGAACGGCCTCGAGACAGCTTTCGAGGGGCGCGTGGCCGTGCTGGATAGCGTCTTCGTGCTATTGGAAGCGAATCTGGCCCCCAATCAGGCGTTTTTGTTCCCCCCTCCGATTCGTGAATATTCCGTCACCTTATGTCAACAGTTCGGAAACTTTGGCGGCCGTTTCAGGTTTCCCGTCGGCATGCAGCAGGAGTTGAGCGTAGAGATCGGGATTCCCGGACTGCAATTCCCGCGATTTAGCGGACGACGCATTTCCCGCTTGACGGGGTACGAAGTGAATGTCGAACTGCCCGATTCGCTTTTCGAAAGGCGCCGAAAAGTGGTTGTCGATTCGGTGCGTGCCGAAAGGGACAGTTTGCTGTTGCGAACAGCACTCGCTATTCCTTTACATGAAATCGAGCAGGAAGCATATACACGTATCGACAGTACAATGACGTTTGCGAAGGCGTTTAAACCCGATGGGCCGCTGGCGCGGTTTATCAAGTTTGACGACGAAGAGAAAAGCACGAAAAGCGCAGGAAACGGGGAGAGTAAAGGGAGGGGCAATAGGAGAAGAGGATTTCCGTTCATATCCAGACCTGAGTTGTGGTTCAATCGGGTGGATGGCTGGCATCTGGGCTCGAAGATCAAGGCGCATACAAAACGGACTGGCGTGACGCTTGGCGGAGCTTACGGCTTCGGCTCGAGAAGATGGTCCTTCCGCGGGAAAGCAACGGCGCGATGGGGAGCGGGGAAACGGACATTCGCATCGATTGCTGGTTTTGACGGAACGGACGTTCGATACCGGTCGCGACTGTACGGCCGGCTGAGGATGAGCGGGCGGCAAATCCTGGGTTCAGCGGATTATTTCGATTATTTCTGGCGGCGAGCCGGCAAATTGACGGCGGGCTACGATTTAAGACGGCGGCGTGCGCCGGACTTACGATTTGTAGCGGGGATCCATATCGAGCGGCACCGTTCCGTCGAAAAGAACACAGACTGGCAGTTGCGAGGCAACACGGATCTTCAGCGCCCGAATCCAACAATTGATCCGGGGCGCCTGCACTCTGTTTCTCTTGAGCTGGACGCCGGCGATCAAGACAACCGTCCGGCGTTCCTGTTTGGCCGACGGAGAATGGCTTTGGCAGTTGAACACAGTCGTCCCGCATTCGGCAGCGATTTCTCCTTTACGCAAGTTCGGTTGACGTTGGATTGGCGGTTCCGTACGCTGTTCAAGCGGCGTCTGTTGTCCAATGTGCTTGATGTGCGCGTCGTCGGAAGTTCGTTTATCGGTACGCTGCCCAGGCAGCGATACGATATTCTGGATACCATACCGATTGAACTTGCTACCTTCGGGGCATTTCGTACGTGGGTGGATCGGCCCTACGAGGGAGAGAAGACTCTGGGTGTGTTTTGGGAACACAATTTCCGCACGGTACCGTTCGAGTTGATTGGTTGGCGGTGGATGATCGAGCGAAACATCGGGTTGATAGTACACGGTGGACACGGGCGCACATGGTTAGGCGACCGCACCCTGGCGGGATTGGACTATAAGCCTCAATATCTCGACCGTTTCCACCACGAAATAGGCATGTCGATCAACGGGCTTTGGGACCTGTTCCGCGTGAATCTGACGAGGCGGCTGGATACGTCCCGGTTTTGTGTGAGCGTCGGGATGGCTCGACTGTTTTAGTCTTGAGTTTCTTGTTCCGTCAACTGTTACGACGGATGAGCAAATCAGGGAGCGGACGGCCACCACAGGCATTCCTCGTTCCCCTGGTCTTTTATCCTTTTCATCCTGTCCATCCATGTGAGTGTGGAATTTTGAATTGACGAGGTTACGGAGAACCCGATGAAGCTATCGCTGTCCGGTCGGCTGATTGAAATGACGAAGCAGTCCTATGCGATGACGGTGGAAGAATTCCTGGCGCTTACGGTCAGCGCGGGCTATGAGGGCGTGCACCTGAGGGACGGTCAGATCGATCACCTCATCAGGGACGAACGCTTCGATGAAGTTGAAGCCCTCTATGCCGGGCATGGGTTGGGCTGCAGCATGCTCTGGGGACGGCTGGATTCGGCCTCGTTCGACGCGGACCTGACCGGAAAGAAACTGGCGCTCCTGCCGCGTGTCGGACTGGACCAGTTGATGATCGGGTATCCCACGGATATCGAATTGATCCGTGAGTGGTGTGACCTGGCCGCACGGCAGGAAATCACGCTGGTCATCGCCTGTCATTTCAACAGCATGTTCGAGGATATCCTCCGTGCCCGCGAATTCATCGGCAAGGTCGACCGACCGAATCTCGGGCTGAACGTCGATCCGTTGAATATCCACATGGCCGAGCAGGACTACGGCCTGGCCACCCTCGAACAGGTGAGAGACCTGCTGTGCATCGTCAACGTACAGGGCGGCGTGCTGCACCAGGGCGAGCAGACCATACGCAGGTACTACAGAAAATCCACACCGACGTTCCGCAGGGTGTACCTGTACGACGAGGATCATCTCGACATACCGCAATTCATATCGAATCTGAAAACCATCGGATTTGAAGGTTACGTCAACGTCCTGGAGCCGTATTCGAAAGATCACGATCTTACGCGGGTGGCGTCGGACACGGCGCGGTTGCTGAAGGGATACATCGACGGTTGACGTCCACCCCTGGTGTCTGGACTGCATCAGGCAAACATACCGCAGCCTGTTCTGTCCGAATCGGGGTCAGGAAAAAAACACTTGACAAAACTGATATCACACATTAATTGCTATCAATATGATAGAATTTCGTCGGGCCGTGAGTGCTGACCAACTGAAACCGGTTTCCAGAGAAAAACTGGCGGACCAGGTCGTCACGATTCTCAAACGGTTCATATTTGTTGAATCACTAAAAGCCGGCGATAAGTTGCCGCCCGAACGAACGCTGGCCGCCAACCTGGGTGTCAGCTACCGGGTCATTCGCGAGGCGCTCTCCATCCTTGTGGCCGAAGATATCATTGTCAGGGAGCAGGGGCGAGGCACATTTGTCAGATCCATGGCTGGAATCGGTCACGAAAACGGTCATCTCTCCGTTTTCCCATCGATTTCAAGCCGATCCGACATCTATGCGTTGCGCATTTCCGTGGAAATGGCGGCCGCTGCTTTTGCGGCCGAAAATGCGACAGACGAAGACCTGTCGGAACTGAAAGCGATTGCCGACTTCAAAGAATGTGACTTTGGCCAGGGTATGATGGCGTATGAAATTCGCTTTCATCGCGCTTTATTGCGGGCAACGCACAACCCGATGCTGGAGGAATTCTCAGATCTCATCGCCGAGGCGTTGCGCCTCAAGGCGTATGATATAAATATCCCCGTATTCGGTGAGCGCCTTCGTACCCGGGATTTCGGCAGGGTCGCCATCGCTGAGCATCGGAAACTGGTTGACGCGCTATCCGAAAAAGACGGTGCGTCGGCAACAGCAATCATGTACAGGCAGATGGACAGCGTACGCGCGCTGATCCGTGCTCTGGAGCGGAAAGGCGACGGTGAGATTCTTCACTGAAACGGATCGCATTCCGTTCCAGCGCGGTTACGCATCGAGTGACAGTCACGCTTCGAGATCAAAGACGTCAGCCCGCCCATTCCGATTACCCAGACGTGGCGGCTCCAAGAATTGGCGGTGGGATCTATCGCAGGTTCGCGGGGCGCCTTGCAAATTGAGAATTACGCATAGGCGCCGGAGGTCCACACAGAAGGAGGTGATGATCCGCCAGGATTGATGTTGCGTTTTGCAGGATGGCACCGGAGTGTCTGGATATCGCTCGTGACATCTGAAATTTGAAGGAGGTTGAATATGCGTAACGGTGTGTTGGTATGTTTGGCAGCGGCGCTGCTGCTGCTCTCGGCGGGAACGGTCTATGGCGGCGGCGTGGCCGGAAGTTGGGGGCTCGGGACGTTCCTGGACTACAACCGGTCGATCTTCAAGTTGAAGGACTGGTATGAAACCGGTCGCGGGCAGGCCGGCGCGGTGTTCACCTACGTGATGAGTCCGCGCACCAGCGTGGAGATGGAGTTTCACCGCTCCATATTCGAGAACGGAACACTTGAAGACCGCGCGTTTACCTGGCCCATAGATGAACGAGACTACAGGTCACCCAACGCCGTGAGCGAGATGCGCATCAGCAGCTTTCTGGTGAACGCTGTGGTCAGACGCGGAGACGGAGGCATCCTGGCCAAGGAGAAGTATTCCACCTACGTGACCGTCGGCGCGGGATTCTACGACTACAAGACCGACGTGAGCGGCCTGATCTTTCCCGGTCAGCGCGAGGCGCCCATCGACAAGGAACTGGTGATTGAGCCGTTCAGCGATTCGCGCACGGCGCTCGGCGCCAACGTGGGCCTGGGCGTGGAAGCGTTCGTGTTCGACAATATTTCGCTGGATGTGCGCGCGCGTTACAATCTCCTGCTGGGCGAGTTGAGGCCGATGGAGGCGTGGGGCCTCGAGGGGCAGACCTTTCCCATGCAGTTCCTGAATGCGCGCGGGGGCATCCGGTTTTACTTCAAGAAATAACCATGCAGGCGTGCTATAGTCCGTTGGTTCTCAGTTGGAATGTCCTGCAAGTGAATAAAACGCCGCGAAAAGGAGGAACCATGAGCAGGCTCAGGTTTTTGACGGGCGCTGTGGTCGTGTTGTGTGCCGTGTTCTTTGCCGCCAGTGCGGTCATGGCCGCGACAACCGGCAAGATCGTCGGCCGCGTGACGGACGAGCAGGGGGAACCCCTGCCGGGGGCGAGTGTGGCGCTTGAGGGAGCCCGGCTGGGCGGAACGACCGATGCGGACGGATTCTACGTGATCGTCTCCGTCACGCCCGGCCAGTACAAGCTGACGGCATCGATGGTGGGGTATCACTCGGTGGTCAAAGAGCAGGTGGGCGTACGGGTGGACTTCACCACGACGGTTGACTTTCAGCTTCGTGAAACCGAATTGGAACTGGAAGAGATGGTGGTGGTCGCCGAGAGACCGCCGGTGGACCCCGACAAGACGGACAGCCGTTACGTCGTGACCGCCGAGGAGATCGAGCGAACGCCCATTCTGAGAAACGTTACCGAGGTTCTGGAACTGGAGCCGGGCTATGCCGTTGACGGCAGCGGCGCGATCCGGGGCTGGGTGGCCAGCCACAACGTCGTGTACGTCGACGGCGTTCCTGTTTCCGGCAGAGACGGGCGCGGCATCGGCGGCGGTTGGGGCGACGGCGGCGAGAGACAGTGGTACGGCGTCAACCTCAAGGCGGTGCAGGAGGTCTCGGTCATCACGGGCGGAATGAACGCCGAGTACGGAAACGCGCAGGCCGGCGTCATCCAGATCGTCACGCGCGACGGCGGCGCGCAATATCACGGCGAGGCGGAGTATCGTCTCACCCCTGCCGGTCAGAAGCACTGGGGCGCCAATGTCTACGAGGCGCCGGGATTGCGCGGAAACGCGAAGTGGAACGACCCGGCGTGGACGAACGAGGTGGACCCCGAGACGGGAAACCTGGTCCACCCGCGAACCAACTATACAGACTGGCGGGGCCACTACCTGGATGGGTTTCTGAGCGGCCCCCTGTTCGGGGAAGCGTCATTCTTCGCCAGCGCCCGGCACCTCCGTGACGCCGCCGTGCTTCCCGGGCCGTGGCGAACGCGGCCGCCGAACCTCCGGACCACCGCAAAGCTGACGGTCCCGGCGGGGTCGAACATGAAGCTGCGGATCGGATGGATTTACGACTTCTCGGAGAATGTCAACAACGGACGGCTGTCCCGGTACAGCTTTCCGAACGTCATCCGGGGTCCGGGACGCGACCTCTTTATTCCCGATGGATCGGTCGCGGGAGAGGAAAAACAGACGGACAACATGGTCTATGGCGTTATTACCCATACCATCAGCCCCAGGACGTTTTACGAGGTAAGCGTGTCGCGCTACCGGAGCGCTACAGACACAAGCGGCGTGGGGAATAAAACCACCGCCGTCAGGACCGACAGCGAAGGGTACTTCTACATCGGGCGGGAGGACGTCTGGGCCTACAAGGTCGGGGAACAGAATCGCTTCAGCGTGAAGGCCGATCTCTCCAGCCAGATGACCCGCGGACACTTCGCCAAGACCGGCTTCGAGTTCATGACGTTCGAGAACTGGTGGACGTGGACCGGCATGACGCCTGGCGACGCGAAACGGGATATCCGTTACATCGGGCAGCCCGAACCCGAGGAGGCCGTGACGCCCAAACAGTTCGGCGCGTACGTCCAGGACAAAATGGAGTTCGAGGGGCTGATCGTCAACGTCGGTCTGCGCTACGACCGCCTGTGGGGTCAGGACGTTCAGTTGCTGCCGTCGTTCACGTCGGGGTGGTACAACACAATGGATACGTTCATCCAGGCGCCCACGGGGCCAATGCGGACCATAGAGGGTTGGAGCCCCAGGCTGGGTATCTCACACCCCATTACGGCCAGGTCCAGCATGCATTTCTACTACGGCCGATACATGATGATCCCCTCCTTCCGGCAACAGTTCGGGAGCCATTGGGAGACGGCCTCCGGTCCGGTGGGGATTCCCGGCGTGCCGTGGAGTCAGTTCAACGCGAAAGACGAAAGCTACGGCGCCAACGCCATCAGCCCGGTCTGGGACCGGGGGCATCCGACCAACAGCTTTGAGGTGGGCACCGACTGGAACTTCGTGAGCGACTACGTGCTCTCGCTGGCCGCCTTTTACAAGAGTAGCCAGTCCCAGAGTACGGGGATTTGGCACGACGCCGTCGACCCGGTGACCGGCAGGACAGGCGCCATAGGCGGCACGTACGGTTCCGAACGTACGGAGGACGTCAAGGGCTTCGAGTTCAGCATGCGGAAGGGCTTCAGCAACTTCTTCTCGTTCCGGGCCGCATTGAACCTGGAGTGGCTGGAGGCCATCCACTGGCTGGGCGACCCCGAGTCGGTTGCCAGCGTCCTGATCTATCCCGACCGGAGTTTCATCGCCAGCGGTAAGTACCACAAGGAATGGCGCGTTGTGGGCGGCCGCAGGGAACCCGTTCCGCTTACGGCGGAGGAGATCAAGACGCTTGGCGACAAGGCGGAAGAAAACCTGAGAAAGGTCAGGAACGACCGGCTTGCCTTCAATAGTAGGGGTGCAGTGCCCGACATTCTGCCAGCGTGGGAAGTCGAGGGTCTGACGGACGAAGCGAGGGAATGGCTGCAGGGCATCTGGTATCAGAAGTTCTGGTTCAGTGCTGGAAGCATCTTCACGCGGGGGCGCCGCAGCCAGGGCAGCCTGCAGATGTTCTTCTCCTCCCCGCTCGACTACGGTCCGGGCGCGCAGTACGCTGGCGCCACGCTATTTGGCGGCATCAATGCAAATCTGATCTACCGGATCTACACGGGCAGCAAGTTCAATTACATCAAGCTGACCGGAGCCAACACACCGGCGAGACGGCCCTTGCACACGGAAGCCGACCTGAACCTGCAGAAGCACTTCCGCTTCGGGAACGTGAACGCCGACGTGTTCGTGGAAGTCTTCAACCTGTTCAACCAGCAGGACGCCAGCGGCATCACCAGTACGGACTACATGTGGTGGGGGCTCCAGCAGCCCAGGCCCAACGACGCGACTTACCTCAATTACGGGGACGTTTCCGACCGTTCGCGCTACATAGGCAATCCCCGGATAACGCACGCGGGAATCAGGTTGAGCTTCTGACGTGAGTGAGCCCCTCCGGAGACGGAGGGACGGAACTCATTGGTCATCTTTGAGGAGGTCAAGGAAATGAAAAGGAATATCGTAAGCGGGATTGCGCTCATGGCTCTGGTGTTCAGCACCGCAGTACACGCGGAACTCCGGATCCAGTCCCGCGCGAAGGTGTGGGATATTTACTGGAACGTGGGCACCCAGGGGGTGCGGGCGGCCACACCGATGAGCTGGTACCGTCCCGTTGGTATGCAGTATCCCGGTTATCTGTGGACGCAGTACCCGAAGGAGTTTATCGACTACTGGGGTCAACGGGATTGGGGGCCGGGATCTCAGTGGAGGCGCTGGAACGGCGAAATGTGTGGTACGATGCCGGGTTGGAACCAGTTCATCGCCACGCAGGTGGGAGGCGAGTTCCACGTCTCCGAGTCGAAAGCGACCCTGGAGTCGGAGGACGTGGTTGCGATGGGCTACGATCCTTCCCAGGGGCTGGAGGCGAACATCGGGTACCAAAAGGAATCTCCTCTGGGTCCTGTTATGGCCAACTGGTGGCCGGGGCAGGCCCCTCCGGGCCCCATCGAGCCGGTGGAGATCCACAACTACCGGTACGGCGAGTATATGGAAGCGGACAAGGACCATTTCCCGGAGAGCATCATCGTCAGCAAGTGGACCACCAGGAACGGCATTACCGTTACCAAGAAGGCGTATGCGTGGAGCTATCCGGACTACGACGATTTTGAGATCCTGGAGTACACGTTCGAGAACACCGGAGATTCCGACGGTGACGGCGTGGCGGACCTCGGAGGCGGCGGGCTGCAGCTGAACGATACGTTCCTGATCTTCTCGACCCGCTTCTACGTCTCCGCGTGCGGCCAGGGAAATTACACGGGAAACTCCTACTTCAGGGCCACGGAACCGATAGCTCTGGACGACTGGTACAAGTACACGGAGGCTGCCAACTTCGACGGGCCGGGCGCGGCCATGGGGTTGAAGATGTGGTACTCCTTTGATGGGGAAAATCCGGATCTACCCGGGGAGGACATCGGCAAGCCCTACAGCTCGAACCGGGCCTACCAGTCCTGGCACGACTGCTGCCTCAGGCACACGAAGGTGGAGGGGGAAATGGGGTCCTACCAGTACGTGGGCGCTGCACCGCTGGCGTACACGCCCGGGTCGGTGAACGATCCGTCAACCTTCACCTACGACACCGGTGGGGATGCGCGCTTTGTGGCGCCCAGGGTGGCGGACCAGCCCCATACGGTGAAGTGGTGGGACTACCGGGACCGGACCGATTATTCCGAACCCGGCTCGGAGAACAAGAGCTCGGAGCAGATTTACAACGAAATGACGAGTCCTGCGCCCTTTATCCAGGACAATCCCACCGAGGTGGACGGTGTCACCGGGTCGTTTGCCTATGGGCCCTACGACCTGGCCCCGGGCGACAAGGTGCGGATCGTCTACGCCCTGGTGGCGGCCGCGCCGGTAGAGGAGAACATGTGGGGCTGGGCGAAGCTGGGCAGACAGGAGGAAATGTACACTGACAAGCCCATGGACAACCTGCTCAAACACCACAAGGCCGCGGCCGACGCCTTCAGGTGGAACTACGATCTGCCCGATCCTCCGCCTGACGTCAAGACGGAGACCACCGCGTCGGTCGACGGTTTCAACCTTGTAAAGTGGACCGACGACGGCGACGATGCGACCGATCCGGACTATTCGGGCGCCGAGGCCCAGGATATCGTGGGCTACCGGGTCTACCGGTCGGACTTCAAGGTTGACGACTGGAAGCTCGTGGCCGAAGTCCCCCTGAAGGATTCGCAATACTATAAGGGGGGCGGCTATGAATATGAGGACAGAAAGTCGGTGGCGGGATTCGAATATTTCTACCGCGTTGCGGCCTATGACTCGGGCCACGACGATTGGAACGGGACCGGTATGGCCATTCCGTCCTTAGAGGGTGGAAACAGCTCGCCCGAGCAGTGGGCAAACGGCGTGCTGACCAATATTCCGTTTGTGCCGGCCAACGCTTCGGCAGACCAGTTGCAGCGACAGGTGATCGTTGTACCCAACCCGCACAAGGCGGACGGCGCTCACAACTACCCCACAGCGGGGTTGATGCGGTTTACCAACGTCCCCCAAAAGTGCATTATCCGGATCTATACGGTGGCAGGAGAGCTTGCCGCCGAGGTCAGACACAACGATCCCAGTAGAGGCGAGGCCTCCTGGAACCAGATCCCCGACGCGCGCGGAGGGGGTGTGCCCGCCGGCGTCTACTACTGGATCGTCGAGTCCCAGATGCCGGGGAGTTCGGGCCAGACACAGCGGGGCACGTTGATGATCATCAAGTAGGGCAGACCCTGTGTCTGCCCGGTTTGGGGTGCCCGGATTTGAAGTAGATCCATATTGAAACGTAAGGAGATCGAACGATGAAACGGACATTGTGGATCGGACTGACGGCGGCAGCGATCTGTTCCATGCTCTATTCGCAGGCCGCCGATGCCCAGGATCAGAGGAGGGTGGCGCGCATGATCCTGCCTGTGTTGAAGATCGACCACGGGGCACGGATGGCCGGGATGGGTGGATCCTTTGTGGCGGTGGCGGACGATATCGGCGCTATCTTTTCGAATCCAGCGGGTCTCACGCATATCGAACGCGCCGCGTTTACGCTTGGATACACCCGGTGGCTGATGAGCGACCACATCCTTACGGGTGGGATGGCCTACAACACGGCGTACGGCGTCCTGGGTGTGAACGTGGTCACATTCACACCCATGGCATTTGAAGAGACGACTATTTTCCAGCCCACGGGGACCGGCCGGGAACCGGATATGGGCGATATCTCACTGGGCGTGGTCTACGCCAGGAAGCTGACGGACAAACTCTCCGTCGGCTCGATGTTCCGCTGGACGCAGCAGACCCTCGATACCGACCGACTGAACGCGTTTGACGTGGGCGTATCCACGTTTTTCTACACCGGTTTCAGGAGCCTGCGTCTCGGCATGACCTTCGAGAACATGGGCAAGGACGTCAAGGTGATCGAGTCGGTCGCGCATATGCCGGTGTCCTTCAGCAGCGCGGCGGCAATGGAGATTTTCGGTTCCAGAGGCGACCCGGGGTATCTGACGTTGACGGGCGAGAACTACTACGCGACGGATTTCGCGGAGGTTCAGTACCGGGTGGGCGCGGAGTTCTGGATCCAGAACTCGTTCGCGCTGCGTGGAGGATATAAAATCAACTTCGACGAAGAGTCCTGGTCCATCGGGGCAGGGCTGAAATTCTCGATGCCGAACGGACGGATCGTGCAGGCCGACGTCGCGTACAGCGATTTCGGCACGTATCTGGATGCCCCGCTGCGGTTCACGCTGAGCGGCGCGTTCTGAGTTTTCAGGAAGCATCGTGTATAAAAGAAATGGCGGTCCTCAGGGATTGCCATTTCTTTTTATCCTCTTTTGCTCAAAATGCCGAACTTACATGGATGGGCAGGATAGGCAGGATCAAAACCGACCAGGATTAAGCAGGATTAGAAACCGATTAAGCAGGATTAAAAACCAGGAGCAGGATCAAAACCGATTAAGACCCAATTCAGCAGAGAGGCCAATAGGAGGGCAAATGCTCACTTTTCCGTGCCAATGCGATGGGTCCTTATCTCCGTAGACTGCACAACATCACACTGGCTCGTCAGATTCCGCATTACCCTGACCCACCACCTGGTGAGAAAGAAGACGGGAGAGGGAGAAAAAACCGGGTAGACGGGAGACGTAAGACGGTAGAAGATATCCTTGCCCCCTAATTTATCCCTCCTTGCCTCCGGCACGAAAAGAAGCCTCACGAGGCGGGTAATCTCTACCCTCTACCGTCTTCCCTCTCCCCGCATTTCCTCTACCGTCTCCCCGCAATCAAGCTCTTCGTGTCCATCTTAACGGTTATCTCGTATCGAATTGAGGTAAGAGGTCTGCAGTGGGTCGATTTCGGAAGATCTGTCTGACGTGCGATGCGCAGCAGGATGCCCAGGCCTTGAACTGCGGCTTCTGCGCGGGACCTCTGGGATTTCAATACAGTTACGACGACGTTACATGGGACGACCGTTTCGACGGTACCATGTGGCGCTACTGGCCCCTGCTCCCGGTAGACGCTCCCGATAGCGCCGTGACCCTGGGCGAAGGCGGTACCCCTCTGCTGCCCGCCCGGAGTTTCGGCGGACACCAGGTCTATCTGAAGGACGAGACCCGCAACCCCACCGGATCCCATAAGGACCGTTCGCTCTCGGTCGCGATCACGCACGCGAAGGCCATCGGCGCGGATGTTTCCGTCATCGTATCGACAGGCAGCGCGGGCATCTCGAACGCCGCGCTGGCCGCACGGGCGGGCATGCGCAGCGTCGTGGTCATGACCGGGGGAACGCCGCCCGATCGGCTTTACCCTATGTACGGCCTGGGCGCGGTGCTTGTCGAGGTGAAGGCCCTGATCGATCCGATCGTACAGGGGGTGATTGACGTCTGTCGTGAACATGGACTCTATCTGAGCACCACCAGCCGGAATTCCAATCCCTACCAGTCCGAGGGGAACAAGACCATCGCCTTTGAGATCGTCGAGGAACTTGGCAGGGGGCCGGACTGGGTCGTGGTTCCCGTGGGTGGCGGCGGCACCGTGTCGGGGGTCTGGCGGGGATTTCAGGATTGTCAGGCGCTCGGACTCATCGACTCCGTTCCCAGGATGATCGGAGTGGTGCCTCGAGACTACAATGCGCTGCAGGTGGCCTTTGAACGCGAATTGAACCGGTGGAAAGACGTACTGGCGCTGCCCTACGACAACCTCCCTCCCTCGATTCTGGTTAAACTCGCCCACAGCTATCCCCCCGACGGCATGGAAGCACTGGAAACCATACGTTCGTCGAACGGGTTTTTCATTTCCGTCACGGACGAGGAAGCCCTTTCAGCCCAGGAAGCCTGCGGGCGGCGGGAAGGACTGTTCGTGGAGCCGTCAACGGGCGCCTGCCTCGCCGGCACAACCCGTCTGATGGACTCCGGGCAGGTCCGTCCGGAAGACGTCGTCGTCGCCATCGTCAGCGGCTCCGGCTATCGCGAAACCGCGTGTACGATGGACTCGCGCCCCCTGCGGAAACAGTCCGTTTCGCTTGAGGAACTTTCCACGTCCCTGAGGGGACTATAAAGGATTGAATATATGTCCCTGCATCTTGCACAATGGCGTCGTCGCGAAGAACCGATTCTGTCCGCGCTGACCACCCGCCAGGACTGGTGCCGGGTTGAACTCTACAACCCGACTGTACTCCGCGTGGCGGACAGGTACATGATGTGGTACATCGCTCACGGTACCGCTACCCGTACAGACGATTCGGTCATGGGCTTTGCCGAATCGGCCGACGGAATCCACTGGAACGAGCACCCGGACAACCCCATCCTCACCCGCGACGATCTGCCGGCCTGCGACGCATGGCAGACGCCGCACGTGATCTTCGACGCGGACGAGGGGCTGTTCAAGATGTGGTTCATCATGTCGACCGTGGTGCGGGGCGGTCCGACATGGCTTGTCAGCTTTACCCAGGAATTGGGTTATGCCACCAGCCTCGACGGGCTGAAATGGGACGTACATCCGGAGCCGATCTATCACAGCGGGCGACGTCCGTGCGTGATCAAGGACGGTCCCGGCGCCTACCGGATGTGGATGAACTCATCCCCGACGCCCGATGGGAGCTTCGACGACCTGGTACATCACATCTATCGCTTCGAATCCACGGACGGCCTCTGCTGGACGCGCGACCCCGAACCCGCCGTGAGCTTCAACGAGAAACTCAGGGGCACGGTCTATCCATTCGTCATGCGCGACGGCGACGGATACATCATGTGGTACGGCGCCTGGCCCGCCGGCGGCGAAGTCGTGATCGACGCGGGGTCCGAATCGCCGCTGGTCCGCCCCGTATTCGAGATCTACTGTTCCACGTCGGCCGACGGTCTGAACTGGACCCACCATCATGACGCCCCCGCCCTGCCGGCGACGCGGGACCCCAACGACTACGACGGGCGGTATACCTCCACGCCGTGCGTCGTGGACGGCGGGGACCGCTATCTGATGTATTATTCGGCCAGGGACTGGGGTACCCTCTACAGGACAGGCGCCGACACGCTTGGCATCGACAGGGCCGGAATCTACCGCCACATCGGCGTGGCCGAGTGCGGCAGGACTTGAAATGTCGGCAGCAGACGGGAGAATGAGTGGAAAGCGCTCGAGCGAAAGACCCGCAACAACACGCGCAATCGGAGAATCAGCCGGCGCCTTCGGAGGACGGTCTGACCCTCCGCGCCTTCCTGATCGGACTGGGTCTCTGCGTGTTCATGGGCGTCGCGTTGACTTACAACCGGATGGTCGTCCAGGGGCCCTTCATGGGCAATTACTATATGGACCGGGGCGTGCTGTTCGTTTTTTTTGTACTCGTGCTGGTAGTCAACCCGCTGGCTGGAGCCCTGAAGCGCCGCTTCTCACTCGGGCGGGGCGAGTTGCTGGCCATCTACGTCATGTTGCTGTTTCTGATGCCGTCATGGAAGATGACCAAGGCCCTGCTGGGTTTCATGACGGGCGTCACCTACTATGCCTCTCCGGAAATGCGGCACCTGGAAGCCGTGTTGCCCAATGCCCTTCCCTGGCTGTCGATCCTGGACACGGAAGTGGTACGGGGGCTGTACGACGGCCTTCCCGCAGGCACCCCGGTGCCCTGGTGGTCGTGGGTGGTTCCCCTGTGGAGCTGGGGGTCGTTCCTGGTCGTGCTCTACGTCGTGCTCGTGTGCCTGGCGGTTCTCATGAGAAAGCAGTGGGAGGAGCACGAGCGCTTTGCGTTTCCCATCATGCAGGTGCCGCTGGATATGAGCGAGATGGGGGCGCGGACGGTGGGGCCCCTGTTCCGCAGCAGGATGATGTGGGGAGGGTTCGCGGTACCGTTTCTGATCGGACTGTTGAACGGGCTTCAGAGGTACTACTACTCGCTTCCGCGGATTCAGCTGCGAACGACTCTCTGGATCTTCCGCCGGGCGATCCCCGTGCATATCGGTCTTCATTTCGCGATTCTTGGGTACTCGTATTTCGTGAATACGGACGTGAGTCTGAGCATCTGGCTGTTCAACGTCATCGCGAAGTGCATCAGCGGCGTTCTGGCCGTTGTCGGGGCGGAGACATACGGCGTCTCGGGGGTCGTGGGGCGGCACAGCTCCCAGGGATCGGAATTCCTGGCGATGATGGGCATGGGATACATGCTCGGCCTGGCCGGCTACAGTCTGTGGATCGCGCGGGGGCACCTGCGCGAGGTGTGGGCGAGGGCAATGGGCCGCCCGTCGCGCCTGGACGATTCGGATGAGGTGATCCCCTATCGATCCGCGGTGGCCGGGATCGTCGCAGGGACACTCTATCTCGGATGCTGGCTCTACCAGGCGGGCATCTCTCCCCATCTGGTCCTGCTGCTGGGCTTCTTCAGTTTTGTCGTCTTTCTGGTACTCGCCCGGATCGTGAGCGAGACCGGTTATTCCGTAACCTATTCCCCGCTGAATCCATCTGAATTCGTGGTGTGCGCGGTGGGTTCAGCGGCGTTCAGCCCGACGGGGCTGACGTCTCTCGGCGTCGGCTTCGCATGGACGATGACCCGGTTGAATACGCTGATGCCGAGGGCCTCGGCCGCGCTGCGACTCGCACGGGAGATCGGACGCAAGCGGGGGCTGGTGGTGGCGATGGGCGCCGCGCTGGCCGCCGGCCTGATCGCAGCGAGCTATACCACGCTTCAACTTGGATACGAACACGGAGGCCGCAACCTGGACTACTGGTTCCGGGACGTGAACGACTGTGCGTTGCCGTTCGACGAATACATCGGGCGCAGGCTGCTCTCGCCCTCGCCCATCTTCTATCCCGGATTCCTGTATACGGGTCTGGGCGTGGGTGTCGTGGTGTTGATGATGGCGCTCCGTTCGCGGCTGCCGTGGTGGCCGCTGCACCCGATAGCGCTGCCGGTGAGTACGATCGCCTATACGCACAACTACTTTTTCAGCGTATTTCTCGCCTGGGGAATCAAGACGCTCGTGCTGCGGTTCGGAGGCGCCAACCTTTACAGGATGACCCGGCCGTTCTTCATGGGGATTATCCTCGGCGAGGCGGTCTGCCTGGGGACGTGGATCGTCATCGACAGCATCACGGGCAAAGTGGGCGGAATCTGG
Source organism: Candidatus Latescibacterota bacterium (assembly GCA_012271065.1). The sequence goes on from JAAXHE010000169.1 coordinate 59,897, forward strand.
ATCCTGCAACCGTGAGCGTGGAGACGGCGCGGCTCGCGCGCCGTCACGCCTATCTAAAGGGATAACTATATGGATTCAGGAGCAGATCGGATGCAGTGCGAACTGGACCAGATGCGCGTCAACGGCTGGTGTGTGGTCAATGACGTCGTACCCGAGGACCGGGTTACGGCGGTGAGAGAGCGCGTTATGGATGCCGTCCATCGGCACGCGAACGCCGAAACGCTCGACGACAAGGGCATCGGCCACGTCTCCGGTTTCGTCGCCCGGGAGCAGTCTTTCGCGCCTTATGTGGCGGATTCCGGGGTCATGGGCGTCGTCGAGGGAATGCTGGGCGAACACGTCCGGATTTCTTTCACGACCGCGACGGTGAATTTCCCCGGTAATCCGCGCGGCGGCTGGCACGCCGACTGGCCCTTCAACCAGAACAATGCCGGACATATTGCCGCGCCCTATCCCGACGCGGTGATGCACCTCACCACGCTGTGGATGCTCTCCCCCTTCAGTGCGAAAAACGGAGGAACACTCATTCTTCCCGGCAGCCACCGTTCGAACAACAACCCGAGCGGGGGAAACGGATTCGACCCGTTCGGCGCGATTCCCGGCGAATGCAACGCGGAAGGCGAAGCGGGAAGCGTGCTTATGCTGGACAGCCGCCTGTGGCACGCCACGGCCCCCAACCGTTCCGACGATCCGCGCGTTTCCGTCGTGATCCGCTATGCGCCATGGTGGCTCGATACCGGTGTCCTGATGCCCGGCTCCGAAGCGCGGGAGCGGATGCTGGAGGCAACCGGACTCAACGCGCCAGAGGTCCCGCCCGTTCCGCAGGAGGTCTATGATTCGATGCCCGAAAAGGTGAAGCCCCTTTTCAGGCACTGGGTGCGGACAGAGAGCTGACGAACACCGGCCGCGGGCTCAATGAGGTTCGTTGAGCCTGTCGAATGTACCGATTATCCTTGGAGGTGCACAGAATGGCCGAGACACCAACGAAAGCCAGATATACCGCGCCGAGTCCCGGGTTCGGGTTTTCGGATGTGCCGCAGACCGAATTCGACTATCCATTCCCGGCCCTGACGTTGGAACAGCGGATGCGGTTCGAGCTTTTCGGGTACACCATCGTCGAGGATCTGTTTGCCGAGCCGGAGTTGCAGTCCATAGAAGCGTCAGCCAACAAACTGAAAGCGGAAATCCTGGACGCTGCCGGAAACGTCGAGATCACGCCGCCTCCGCCGCCCAGGAAATACGAGGACTTCCGTGACGGGGCGATCTGGCGGGCGAACCGGAGGAGGACGGCTTCGGGCGAGCTTCATCTCGAACGTCTTGAGATCGAGAACGTGCTGGGGCTGGACCCCGTCTACCTGTCGGTACTGACCAGACCGCACGTGTTGGGGATCGCAACCGAACTGCTGGGCGGGACGTTCCGGTTTCATCAGGTCGCCGTCCGCTTCAACCGGCGTTCCGAAACCCCCGTTCTGGGATGGCACGGCGGGGTGACCCGGCACAAGGACCGGGCGGTGCGAAAAAACGGCTGGTTCCATACGCAGATCCTGGGTCTGATTCTCTACCTGACTGACGTCGGCCCCGGCGACGGCGGTACGGGGATCTTCGCAGGAAGTCACAGACTCGACCTCTCGTACGACGATTTGAAGCAGTATATCACGGACCATCCGGATTCCGAGTTCTTCCATCAGACCACGGCCAGGCGGGGGTCCGCGCTGCTGTTCGCCGACGGTCCGCTGATGCACCGCACCATCAACATCGAGACGGATAAGGAACGGCTTATCATGCTTTCGCGGCTGGTCCATTCCGACTACGAGTTCGGCCAGATGGCGTCGCTGGGGCAGACCGACCAGGTACCGCATGAGCTGATGCCGCTGTTCTATGGACGGGCGTTTACGCCGAGGTACCGACCTCGGGGGGAATGAGCGCAGGGGTAATTGTTGAGGGGAGAGTGGAGAAAGCGCCCCGGCCTTCCCAGCACTGTAGACTTTCTCTCTTTCCTCACTCCTCTTCACTCATTCCTCTTCACTCTCTTCTCGCAACGGAAGGATGATGAAATGGCGGCGCGAGTTCCCGAGGTCCCGGCCTGGTATGTGCCCCGCATCTGCGGCGTCGAGCCGACGGGGCGGACGATTTCGGACAGAGCCGGTGAGACCATCGACCTTCGACTCGAGATAGAGCCCTGCCAATCGCTCCCGAAAGGGCAGGTCTGGCGGCGCCGGTCCGATCCCATCCTGTCGGCGGCGACGACGAAACAGGACTGGTGCCGCGTAATCCTCTACATGCCCTGCGTGCTGAG
>JAAXHE010000174.1 GCA_012271065.1 Candidatus Latescibacterota bacterium
TGCGTTAGCCGTCAAAGGGTACTACTTCCATGATCGCATCCTCGGAGGGTTTATTCTATTGCTTTTAAAATCCGTTTTTGGACAGGTGTGATCTGTTTCGAAAACCTGAACATTGTGTGGACGTGGATGAACGTGGTCTGGTTCGGGCTGGTGCTGATTGGCGCCACGTTGATCCAGGCGGCGATCATGATACTGACGGGGACAATGAGCTTCTGGTTTGTGAGATCGGCGGCAGTTGTCGATACGACGATTTACGGATTGAGGAGGTTTGTCAACTATCCCCTCGGCATGTACGACAGATGGGTGCAGGTGCTCCTGACTTTCGTCATCCCCTACGGCTTTGTCGCCTTTTTCCCGGCGGAGCATTTCCTGAACAAATCGGAAGCCCCATTATTCCACGGGATCACTCTGTTCGATCCGTTGTTCCAGTACGGGACCCCTCTGGTCGGCATTGCGAGCTTCTTCCTGGCGTACAGACTCTGGTGTGTCGGCATCAACAGATACGAGAGTACAGGGTCGTAGATTCCTGCAGGTCTTGAAAATATGCTGCGTACTCCAAATACGTACTGCGCTTCCTTGCGGTCATTCTGACCGTCGTCGCAGTTCTATGGTTCGTGGAAATCGACCAGGTGGCAAAGGGCACAGGAAGAATCGTACCTGAAAAGGAAATCTGGATAAGCGGGCTCGTCGAAGCGCAGATCGCAAAGGTCTATGTCGAGGAGGGTCAACTGGTGGCGGCAGGAGATTCCCTGATTGCGTTCAAGAGTGACATTGCCGAATCCCGGCTCACCGTTGCAAGACGAGCCTACGAGCGTTCCGTGGCCGAGCGGGAGGCCGCAAGGGCCGCGCTCCAGGCCGTGGAGGCGTCGCCTGCCGAACAGGAACTGAAAGGACTCAAAAGTGAATTGGAAGCAATGAAGGAGAAAGCTCGTTTGGCGAACTGGCAGTTGAAGATGGCACAGCGATTATTCGATCACGGCGGGCTTGTCAGCGCTGACGATCTGGAGAAAGCAAAGTCGGATTCGATCCTCGCCTCGATGCATATCGAGAAATCTTTGTCAGCGTTGGAATTGTTGAAATCAGGGCCGATAACTCCCCTGCGCAAGAAGGCGTTTTTTACGTTCAAGGCAAGGGATGCGGAAGTTGCCGAAGCTGAAGCCGCATACAACATGGTTCGCCGGGAAATGGGAAACTATACACTGCGGGCGCCTGGACCGGGACGGATCCTGATGGTCCTGCGCAAGCCGGGCGCGGTTCCCGCCGTGGGCGATACGCTGATGTTGATCGGATCGGAGGATCCTTTGTTGGCCGAATGCCACGTTCCGGCGGAGTTCGCTCCATGGATCAGGCGGGGCCAACAGGTCGATCTCTGGCCGCAATGGGAAAGTTCCTATGATTTTTCAGGAAGGGTTCATTCCGTACGTCGTTACGTTCAACGGAAGAGTTATCCCTCAGTGCGCGTACTCGTCAAGATCGATCCCACACCGCCTCTGATTCCGGGAAATAGACTGGTGGCTGAGGTAAAGCTGCGGCGTGCCAGTGTTCTGGAGCTGATCCTGTTTCCATTTGACTGGTCGACTGCAGGCGAATCGAAACCGTTGACCGGAAAATAACACATCGTCTCGGACTTCCGACATTGGACCTTCACAGGCTGAGACCCGAACGAATTGACCAGCCCGGGCATACAGTTTGACCTCCCGGGCAAGTTTGTTATATTTCGAGCGACACTCGAGCGACGGTCAGGTCGTCAGTCTGGGTGACGGTTCTCCTCTTGGGCAGCCCCCCGTCATATACAAGGCATTCACGAATTGACATCGCTTGTTTGAGACGTCAACGGGTTTTACCGGCCACTGATCACTGTCCACTGACCACCAGCAGAGAGGGGTAACGGATGAGCGCCGCGTTTGTCGACAGGGAAGCGTTGATCGCCAGGGCGAAATCGTCCCAGAACCTGGCAGGAGAGGATCTCACCGGAATTGACTTCGAAGGAGAGGATCTCTCCGGCGTGGATTTCTCAGACGCGAAGCTGGACAACGCCACGTTCAGAGATGCGAGACTCCTGGAAACCAGGTTTCACAACGCGAGCATGAAGGGCGCCGACCTCAGTGGAGCAAAGATGAACCGGGTATATCTGGTCGCCGCCGACCTGCTGGGCGCAAACCTTGCCGGCGCGGTGATGGACGATGCGTTTCTGTCGGGCGCGGTACTCGGCGGCGCGAATTTCACGGGCGCGAGTCTGAAGCGCGCGCGCCTGGGCGTGGTGCAAGCGTCGTTTCCGAATCCCTCGGGGCGGCCGACGAGTTTCAGGAATGCCGACCTCGAAGCGGCGGTGGTGGGCGCGACGGATTTCAGGGGAACGGATTTGCGGGGCGCAAACTTGAACGGCGCATTCCTGTACGAGGCGCGGCTGCGCGGGGCGATTGTCGACAAGAAGCAGTTTGAAACAGCGGTCACGCGCGCGGAATCTTACTAGGGAAGTGGCTATTGCAATGGCGGACGCGGCGACAGACAGATTCGGCAGACCGCTCAGGGATCTCCGGATTTCGGTTACGGACCGGTGCAATTTCCGGTGTCCTTACTGTATGCCGGCCGAGGTCTTCGGAGAAAACTACACGTTCCTGTCCAGAGCGGAAATATTGACCTTCGAGGAAATCGAACGGCTGACGCGGCTTTTCGTGGGTCTGGGGGTGCGTAAGGTCCGGATCACGGGCGGGGAGCCCCTTCTTCGGCGGGAACTCGCGGCGCTGATCAGGCGCCTGGCGGCGATCGACGGTGTCGAAGACCTCACGCTCACGACCAACGGCTATCTGCTGCCGCGGACGGTCGGGGAACTCAAGGATGCGGGGCTGCACAGGATAACCGTAAGTCTGGATTCCCTGGACGAGGACGTATTCGAACTGTTGAACGGGAGAGGGTACCCGGTCTCTCAGGTGCTGGATGGAATCCGTGCGGCGGAAGCGGCGGGGTTTACCCCGCTCAAGATCAACGCGGTGGTTCAGCGAGGGGTGAACGACCATACCGTCGTGGATCTCGCCAGGCATTTTCACGGCACGGGGCATATCGTCCGGTTTATCGAGTATATGGACGTGGGCAACCGCAACGGCTGGCGCCTGGACCAGGTGGTTCCCGCGACAGAGATCGTTCAGCGAATCCATGAAGAAATGCCGGTGACGGCCGTTGCGCCGAACTACCCGGGAGAGGTCGCGCGGCGGTACCGATATCTCGATGGAAGCGGGGAGATCGGCGTGATCGCCTCCGTTACCCAGCCGTTCTGCGGGGACTGCACGCGGGCGAGGCTGTCCACCGACGGGAAAGTGTATACCTGCCTGTTTTCCGGCACGGGCGTAGATCTTAGAGACCCCATGCGCGACGGGGCGAGCAACGACGATCTTCTGGCGACGATCTCGGAAATATGGGAGCGCCGGGAGGACCGGTATTCCGAATCAAGGACGGCCGAGACCGCGGAAATGCCCTCATTCTCCAAGGTGGAAATGTACCAGATCGGGGGATAGAACACACCCGGTACATTCTGTCTCATACGCCCGGCCCGGCAATCCACTGCGGGAGAGGGCGTCGGTCCGGGAAACGAGAGACATTTGTCTCTCGTTTTTTTGTTGACAGTATACCCATAGTTCTGTTATTTACTATATTGTTGATCAAAATACTCAAGAATATCTGCCGAAGCCCATTTTTCCCGATGGGAACGGCTGACTTTTCCGGATAATTTCGTTGACTTCACCGGGTGAGTTCGATAGATTACCCCCCTGATTGACGCCGTTGCCCTCGCAATCGGGAACCAGGAGGCGTTGCCATGTCTGAATCTAAAACCTGGAAGGAAGTTCTCGCGGACCGCATACCCGACGAAATGGGCCGGGAAGTGGATATATTCGCCACCCAGATCGAGCTGCGGAAGCAGGGCAAGATTGAAGATACCGTTTTCGCTGAGACCCGCCTGCGCCGGGGTGTCTACGGGCAGCGTTACGATAACGGCAAACGGTTCGACGGCAGCAATACGCAGGCTCTGGATTTTCCAAGCGGCGACCTGGTGAAGGGGCCGGATACGGTGTGGGACGCGCCCGGGATGCAGCGGATCAAGATCCCGTTCGGGGGCCTGACCGCGGATCAACTGGATGTGCTGGGCGATCTCGCGGAGGAATATTCGGACTGCATCCTGCATATTACCACGCGCCAGGACGTCCAGCTGCATTACGTGCATATCGACGATACGCCGGATCTGATGTATCGCCTGGCTTCTGTAGGCATCACAACCCGTGAAGCCTGCGGCAATACGGTGCGGAACGTGACGGCCTGCCCTCTTTCCGGAGTGTGCAGGACGGAGACATTCGACGTAACGCCCTATGCCCGCGCATGCTCAAAATTCCTGCTGGGGCACCAGGACGCGCAGGACTTCGGCCGCAAATTCAAAATTGCCTTCTCCGGATGCGAACACGAGGCCTGCGGACTTGCCAGTATGCACGATATCGGCGCTATTGCGGTTACGAGGACCGTGGACGGCAGGGAAGAACGCGGGTTCAGGTTCTTCGTTGGCGGCGGGTTGGGCGCTGTGCCGCACCAGGCAAAGTTGCTCGAGGAATTCCTCCCCGAAGAGGAGCTTCTTCCAGTGTCGCAGGCGATCTCCCGCGTATTCGCCCGCCTCGGCGAGAAGCGGAACCGGGCCCGTGCGCGGCTGAAGTTTCTGATCGCCAAATTGGGCCTGGAGGAGTTCAAGCGCCTTGTGGACGAGGAACGGAAGGTGATGCCCGACGACCCCGAGTGGACGGCGTTCCTTTCAGACCTCCATGCCTATGATGAGAAGCCGCTGAAGATCGCACAGCCCCTGAACGGCGCCGCAGCGGCCGACGGCTTCGAGGAATGGGCGCGTACCAACGTATACCGGCAGCGCCAGGACGGCTACGCGGTGGTTACGGTCACGCTGCCGCTCGGCGACCTCACGTCCAACCAGACCCGGGCCCTCGCCGATATTTCAAGACGTTTCGTGAACGACACCATCCGCGCCACGGTGGAACAGAATATCGTATTGCGCTGGGTGAGCGAGGCGGACCTCCCCGAACTCTACAACGCGCTCGCGGAGATCGGACTGAATGAACCCGGCGCCGGGACGATTGCGGACGTGACGGCATGCCCCGGAACGGATACCTGCAAACTCGGCATCGCGTCGTCCCGCGGGCTGGCCGCGGAAATGCGATCGCGCCTGGCCGAGAATGGGTTGAATATGGACGCCGCGGTGGAAGGGCTGCGTATCAAGATCAGCGGCTGCTTCAACTCCTGCGGGCAGCATCACGTGGCCGACCTGGGATTCTATGGGATCAGCCGCAAGGTGGGCGGTTACACGGTGCCGCACTTTCAGGTGGTACTCGGCGGCCAGTGGACCGGGAACGCCGCGTCCTTCGGACTGGCGATGGGGGCGGTCCCGTCCAAACGGATCCCCGACGTCGTCGCCCGGATCAGCGAGAGCTACATTCAGGGTCGATCCGGAGACGAGAGCTTTCAGGAGTATATCCGGCGTATCGGCAAAGTGAAGGTGAAACGCATGCTGGACGACCTGACCGACGTGCCTCCCTATGAGATCGACTCCTCCTTTTATATGGATTGGGGAGACAGCCGGGTGTTCACCACCGGGGACATGGGGAAGGGCGAGTGCGCCGGAGAGGTGGTGCCGCTCGTTCAGTTCGAACTGTCCGGTTGCGAGCGCGAGGCCTTTGAAGCCCAGGTACTGCTGGAAAGCGGCCAATACGAAACGGCCTATAAACAGGCGTACAGCGCGATGGTTCACGCCGCCAAGGCCCTTGTCAAGACCCAGTTCCTGGATGTCCCGGAAGATCCCGATACGATCGTGTCGGAGTTTCGCACCAGGATCGTCGAAACGGGCCTGTTGCACGACAACCCGGTAACCCGCGGCAAGTTCGCCAACTATCTCTTCCATGCCCAGAGGCGAAACGTCGAGTCCTACAGCGAAGACCTGGCGCACCGGTTCATAGAGGAGACGCAGCTCTTTATCGAAGCCGCGTACGCCTGCTACGGGCGGATGAACGTCGTCAGCAATTAAGAAGCTGTTTTAAAATCCCCAAGGGTCTTCGCGTGGCTGATCTATGAACGCGTATCGAATTCAGATCAAGTTTTACCTCGAGAGCGGGCAGGACGTGGCTCCGGACACCTGGTTCCGGGTCTTCAACACCTGGATTCCGGAGACCACGGACGAAGTGCTCGTTGATGTCGCGGACTACAGCCACGTGCATCGGGGACCGGTCACCCTGCTGGTCGGGCACGAGGCGAACTACAGTATCGACCGCACTGACGGGATGGCAGGTCTCCTGTACGACCGCAAGCAGCCGTCCGGCGGAGATTTCGCGGACCGGCTTCGGATGGCGCTTGTCTTTGCATTGAAGGCGTGCCGCAAGCTCGAAGGGAACTCCATATTGGCGGGCGCCGCGAGATTCAGTACGGATGAAGTCCTGATCGCATTGAACGACCGGCTGCTGGCCCCCAATTCGGAAGAGACGCTCGCGGCCGTTCGGGCGGACCTGGACCGGGTGATTGACAGTCTATACGATGGCGACGCGATTTCCATCGCTCGCGATCCGGATCCCGGGCAGCGATTCACGGTCAGAATCCGTTCGGACAGCCGGAAAAGCGCCTCTGATCTGCTGCGGAATATCAAAGGGGATTCTTAGCTTTTTGTGCCTTGACAAAAGGAAAGAAAGTTCTATATTTCGGATGAGATTGACGCGGGATGGGGTGGCAGTGACGTGGACTTCGTGATGGTTTGCCATATCCGTCTTTATTTAGTCGGCTTTGATTTCACGGAGTCAATGTTCTAAGATGAATGATTTATAGACAGACACAAGGAAAGGGGTGAACAGAATGACGTACATTATCGCCGAGCCATGCATCGACGTAATGGACAGGGCATGCGTGGAAGTCTGCCCGGTCGACTGCATTTACGAGCCCGATGCAACCAATCTGCCGGAGGACGAGCAACGCCAGATGCTCTACATCCACCCGGATGAGTGCATCGATTGCGGGGCCTGCGAACCCGAATGCCCGGTCGAGGCGATTTTTGAAGAAGACGATACACCTGATGAATGGAAGGAATATATCGAAATCAATGCGAAGGCTTTCGAGTAGGGCGTTTCGAACTCTTCGCTCGTTCATACGACGTGGAGAAAATGCCAGGATCCTGCCGATCCTGGCATTTTGAATTTGGAACAAGCGAAAGGCGTAAGCCGGGTGACGGAAGATGAATTTTGACACGGAAGGACGAAGGCGTTAATGCAAGCAACCACCAAAACCGGGCTGTACCGGCCCGAATTTGAGCACGATGCCTGCGGCGTGGGCTTTGTCGCGGATATCCGGGGCAACCGTAACAGCGAAATCATGCGCCATGCGGTGCTCGGGCTGGCCAATCTGACCCATCGGGGCGCGATGGACGCGGATGCGAAGACCGGCGACGGGGCCGGTGTGCTCACGCAGATTCCCGGACGGTTGATCGTGAGGGAGGCGGAGAGACTGGGATACGGCGGGCTGCGCGCCGAGGATCTGGCCATCGGCATGCTGTTCCTGTCGCAGGACAAGGTGACGAACGACCGGTACCGGATCATCGTCGACGAAGCAACGGACCATTACGGGCTTGTACTTATCGGCTGGCGAACGGTACCGGTAGACCGGACGGTCCTAGGCGACCGGGCCGCGGAACTGATGCCCGACATTCAGCAAGTGCTGATCGCCCGGGGCCAACGGATGTCCGATGCGGAGTTTGAGCGTGCGCTTTACCTTGTTCGACGTCAGGTGGAGCGCTCCGTGCGGCGGCACGGAATAGAGGGATGTTATATCTGCTCGCTGTCCAACCGGACCATCGTCTATAAAGGAATGATGGTGGCGCCGCAGCTTGCGCGGTTTTACCGGGACCTGCAGAATCCTGACTTCGATACCGCGCTGGCGGTCTTTCACCAGCGATACAGCACAAATACGCTGCCGGACTGGTTTCTGGCGCAGCCGCTTCGATACCTCGCCCACAACGGCGAGATCAACACGCTTCGGGGTAATGTGAACTGGATGCGTGCGCGCGAAGCGGAGCTCAAATCCAGGGGCTGGGGGCGGTACCTGGATCGAATCAAGCCCATTGTCGACGCGACCCGAAGTGATTCCGCGATGCTCGACAATGTCTTCGAAGCGCTCGTAGTGGCCGGACGGAATCCGATGCACGCGATGATGATGCTGATTCCCGAGGCGTATCGGGAAATACCCGACATGCCAAAGGATCTGCGTGGCTTTTATGAATATAACGACTGTCTGATGGAACCCTGGGACGGACCCGCAGCGGTCGCGTTCAGCGACGGCACGGTCGTGGGCGCCTCTTTGGATCGGAACGGGTTGCGGCCGGCTCGTTACAAAATCACGGATAGCGGTCTGATCGTTATGGGTTCGGAGGTCGGGATGCTGGAGATCGACGACCGCCAGGTCGTGGAGAAGGGCCGCCTGGGGCCGGGCCAGATGATCGCGGTAGACACGGGCAGGGGCGTGTTGTTGAAAAACGACGAGATCAAATCTCATTTTGCGGCCCGCCGACCCTACAGGCGGTGGGTCAGGGACAATCTGGCTTTTTTGGATCAGTCGGAAGCCCGAAACGAGCCCATGCCGGTTGGAGAACGGACGGACCTGGCAAGGAGACAGGTGGCATTCGGATACACCGCCGACGAAATTGAATATGTCCTGGTACCTATGGCGAACGACGGCAAGGAACCCGTGGGATCCATGGGTGACGATACCCCCCTTGCGATGTTGTCGGAACGGCCACAGCTTCTATACAACTTCTTTACGCAGCGATTCGCGCAGGTCACGAATCCGCCAATCGATCCGTTGCGGGAAGAACTGGTGATGTCGCTGGACGTATTGCTGGGTCGCCGGAGGAATATCTTCAGGGAAAAGGCGGCCAACGCGCGGCTGATCCGAATCCCTTCCCCGGTCCTGCTGGATTCTGAATTTCGGCGGCTTTCCAGCTCCGGTCTGCCGGGATTTGAATCTGAAAAACTGCCGGCGCTGTTCAATCCGTCGGAGGGGGTCGAAGGTCTGCGAACGGCCCTGGACAGGATGTATCTCCAGGCGTCGCGCGCAGTCGAGTCGGGCAGGGCCCTGTTGGTTCTGAGCGACCGCGGCGTGGACTCGAATCATGCCCCCATCCCCATGCTGCTGGCCGTAGGCGCTGTACATCATCATCTGATCCGGGAAGGGAAGCGGATGCAGGCGAGCCTGATTGTGGAGTCAGGGGAGCCAAGGGAAGTTCACCACATCGCCGCGCTGATCGGGTACGGCGCCAGCGCCGTAAATCCATATCTGGTCTACGAAGGTCTGTACGAACTGATCCGGACCGGCGACCTGGAAGGCGAAATCACCTACGCAAAAGCGCTGGACAATTACCGGCGCGCGCTGGAAGCGGGTATCCTGAAGGTGATCTGTAAAATGGGGATATCCACCCTGAGCAGCTACTGCGGCGCTCAGATTTTCGACGCGGTCGGTCTGCACCCGGACGTGGTGGACCGGTATTTCTCCGGTACGGTATCCCAAGTTGGCGGGATCGGACTTGCCGAAATTGCCGACGACGCGGCCGACCGGCACCGGCTGGCGTTCCAGCCCGAAGAGTCACCCGCGATGACGGACGCTGGAATCTACCGGTTCCGGCGGGACGGCGAGTTCCATGCCTTCAATCCCCCGGTCTTCAAGGCCATCCGAAATGTGGCCAACTCCGGGAATTACGACGACTATACGGCCTATTCCCGGCTGGTGGAGGGGCGTCCGGCGGCCTCGCTGCGTGATCTCATGACGTTTCAGAAAGGGCCATCTGTCCCCATAGAGGAGGTCGAGCCGACTGAAGCCATCTGTCGACGCTTTGTGTCCTCCGCGATGTCGCACGGTGCGCTCTCACGCGAGGCACACGAAACGCTGGCGATTGCGTTGAACCGGCTTGGCGCCAAGAGCAACAGCGGGGAGGGCGGCGAAGACCCCGCCCGGTATCGGCGCCTGCCCAACGGAGACCGGCCCAACAGCGCCATCAAGCAGGTGGCCTCCGGAAGGTTTGGTGTCACGCCCGAGTACCTGGCTTCGGCAAAGGAACTGGAGATCAAGATGGCACAGGGTTCCAAACCGGGCGAGGGCGGGCAGCTGCCCGGGCACAAGGTTTCCGCGGAGATCGCGTTGATCCGGCATTCCGTTCCGGGGGTAACGCTGATTTCGCCGCCGCCACATCACGACATTTACAGTATCGAAGACATCGCACAACTCATTTACGACCTGAAACGCGTGAATCCCCGGGCAAAGGTGTGCGTCAAGCTGGTCTCGGTGGCAGGAATCGGTACCATCGCGGCGGGGGTCGTCAAAGGCTACGCGGACGTGGTCCACATCAGCGGGCACGACGGCGGTACCGGCGCCTCGCCCCTGGGCGCCATCAAACATTCGGGCGGGCCCTGGGAGTTGGGCCTGGCCGAGGTACAGCAGACGCTGGTGATGAACGACCTGCGCGGACGGGTTGTGCTTCGCGTGGACGGCGGTCTGAAAACCGCCAGGGACGTGGTTGTCGCGGCAGCTCTCGGTGCAGAGGAGTACGGATTCGGCACGGCGGCGCTGGTGGCAATGGGTTGCGTGATGGCACGGCAATGCCACCTGAATACCTGTCCGGTCGGCGTGGCCACGCAGAAGCCCGAATTACGCGGGAAATTCAATGGCTCCCCCGAGAACGTCGTTCGCTATTTTACCAATCTCGCCGGAGAGGTCCGTGAAGTCATCGCGGGACTCGGGTATCGGTCGGTGGAGAGCCTGATCGGCCGCCCGGAAATTCTGGAATCCAACGTCGATCCGAAGAAACATCGGTGGCGGGGTATCGACCTGGGCGATCTGCTGGCCGATCCGGACTCGGCCGGCACCCGTCCGCGGCTGCATACCCGCGAACGCAACGACCGGCCCGATGCATCGATTGACGACCTGCTGCTTCAGGACGCAATGGATGCCATCAAGGAAGATAGCTCGATTACACTGAGTTACGATATTCAGAATACGCGTCGCGCGGTTGGCGCCAAGCTGGCCGGAGAGATCGCGTTTCATTATGGAGACGGCGGCCTCGACAGTACCATCGAGTGCCGGTTTCGGGGCAGCGCGGGACAGAGCTTCGGGGCATTCTGCATACGCGGGTTGCGGCTGGTCCTTACCGGCGAGGCCAACGACTACGTCGGCAAGGGCATGCACGGTGGAGAACTCATTGTGCGACCGCCGGGTAACGCCGGGTTTCCGAGCCACAGGAATGCCATCGTCGGAAACACCGTCATGTACGGCGCCACCGGAGGCGTACTCTACGCGGCGGGCGTTGCCGGCGAGAGATTCTGCGTGCGCAACAGCGGCGGTCGTGCGGTGGTAGAGGGTGTGGGAGACCACGGATGCGAGTACATGACCGACGGCGTGGTGATTGTGCTGGGCGGCGCCGGGCGGAACTTCGGCGCCGGAATGACGGGCGGAGTCGCGTATGTGCTGGACGAAGAGGGATCGTTTGAAAGCAGATACAACCCGCAACTCGTGCGCATCCATCGTATCGACCAGGCTGACGACGTCGGCCTGCTGAAGAAGATGATCGGACGACACCTCGAAAACACCAACAGCCGACGCGCGAGCGACATTATCGCCCGATGGGAGAAATTCCTGCCCAAATTCTGGAAGGTGACCCCGGATGCGCCCGACCTCGGCGACGAACTGGTCATTCCGGACCGATACCGTGAAACACATCGGGAAACCCGAAGGCATAAAGCGCAGGACCAGCGCGAAAAGCGGACATCGGAAATCATGGAAGGCGACCCTGTTCACGCGCGAACGCGAGCATCCGGCGGTTCCGGCGGGGAATAGCGGTCGGTCCCTGGAGTCCTTCGGGTCCTGGTGTACTGTCCCCCAAATTCTTCACCATTCGGCAACCTATTTCCGGGACAGAACAATGAACGCCGGCTATATCGAAAAGAAAGGGTCCTTATGGTTGATATGACAGGCAAGGCGGCGCTGATAACCGGGTCTTCCAGGGGCATCGGACGTGGATGTGCCGTAGAGATGGCCCGTGCGGGCGCCGATATTGCGGTTAATTACCATTCGCATCCTGACGACGCGGAGGACGTTGCGAACGAGGTCCGCGCAGTGGGTCGCGAGGCGCTGGTCATACAGGCCGATGTTTCAGACCGGGGCGCCGTGGACCGCATGGTCGAAGCAACGGTAGACCGTTTTGGCAGGCTTGACATCGTCGTGGCCAATGCCTATTACAGCAAGCGTGAACCCTTTCTGGAACTCTCGATACAGGCTGTGCGGCGGACGTGGGAGGTCTGTATGTGGGGCAGCTTCCACGCCGCGCAGGCAGGCGCCCGGCAGATGGTGGACCAGGGCGGTGGCGGCAGCATTCTGTTCATCAGCTCCGTGCTGGCGCACGTACCGATGCCTACGTCCATGCCGTACAATTCGGCCAAGGCCGGCATCAACCAGATGTGCCGCACCATCGCGGCCGAACTCGCGCCACATCGCATCCGTGCAAACGTGATCGAACCCGGTTATACCGACACGCCCGGAGAACGGCAATTCGCCACGGACGAGCAGATCAGGGAGGCGGCAAGAGGCATGCCATGGGGAAGGCTGGCCACCATTGAGGACCTTGGGAAAGCGGCCACGTTTCTCTGTTCCGACGCCGCGGATTACATTACCGGGACGATTCTGAAAGTGGACGGAGGGTTGTGCCTGAAATAGGCGCCCGGTTTCCATCCGGCCGCGGTAAGGCGAATCTTGCGGCACTGCCGATCGCCACCCGGTTCTCTATTTCCCGAAATGTGACGTTATGCAAATCGTCCGATTGACGATCTTTCTGTGCGCGTGCCTTTGGGGCATTTCGATTCCCGCGGCGGACGTGGTCGTGGAGATGCACCAGGAGGAAGAAGAGGCGGAACTGCGGTACCGGGTCGGCGCGATCGACGCGGAAGCGAAGACGGTGTCCTAGGGGACGGGCTGGAACTACGGCGAGGGCATACTGCCCGCCGTGAGCGTCAGCATCCGGCAACGGCCCGCGGATTTCGACGGCAGCGGCCAGGTGGACTTTGCCGATTTTCTGTTGTTTGCAAAGGCCTTTGGTTCCGGGGCCGGGGACGTGGATTTCGAAACCCGATTTGACCTGGACGGAGACGGACGCATTGGGTTTAACGATTTTATCCGATTCGCGCGGCAATTTGGCGCCTAGTGTCCTGTCCCGAAAATTCCTCACCATTCGACGGGCGACTCGGCGGTCGAATTTAGGCAACTTATTTCCGGGGTCAGAACACTAGCGCAGAAGTGGATACTTTGTGGTGAAGAGAGGAATCGTCACCGCCACTGGAATGGGTTCCGTGGCGGTATCTTTATGTCTGTTCCACGAGGCGGGCCGAAGGCTGTGGTTTCGGGCTTTTTTGTACACCATGAAGAGTCTATTTCCTATATTTTCTGAGTGCGGGGCGGATTATAACCGGGTGGTCCCGATCGATGTTGAATCCCATACGGATTTCCCGGTTCCACGGCGTTCCGTGAAGTCGAAATGATCCCATTTCCTATGAGACGATTCCAGATAATCATCATCGGGATCCTGATCGGATCGTCGGCGTATGCGGGTGATCCGCCCCCGGAGTTCCATACGCCTTCAGGGGATTCCATCCTCGTTCTGGAGACATTCGAATACCCCGAGCAGCTCGGGCGGTTTCCCGGAAATTGGGAAGGAAGAGTGGGCTGGCGCCACAAGAAAACAAAGAAGAAAGAGGACCTGTATTACACGATTCAGGCTGAGAACGGCGATCATTTTCTGAGAGCGGAGACCGTGGGCAGGTCCACCAATGCGGGTCGTGCCGCGGAAATAAAGGGTAGAAATATCAACCTCCGTGTCTTCAAGAAATTCAGGTGGCGCTGGCGTGTGCACAAGCTTCCCGAAGGTGGGGATGAATCAAGAAAGAAGAAGAACGATAGTGCGGCGGCGGTAAGGCTGGTATTCAAGGGTCGATTATTCATTCCCAAGACGCTCAAGTACGTGTGGAGCGCGACGCTGCCAGCAGGTACCGAGACGGAGAGCCCGCAACATGAAAATACCAAAGTGATCGTCCTGCAATCGGGAAGCAAAAATACAGGCAAATGGATATGGGAAGAGGTCAACGCATACGAAGACTACAAACGTGTCTTCGGTAGTGATCCGCGACTCGTCGGCGCCGTTGCCGTGCTGACGGATTCGGACAACACAAAAACGCCGGTTAAGGCGGACTACGACGATATTACGTTCTTGATGGAGCCATCCGATTCATCGAAGGCCGATGCCTTACACGAAGACAGGGGAGAAGAGAGATGACAGCAAAAATGGGAGCGAGGCGGCAGCAGTTGCAAAAAACAAATAGGGGTCGGCCGGCGGATCCCGGCTGCGGTCCGGCACGAAGTTGCAATGCAAGATACCCGTATCTGCACAGTCTGGCGCTGACAGGCTGGCCGCGCGCATTGGCGGGATACGTACATATTCTTCACCGGTTAGCGCTTGTTCGGACGGCGGCGCTCTGCCTGCTGACGGCTTCTGCAGCAACGGCGCAAAACGTATCGATTACGGACTACGTCGTGCCGGTCAGTCGGGCGCACAACCTGCGGGTGGACGCGCTCAGCTTCAACTATGTCACGGAAGGTGACGAAACCGTTGTACAGAATGGCAACGTGACCGTCGTATACAGGAAGTTCTACGAGTCGCTGCCGTATGCCTATTCCGTGGACGCAACCGGCCGGGGTTCGATCAGGAAGAATATCATCACAAAGGAAAACGAGCACGACGCCCGGACCACCCTGAGGACGAATCTCAAGAAGTACCACCGGAACGAGGGCAGCCTGTTCTATTCGTGGGGCACGGACTCGGACCTGGATTCCGGATACGACCGTCCCACCATCGAGATGACGCTCGGCTTCGGACACGGACGGTTTATCGACGCCACCGCGCTTCGGAAGGCCGGGAGAATCGAGGAATTCTTCCTGGAGGAGGGCATCATTGGCGAGCATTTCTCCAAAGAGACCATGATAGAACTGGCGCATATAATAGACAGGGAAAGGGAATACAAGGAACAGCATGGAGACCGGTACGAAAACTACTGGTTCGAAGACATGCTGGCCGAGATCAGGAAGTCCCGCAGGGTCCTGGGGGATGAGATCGGATTCGGCCTTGTGCGGATACAGGAAGTGCTGACACAGGAGCAGATCAGCAAGAGATTCTACGGATGGGACATCACCACCGGCGTACAGTTTCAGGTGTTGAATCCCTATGAAGATAGGGACCGCCCGCCGCCCGGCCTGCTGGTCAATTTTCGATATTCCCACCCGATCAGCTGGAGTACGCAGATCAACACCGACTTCCACTACGATACGCCGTTTTCCAAGGCCTTCGGGAGCGACTACAACCTGCGCTGGAATACGGATTTCATCTACGAGGTGACGAACAGGATCCGCTTCACGACACTGAAGACGATCCGTGCAAGGAAGCGCGAGGATCGACAAGCCGAGATCATCTCGGATATCGCGTTTGCGCTCAGCTTCTACATCGAAAACAAAATCAACATGACGCTTTCCGAGTCCTTTCGCGTCGCCAGGGGCGAAAAGTCCAGGCAAAGCTTCAATATGGGCTTGAGCTACAGGATTTTCTGACGCCGGAAGTGTTGTTGCGCGGAAACCGGGTCGTACCGACAAGTTGACGCGTGTTGCGGATTCTTTGCCTCACACAAAGACACACGCGAAAGAAGCCTCTTTCCGCCTACCGATGTAACGTGCGCCGGACGGCGCCGCCTGTCCCGCCTGCCTCTCGTTGGCCCCTTCCCTGACATTTGCGATTCGCCCGAATATAGAAGCTGTCTTAAAATTCCCAGCGGTCTTCGCACGGCTGCAGACTGTCAACCGCATCGACCAGCGCGTCGGCGGTGATGCCGAAGTGCGCCCAGGTCTCCTTATGCCCGTCGGACGGGGCGATTTTCGGATCTGTGAGTCCCACATGCGCATGGGCAATGCCAGAGGACGATGCCGCTGTGGCCACCAAACCCGCAAAACCCCTGAGTCCGGTATCGGGCGTGCCGATCTTTCCGTCTTCGACGGTGACGACGCCCCCCGTATACCGCGAAATCAACGATTCCAGGCGCCCGGCCGGCAGGGGCAGTCCGTTGACGATGTAAACGTCCGCGGCTTCGCCCCGGTCGTTCAGGATGTCAGCGGCTTCCGCCGCCAGGAAGGCCGGCGCGCCGAACGCCAGGATCGCGCGACGGGCCCCGGCAAAGGACCGCAAGGGTGTGACGGGCTGCCATCCCTCATCCGCAGACCAGAGCGGGCCGGAGCCGTCCTGTTTCTCGAGGACCGGCAGGTTGTCGCGTGGTATACCGATGATATGCCCGCCGTAATTGGCGGCCAGGTCGATAACGGCAAGAAAGGCGGACCGCGCGTCTGCGGGGGCGTAGAACCGATGCAGGTACGGAAGGTAGCTGAGCCCCACGTTGATCCAGTCCAGACCCCAGCCGGAGAAATGGTCCCGGCCCGTACACGCGCCAACGTGAGAGAGATGGAACGTGACGTTCAGACCTTCGTTCACGCCCGTCAGATTGCGCTGATACTGCCACATGTCGAAGCCTTCGCGGGCGATGCCTTCGAAGAAGGCCGCGAAGGTGGACACCACGTTCAGCTGCGGGTTCGGGGTACTGGTGGCCAGACCGTTGGCGATGAGCGTGGCCGCCTGTTCTTCGATGCTGATCTCGAACTGATGACGATCGGCCAGGTGACTCCGCGCCTTCGCCAGCTTGGTGGAAGCGTCCAGGTCGCAGCTGACCACGAAGACCCGTTCCGGAAAGGTCTCGGCCACGAGCGCGTAACCGGCTTCCGAACCGTCGCGGGCGCTCTTCATTTCGCCGGGTCCGGGTAAGGGGACTCCTTGCGCCGCGCCGACAGGCAGTACCAGATTCGGGCTTCCCGGGGACGGCCGCGCGCGGGTCGTGACCCTCCGGGACGGCCGCAACTTCAGATCCTCCAGCGCTTCCGCCTGGGCGGGCGTGGACCGGAACATGGGATTGGCGAGCACGTCCGCCGCGTCTCGATCCTTCATGCCGCCGTCGTGGTGACCGGCGCCGCCGGGGAGGTCGTTCACGAGGAAGAGACACTCCAGCATGGGTTGCACGTCTCTATAGCTCATCAGCGATCCTGGAACCCAGATCTCCCGATCCAAAGGAACGTCGTGCCGTCCGGCGAATGCTTCGACCTCTTCGAGAATACCGTGATATCTGCCGAAATGCGACAGGTCGATCCGTTTGCCGTTCACGGACCGGAAGCCGACCGGATAAATCATACTGGGACGGCCCTCCTGCGCCAGTCCGTACGCCTCGCGGTACGCGCCGTAAAGGCCGGCGGGATCCAGAAGCGTGGGGATTTCAAGAATCTCGACCCCCATTGCGCCGATGATGGACCGCGGGTCCTTGTCCAGAATGCTTCTGGTACTGCCGGAAAGCTGGATGCCGTTCCGGTCCATTACGAACGTGATGGGCGCGCCGTGGACGTGTGCGGCGTTGAAGCCGTTGAGCGCCTGGCCCGAGATCCAGCCGGCGTCTCCGCAATGGGCGACAACCCAGCATCCGTCGCCGTACGTGCCGCGTTTGCCCAGCGCGTTGCCAACCGCAACGGGAATCATCACGCCCAGGCGTCCGCCGTTCATCTGCGTGCCTCCCGGCAGCCACGAAACGTGGCCGGGAAGATCCAGACCGCGGCGAAAGTCGGTAACGACGTGGTCCGGATCCACAAATCCGACGGCGGAAAGCGCGGCGAAATACCCGACGCTGGTGTGGGCGTGTTCAATGGTGTA
Source organism: Candidatus Latescibacterota bacterium (assembly GCA_012271065.1). Next base: position 17,897 of record JAAXHE010000174.1, read on the forward strand.
TTCGATTCGCTCGAAGTCGACCACGGCAAGGGTGAGCAGCAATGGCGGAATCAGGCCGATGCCGCCGCCCAGGTGATCCGCCTCGCCGATTTCGGCCAGGGATGCCAGAGAACGTACGGCAGTGCGGGCGCCCTCGATCTGCAGGGCGGTGAATTGGTTGACCTGTGCTTTCGTCAATGTTTCGGTATGCCGGATATCGACGTTTATTGGCAGAACTTCGGACGTAACGACGTCAGACAGATACCGCGAACCGTCCAGCAGTGTGCGGTTGCGGCGCTCCTGCTGCGACGTCGCGTGCTGCAATGCGGACATAAACGGGCTCCTCTGCGAGGGAGGCGGGTTCGATTGAAACGGGAGGATGGCGCAATACGGGGGAGGAAGCGGGGAACGGAAACTTCGGTCTAAAAATACAGTGGTTTCGGAAAAATACCAGTTAAAAATCGTTCCTGCAATCGCAGAAAAACGTCAGGTTTCCGGCAGGAAAACTTGGCTTGGAAGTTCCTCGATCCTGTGGTATTTTGTACTTGAAATCGAGTGCATAAGTGAGGCCTTGGCGATTGTGGAAAGGAGCGGAAGATGGCCGGTACGGTATTGGCTGCGCAGATGTATACGGTGCGCGAATTCACACAGACACCCTCGGACGTCGCGGTCAGTCTGAAGAAGGTGAAAGCGCTGGGATACGACGCCATGCAGGTTTCGGCATTCGGAGACATCAGCCCCCGGGAACTCAAAGACCTGGCGGATGGCGAGGGCCTCGAGATCTGTGCCACCCACACCAGTTACGAACGCATGAGGGATGAAACCCAGGCTGTGATCGACGAACACCTGTTGTGGGGATGCAGGTACCCGGCAATCGGCGGGCTTCCCCAGAGTTATCGCGAAGACGGAGGGGAAGGTTACAGGCGGTTTGCCCGCGAGGCATCCGAAGTCGCGCGAAAACTCGCGGCGGCCGGACTCACGTTCGGGTATCACAATCACAGTTTCGAACTGGAGCGATTCGGCGATCGAACGGGGCTGCAGATCCTGTTTGAAGAAAGCGACCCCGAGGCCTTCCAGCTCGAAATCGACACCTACTGGATACAGCACGGAGGCGGGGACCCCGCCGCGTGGATTCGGAAGGCCGCCGGCCGGGCGGATCTGGTTCACGTGAAAGATATGGCCATGCGCGGCCGGGAGCAGCTCTACGCAGAGGTGGGCGAGGGCAACCTGAACTGGCCGGCCATTCTGGATGCGTGTACGGCGGCCGGCACCCGGTGGCACATCGTGGAGCAGGACACGTGCCAGCGGGACCCGTTCGAGAGCCTGGGCATCAGTCTCCGGAACCTGAAGGCAATGGGCCTGGAATGAACGACGAGCGGTACGCAACAGGGCGTCTGCGCTGAATTGAGGAGTCTTCATGCCCGACGTAAACAAACCATCCCCGCAATCAGTACTGCAGTCCGGAGACGAATCGGTCTTTGAGGTCCGCACGCGCGCGCCGGGACCCGAAGGCCGGCTGATTTCCCTGACCGAAGAGCTGGTGGTTGAATCACCCAGCGGGGATATCTTCGGTTATAGCCAGAATGCGGGCATGGGATGGGACCCTGCGGAACTGGGCCGGCCCGAGGTCCTGATTCTGAGTACGATGGGGGGAATCCGCGAACCGGACGGACGCCCGGTCGCGCTCGGATACCACACCGGACACTGGGAAGTCGGGTTGCTGATGCGGGAGGCCGCCCTGGAGATTCACCGCCTGGGCGGTATACCCTTTGCGGGGTACTGCTCGGACCCCTGCGACGGACGTACGCAGGGCACCACGGGGATGATGGACAGCCTGGCTTATCGCAATGACGCCGCGACCGTGCTCCGGCGCCTGGTCCGATCGCTTCCCACGCGAAAAGGGGTGATTGGCGTTGCAACCTGCGACAAGGGATTGCCGGCGATGATGATCGCGCTGGCGGCGATGCATTCGCTGCCCACCGCGATCGTTCCGGGAGGCGTGACGCTTCCGCCGGAAGACGGGGAGGACGCGGGCAAGATCCAGTCGGTCGGCGTCAGGCTGGCGCACGGAGAAATGTCGCTTTCGGATGTGCAGGACCTGGGCTGCCGGGCCTGTGCAACGCCCGGGGGCGGCTGCCAGTTTCTGGGTACCGCGGCCACTTCACAGGTGGTGGCCGAAGCTTTGGGATTTGCGCTCACCCATACAGCCCTGGCGCCGTCGGGCGAGGCGGTCTGGCTGGATATGGCGCTCCGGTCCGCCCGTGCGGTGTTCGCGATGCAGGCCGCCGGACTCACCACCGCCGACGTGATAACCGATGTCGCTCTTCAAAATGCGATGGTCACGCATGCCGCGTTCGGCGGATCCACCAACCTGCTCCTGCATATTCCGGCTGTCGCTTATGCGGCCGGGCGCTCCCGGCCTACCGTTGCCGACTGGAGCCACGTGAACCGGCAGGTCCCGCGGCTGGTCGACGTCTTGCCCAACGGTCCGGAGTTCCACCCCACGGTCCAGGCGTTTCTGGCGGGCGGCGTTCCGGAAGTCATGCTGCACCTGCGGAAACTGGGGCTGCTGGAAACGGGCGCTCTTACGATATCCGGAGGAACGCTGGGCGAGAACCTGGACTGGTGGGAGGGATCCGAACGGCGAGTCAGGTTCAGGCAGGCGCTGCGCGATCAGGACGGAGTCGACCCTGACAACGTGATCATGGACCCGGGCCGCGCGCGTGCCAGAGGGCTGACCAGCACCGTCTGTTTTCCCACTGGAAATATCGCGCCGGAAGGGTCCGTGGTGAAGAGTACGGCAATCGACCCGTCGGTTGTCGACGAGGATGGCGTCTACCGGATGACCGGCCCGGTCAAGGTGTTTGCCACCGAGAGGGCGGCTGCCGCCGCGCTGAAGGACTCCGGTCCGAAGGGCGTAAAACCGGGAGACGTCATGGTGTTGATCGGCCGCGGCCCGATGGGCGCCGGGATGGAGGAGATCGCGCAGATCACCACCGCGCTCAAGTACCTGGACTTCGGGAAACACGTCGCCGTTCTCACGGACGCGCGATTTTCGGGGTTTTCTACCGGAGCCTGCATCGGTCATATCGGCCCTGAGGCGCTGGCCGGGGGCCCGATCGGCAAGCTGGTGGATGGTGACGTCGTGGAGATTGTGATCGACCGGAAGGAGCTCTCCGGCAGCGTCCACTTTATCGGTGTGGGCGAGACGCGTTTCGATCCGGAAGAGGGTCGCCGCATTCTTGCGGACCGGCCCTCGCGGTCCGATCTGGCGCCCGACGCGGACCTGCCCGACGATACCCGGTTGTGGGCGGCCCTTCAGAACGTGGGCGGCGGAACCTGGGGGGGATGCGTTTACGACGTGGATGCGATTGTGCAGCGGTTGAACGGCGGTACAACACCATGACCCGGCTCAACCGATCGACATCCGATATCTGGCGCCGGCCGCCCGAGTGTCCGGTGGCGTCGCACGACGAGATTCAGGTCTGGCGCATGAATCTGGACCGACCGGCTGCAGAGGTCCATGAAATGCGGGGCGTGCTTTCCGAAGACGAAACCGTCCGCGCCGCCCGGTTCGTCTTTGACAGACACCGGGCGCGTTTTATTGTCGGCCGTGCTTCGCTCAGGAAAATCCTGGGGCTGTACGTTGGGCTCTCCCCCCGGCGGCTGGAGTTCGGCTACGGATGGCGGGGCAAACCTTACCTGAAAAAGGGTTGGGATGGCGACCGGCTGCGCTTCAACCTCTCCCACTCCGGCGAACTCGGTCTGCTCGCGGTGATCAAAGCGAGGGAAATCGGTGTGGACGTGGAACGCATCCGGCAGGTGAAGGAGCACCTGCGGCTGGCGGGGCGCTATTTTGCACCGGGGGAAGTCGCCGCGATCCAAGCGCTGCCAGGGGAGGTCCACTACGAGGCGTTCTTCAACTGCTGGACCCGAAAGGAAGCGTATATCAAGGCGTTGGGAGCGGGACTGTCCTGCCCGCTGGACGGATTCGAAGTCTCCCTGACTCCGGGAGCGCCCGCGGCGATGCTGCGCATCGACGGCAATCCGGTGTCGCCGTCCGAATGGTTCATGCGCGCGCTGGCGCCCGGGCGCGGCTTTGTCGCGGCCGTAGCGCTGAAGGGAAGGGGATACAGGGTGACCTGCTGGGAGTGGCGAGCCCGTTGAATCGGCCGGGCCTGACCCGGTCGTAGCAATGCGCCCGGTTTATCCCCCGGGAGCGGTGCCGGACTGCTCCCGGATATCTCTGTACGCTTCTGTCGCCGACTGGGGTTTCCCGTAGTCCGCGTCCCATTCGCGCTCGTCAGCGGGCATCTTGCCGATTGCGCGCGCCATCTGGCGGACGTGCGAACCCTCGCAGCCGCAACAACCGCCGATAAAATTCACGCCGAGATCCAGGGCTTTGCGTGCGAAATCGCCCATTTCATAGCGGCTGATCTTGAACGAATCGAGCTTGTCCGGAAAGCCCGGCTGGCCGGTGAAGAAGGGCACTTCGGGCGTGCATCGATAGGCGACCGGCTGGGCGGCCACGTGGCAGGTTACCGCCTCTCGCATCTGTTCGATGGCGGGGAGCATGAAGGTGGGATCCTGCCAGCAGTTTGCGCCCACGACGTCGGCGCCCGCGCCCTCCAGCATGCGCGCGGCCTCACCCGGAGTCTTTCCGTCCCGCGTCTCGGGTCCTTCGAATGCCATTGTGATCACCGCGGGCAGGCCGGTTTTTCGGGCACATTCGAGGGCGATGAGGGCCTCGCCCACGTGGAGGAACGTCTCGCCGATGATGAAATCGACGCCTTCGGCCATCTGGTAGCCGAGCTGGGCGTCAAACAGCCGCCGGCATTCGTCCTCGGATTCGGGGTACTTCCACGTGAGACAGATATTTCCAGCGACCAGCGCCCTGCCGGCCGCGGCCTCGCGGGCGATTCTGACGGCTGCGCGGTTGATCTCTTCCAGCCTCCCCGCGTAGCCGGTCTGCGCCAGTTTGTTTTCGCTGGCGTAGAACGTGAGCACCTGCAGCACCTCCGCGCCGGCGTGCACGAATTCCTCGTGCAGGGCCAGAAGCGCGTTGGGATTCTCAATCGTCACTTCCGGCGTGAACGGCCCGGCCTGAACGTAGCCCCGGTTCTCCAGAGCGAGCAGGTACCCCCCGTCCCCCAGCACCACCCCCTCATTCAGTCTTTCCAATATCGATTCGGGCATCGAAATTTCTCCGCTTTCCTATAAAGATAATCGGAAGGCCGGGCGCCCCTACAAATGCACATCCCAGACGATTATGTGGATGTCAAGGCAGGTGGGCGCCCACAAGGGGCGCCCCTACGATTGGAATAATTTCGCGCAGATGGTCAAAAATTGCAACATATGTTCTCAATTCATCGGACGATAATCTGTGCGACATGTTTTCCGAATTCGCCGGCGCCTCTCTCCCGCATTCGCCCGCGACCGACCGTGACGTCGTAGGGGCGCCCCTTGTGGGTGCACTCGTTTCTATGCCGATGGCACAACAGGTCTCCGCCTCGCAAACGCCGAAATGATGAATTACTCAATACACTGAGCAAAAATACTCAACGTATTGAGTAAACCGTCGGAATGCCGTTGACACGCGTTCGCTGAATATGGGACGAATTCGAGGTTGGCAATGCCTTGGTATAAGAACTCCGACGCTCATGCAGCAAGCTCTACGCGAACCTCATCGCGCTCGCTCCACGAAACCGGTGTAACGTCATAGCTCCGCAACGCGGCCGTCACTGTATGATCTACCTTTCGTTCTGAATCATTCAGCAAGGCGTACATACGAGATTCGGGAGTGCGGACCTCCTTTGTGTCGATCCATGCAAGTACAACGTTCTCAGCGGTAGAACGGCTCGGGCGGTTGACCGTCCGGATGAGCCGCTCCGGGTGCTGCGGCGACTTTGGAATCACGAAATCAAAGAGATGATCATACCCGGTCTGACCTGTAAACTTCACTTTCGGTGTATGGCGAATATCGTGTAGATCAAGCCAGGCTTCGACATCTTCATAAAAGATGTTCGCCAGAGTGGGTGCCGCCATGTAGAACATATCGTTGACGGCGAGCATCGCCTGCAAGAGATTGTGTTTGCGTATCCCGAAGTTATCGGCTGATGCAAGCACCTGCAACTCGCTTCCTTTCCTTTTTATGCCAAAACCATTGAGTGTCATCTGGAGTAGATCCTGACGCTTCGGACTTTCGAGGTTGCAACCACTTTGGGCAAGATCCTCAACGGTATATCCGTCGTCCGTTAACACGAACCCGCCGTTGGATTCCTTTGCATATATCTGCAAATAGTCGTTATGTCGATCCAGATATGGTGTGGTGATCTCGACCCACTTGTCGATCTGGCTCAGGACTGTCTTTTCCTTAAGCCAAGCATAATAGTCGTCGATGAGAATCTTAATCTCGTGAATCATGTGAACATTACTGGCCTTTAAGACGTCGTATTCGCCAATTTCAGCGACTCCCACATCTATCTCCACCAACCCAACTCGTGAACGAATTCCTTCAATTTCGTCAGTCCCTGCTTGCATTCCTCTGCAGTAGCTCCGAAGATTCCGCTGTCTACGTACTCCGATTGATCTCGACTTTCAATCAACGACGCTTCAATTTCACCGAAAACCTGATCTCGATCTCGATTGTATCCGAACGTGCCGGGTGGGGCCCAGTAATACTCTGAAGGATCTCTGTGAGCGTAGCCAAGCGCCATCAGTATTTCGAGCTTGTCGAATACCCGTTTGTAGTGATTGTCATCGGGGATGATACGTTGAGTCAAGGGCCGTAGTGCTCCGTGTATCCAGTCGTTCAGCGGCGCGTGGTAGTTCGCCTTGCCTTCGAGGATCTGCATTACCGGTACGCCATCATAGAACATGCAAAAAGGCGGAAACATCCTGACCGCCACCAAATCCTCTTCGTGTTGTCTGTGAATCGTCGTCCCAAAGAGATTCCCAAGAAACCGAAGGCGTCCCGCCTCGACTGCGCCGAGTCCCAACGCATAGAGCAGAAGCGTCGCGGGGTATTTTTTTAAATCAATCCAAAATATCACTCCGCCGGTCAATTCAGTCGAACCAAGACGCTGCAACGCTCGTTGCCAAACTTGATTATGTTCTTCTTCAGCCCATCGGCCACCGCTGGTCGCCATCGCCAATAGCGTCGCACATGCGGCCTCATACTTGCGCACTCGTATGGTAACTGACTTACTGTCTATAGATGCGCTAAGTTGCACGTCGAAATCCTTGCCCGACGTCATCTCTACAACCTGCTCAACTGTCTGTTGGATCAGATTCGACAACTGAATCCTGAATCGAGGAAGGTAGCGTTCCAAACTCGCTACGGCCGCTTCGGTGGAGAGTGGGTGAGGCCTCGAATACTCCTCGATGGAAGTGACATTCTGCTGAATCTCGCCGAAAAACGTGTCGGCGTCTTCGATCTTAATTACCTGAGCCCCGCGCAGGTCAATTAGCCGCTGGGCTTTGTCCTCCGGCTCGCCGCGTAACGCCCAGTAAGTCGTGAACCTGCGTGATGGAGCCCGGGATAACGCACTTCGCAACGCGCCGTCCCATTCCGCGGACCATCCGCATACGATAAGGCCGAACTCATCGAATATCCTGTCCAGGAGCTCATAAAACTCCCGCGGATACTCATCAAGTTCGGCGGGTGTATTTCTAATACGAGTATCGAGATAATCGCCATTTACCTTGAAAACACAACAATCGGTGTGGATCAAGGGAAGAGCACCTTGAACCTGATCGGGTGAACTTAGGATTGTCGGTTCAACCCCTTCATCTCTGAGGGCAGTTTCCAGAAGTTGGTCGAAATTCGTCGTGACGATGACCTTGATGAATCCGTTCGCGGCCAATCCCGCGATAGCTCGGTGTGCCGCCGTAGGGGCTTTTGCGCCTTCCTCACGCTCCTTGTCAGTCGGTTCAAAATACGCCCGAAGCAACTGTTGTCTCTCTGCTTGCGTTTTGGCAACGTCGTTAAGCAGGTCGGAGTAAGACACCTCCTTCCCGAATTTCTCCAAATACCAGCGTTCAGGTTCGGAACCGCATTCCTCCCCGTGAGATGCCGCCAGTTTGCAAATCAAATTCAGCGTTATCTCCCAACCCGTGGGAATCTTCGCACGGGATACCCCCGAGCCGACAAGAACGGCGTACACACCGGGATTCGCCTGGATCGAGAATGCCAGCGAATGGATGGGATCGATCACGTCGCATTAATCTCCAAATAAACCACCATCGCTTGTCCCTAGCCTCAGCGATACCGAACTGATCGTACAATCATCAGACATATAACTATTGCACTGGTGCAGCTTACTCGTCCACCGATTGAGGGGGGTTTTCCACTTCTGCATTCTGAATTTCCTTCAACGTTCGGCCCTCAGCGTCCTTCCAGTACAGGCGACCATTGCTGGAATTCCCCAAGAGTACGTCACAAGCGTTGGAAGGTGAACTGAAGGAATAGTCTTGGACCAAACGGAATGTAGGACCTATATCTTCAAGTATATTCTGGTCCAAGAGTTCCTTTCGAAGTTCAGAAGTAGAAATATGGATTGATGCAACTTCGTCCTTGACAGCCAATGAGCCACGAAGTACAACGAAGTCGCTGGTTCCACTATAACCGCGTGCCTCAATTCCTTTACTGTTCAGGAATAGATATCCACGTCCTCCCTCTGGCTTGTGTGGCTCTTCAAAGAAACTCACTCCTACCACTGGCAGGCACAGCAACATGTCGGCTAGGTATAGCTCGACATCCGCTTTGTCTGCGTCCGACAGTGATGGCATTGCTGGTTCCTGCTTGTTTTGTAACTTGCAGCGTTTCATTTGCTTTGCTAGGAGCCTGTCGGAGTACGTGTGGATGAGTGCTTAGATACAGTGTCGCCAAGGGGAATGGGAGGTGTATGGAGCGCGACGACGAGGCGCTGCATCGTCCTATGCGGGACTGGGAAGCCAATCATGCCGATAGAGCTTCAGCAGGTTGTGGGTAATGCAGATGAGATTCCATTCTGCGGTGACTTTTTTGATTCCTCTGAAGGTGAAGCGGTCGATGCCTCGAACTTGCTTGATCTGTCCAAACACGGGTTCCACGATGTGCTTTCGTTTTGCGTAGGTGCATCGCCCTTTGATGGTGCGTAGTTTTCTGGCCATTCTTTCCTTGGGCGTTGCGTTTTTGGGGATGCGGCCGCGCGGGGGCTTGGGAACCGGGTCTGTGTGCTTGTGTTTTTGGGTGGCAATGTAAGCATCGACGCCTTTGGGTAGACCGTCGATCTGGTGTTGATTGTAGTATCCTGAGTCCGCGGTAAGGCGTTTGGGGTTGCCACCCGTATGTGCCTTGATCCGCTTGACCATGGGTACCGTCTGATTCTTGTCGTTGGCGTCCTGGGTGACGTCGGCCGCAAGGATGATTTGCGCCTTCTCATCAACGGCAGCCTGGCAGTTGTAGGCTTGCAGGAAGGTGCCGCCCGACACCATAATCCGTGAGTCCGGATCGGTGAAGTTGCGCTGTTTTTTTGCATCAGGTTCTTTGGAAGGAGGTTTTGGCTTCTTGCCAGGACGCTTGCGCTGCTTACGTTTTTCTAATTTTTCTTCATAGGCCGACTGTTTGGTGGCATACTCAGCCTCTGCCTCGGCTTCCAGTTCGATCATCGCCTGGCGGATCTTTTCCAGACGCCTTTTTCCGTATTCCCAGCCTTCGGCGGGTTCGTCACCGCGATTGCCTTTGCCATACAGCGCGTCTTCGGCAGCGTCGGTTGCTTCGGCCTGCGCCAGGAGTCGCTTAACCTCAGCCTCGAGTTCCGACGCCTTCTTCTTCATACGGGCGTAACTCATCGCTTTGTGCTTCGAGGCGTTCGCTTTGACTTTCGTACCATCCAGCGCCACGTGCCCCAGCTTGACCAGACCGCCCTTCTGGCAAAGCCCCAGCACCTGAGTGAACATACCGGACAGGGCCTCAAGATGACGCCCTCGAAATGCGGATATCGTATCGTGATCCGGATGCTGATCCAAACTCAACACCCGAAACGCAACAGAGTCATACGTCGCACGTTCAATCTTACGAGAACTCGTGATCCCGTCACAGTAAGCATATAGCAGCAGGCCCACCATCATTCTCGGATCATACGGCGGTTGGCCACCCTGCGATCCATCATACGACCCATAGATCGACGACAAATCCAGTTGGCCAACGATGTCCAAAATGAAATACGCCTTGTGCTGTTTCGGGAGCCAGTCCCGCAGATCCGGAGGTAACAACATCAATTGCTCTGGATGGTATTCACGAAAACGCGTGGGAGTGTCCATCACAACCTCAAGTTTGGGGTCCTTGCCGACACTCCTATTATACGAAACTTTCACCCTGTTGGGTACTCCGACAGGCTCCTAGCGCATATAATCGTGCTTCAAGATATCTGACGTGGGCTTTGTTCAAACTCTCGTCTTTGCTTGTAAATACAATTCCATGATTCCAAAAATCCTTTTCCCGATAGTGATCGTCCAACCTTTGACGCAATATATCGCCTTCGCCAACGTACGCAGGGGGCAACTGGCCGGATGTCCACAGAATGTACACACCCGTACGTTCGAATTCATCCCGTGTACGAACCTCTTTATAGAGGGAATGAGGAAAGAAATGACCTTGACCGGTCCAATTCGATTTTTCGATCACGCGCAAACCTTCGGGCTCGCCGTCAGGTACAAAAATCCGAACCGAGAATCCCATTGCATTACTCATTCAGAGGCTCCTATTCATGATATCTCGTGCAGCTCACGTGTTGCATTGTGAATAGAGTAAACGAAAATTCCAACCCGCGTCCGTAGCTTCAACATTGTGAAATCGACCTACGGATTATCCGAGGCTTCTAAGTCGCGAAGCCACTCCTCCGCGAGAACCGCTAAGTCTGCAAGGCCGCCAATCCGTGCGTTTTCAAGCGCGGTGTTAAACACGGTCAGCACATATCCCCTTCGTTGAAGCCACGTCATGGCTTTCGCTGAACCCCACACTTCTGGTTTTCGATGCCGAGTATCGGTACTTTGAATTCACAGTTTATATGCTTGAGTCCACTCCGAAAAGTCG
>JAAXHE010000175.1:0-30901 GCA_012271065.1 Candidatus Latescibacterota bacterium
CATTACTCGCTTATTTAAGGACTAGCGTGATCAGCGACAAGCCCAGATAGCCACCGTACCAGTGGTTGGCTTCTATTGAGAAAAGACGGAAGCGATAGTTGGACCATACTAAGAGCTGCCCTAAGGTCGGATCCGGAAAACCCGAGAGGTCGAACCCTTTATACAGTCGTACGTTTTCCCGCTCCAACCACATCGGAAGTGTAAGATATGCGCCAAGGACCAGGCCTCCTGTCAGCAATAAGAGACTATGCCAACACACGTCACGTGTCGCACGGCGGTCTGTGTCGGTCCAGATCCGTATACACACGTAAAGCACGAAAAGTCCCGTGGCCCAGAAAGCGTATCCCGGATGTGTAAAGGCCAGCATACCAAGGGTTACGCCCCCTGCCATCGCACTCCCCAACTTAAGCGTACGCGCCTTAAGACGCTCAAAGAAGTAGAACGGAAAGGGAAGCAGGGCATAAAACACCGAAAGTGGTAAACGCCCCATTATAAGGACCTGCTGGGTGTGCCAGACACACATCACGTAGGCCATCGCCGCCATAAAGCCAGCTTGTCTGTTGAGGAGCGTCCTTACGAACAGGTACATCCCGATGCCGGAAATCACATGGCTGACGCCCATTATGAACTTTAGTGAGAACTCCAGATCGGAAAAGAGCTGGTCGACCGCACCCGTCATGTAGAAAAAGAGAAAGCCATAGAACTGGCAATAGGGACCACCCGCTCCAAAGTAATTCGTCCAGATTGGGATCTCACCCTGGGTGAACGCTTCGGAAGCAATCCAGGCGTAACCGATGTGGAAGTTCACGTCGCCGCCCCATACAAGCCCTCCCCGAGCGAAATAATAGCGAGCGCAAAAACAGGCAGGCGATGATCAAAAGCAAAATTGTCCGCTTCTCGGTCTCGAATACCATGCTCAGAAATGTCGACAGACGCTTTTTGCGCAATTCCAGCACGATGATGGTCACGAACAAGGCAACGATCAGGCCTGCCAAAATCGCATCCGACGGATCGAACTGTACATTCCGTTTTACGACCGGTACAAATATGGCTAAGCTATGGTACCACCTGGCCGGTGCAAGTACCGCGAACTTAAAGAGTGTCGTATACTGAAAATAGATTAGCAACGCGGCAAGCGCCGATAAGACGGCAATGATGTCACGCGGCCATTTGGCCAAGTCGGCTTTGTCACGCACCGATTACCTTCCTTCGCGGATCTCCTCCAGCCACTGCCTAATCTGAGTGGCTTGCGGATGGTCGGGCTCCAGTGCCAATGTCTTCTCGAAATGAATCCTGGCCTGGTTGTGGAGGCCCTGGGCCTTGTAGACGAGGCCGAGATTCTTATGTGCCTGGGTATAGTCGGGTTGAAGTTCAAGGGCTCTTTCCAGGTACTGGATTCCAGACTCAAACTGGCCGATTCTGCTGTAAACGGCTCCGAGATTCCCGTACGTGACGGGATCGTCGGGCCGTAGTGCCACAGCTTTTTTAAGGGCTCCGATAGCATTGGCGTGTTGCCCTAAGTCGTTGTAAACCGCTCCGAGATTTGAATGGGTGTCGGCTTCTAGCGGATCCAACTCGCAAGCTTCTTCAAGGTGTTCAACGGCTTTTTCAAATTGGCCGGTTTTTCTGTATATCGCGCCAAGGTTCAGGTGAGCAGAAACCAAATCGGGTTGGAGCGCGATGGCTTTTGTCGTGAATTCGATGGCCTTGTCGAACTGTCGCAAATCGTTATAGGCCGCGCCAAGATTCATATACGGAATCGGTAGCTCCGATTGAAGTTCGACGGCCTTGTGATAGTACTCTACTGCAGTGGCGGACCGACCGATATCGCGGCAGATGTTGCCGACGGTTAGCCACCGATTGGGATTTGTCGGATCGGCATCGATCGATCGCTTGTAAGCGTGAAGCGCCTCAGCAGTGTTGTTTTGCCCGCGATGGAATTCGCCCAGGGTGAGCCAGCTGTTTACGGCGGAAACGCCGGTGAGCCGGGCCGCCAGATGGACGAATCGGGCTTCGGCTGTGCCGGCACTGGCATTAAGCCCGATCCAAAAAAGCGTATGGAACGCCGCCGACCCACACAAGATGAAGCTACAGTGGAAAAGTCGTTCACGAGCGCGGATGCTTGCCATGAGTGCGGTGGCTACCCATAGCGTCAGGGGTAGTGCCGGCAGGGAGAAAATGTCCCAGTCTCGAAACACGCCGATTTCCGGTCTCGCGAGAAACGTGAAGAAAAGAGGGAATACGGCCGCGATGAGGAGGAAGGGTTGATTTGGGAGGTCTCTCTTGCGAATCAGCACGCAGACCATACAAGCAACGGGGGCTGTAAGCATTTGTTGGTTCAGAAAGTCGAACAAATGCTCAACGGAAAATATCCGGTATTCCGAATGAAGGCCCGGTTCCGCAAATAGTGGCAGGAAATTTCTACCGCCCATCCGGTCCAGATATCCTTCGAAACCGATACCGCTCAACCCGAACATCACGGCGGTGCTGACCGGGACGCAAAAAAGGGCCGCGACGCTGGCGGACGTGTTTTTCCAGGATGAGACGGTTCCCTGCCCCTTTCGCCACGTGCGGTATGCGAGGAAGAGCAGGGACGGTCCGAACACGGCGAAAGCTTGGTGAAGGGCTAGCAGCACGCCTAACACAATTGCCGGGGCGTACAGGTGAAGGCGGCTTTTCTGTGTGTACACGCCCAAAAGGAGGTACAGCAGCAGGCCGGGCATGTAAAGGGCATAATTCTCCACGTATCCGAAGAAGAGTTGCATGTAACCCGTCGTGAGCAGGACGGCCAGGACGACGGACTTTTCCAGTTTGTTTTTTCCAAGGGCAGAAGCGACCGGAAAGCTGAGCAGAACATAGAGTACGCCGGACGCATAGCTGTAGATCCTGTACGTGTTCTCCGGCGTTTCCCAGAAAACCCGACCCGCATGATGCAACGCACGGATGAACGCGAAGGTGAGCGGTGCCCGCGACTGATCCTGAAACGTATCCGCGCCCAGTTTTTGTAGCAGCAGATAACCGTCACCCAGGAAGTGGCGGGCCGAATGCAACACAACAAAGGCAGCCAGAGCAAGGGTTATTGCCAGCGTCCGGGTAATCCACACACGACTGCCTTGGCCCCACAGCGCAAACGGGAGCGCATTCATCCATGAACGAATTCGAAGACGCAAACCGGGAATAAATAGCAAGACCGCCAGCAGAATGAAGAGTCCCTGGATGGGTCTGGACATATAGAGCAGAAAATCCACGCCCCACAAGGGAATAGACGGCCAGAGGAGAGGAAGGACGTGCAGACCCAGGAAAATGGCGGCGATGAGGGTGTGGCGTGAATTCGTGTGGAGTGGCTGATTCACTGGATGTAGTTCCGGTAAATCGGACCTGGCGCTAAGATCTTGACATGAACCCAAAGACACATCTAGTCAACCAGTATCTGGGAGACTTGTAGTGCTTTTGGGCGAAATAACGAAGGCTTTCAAACAGCATCTTCTTTCGAGGACGCGGCACAGGAGATTTACCACCGTAGTGTACGATTGGACCCTCGGGAAAAAACCAGCACTGGAATCCGAGTTGGCCGACCCTGTAACACAGATCGACGTCTTCGCAGTACATAAAATAACCCTCGTCGAACCCGCCTGCCTTCCTGAAGACGTCACTGCGGATCCACAGAAAAGCGCCGGTGACCCAGTCAACGCGGCGAGATTCATTGTAGCCGGACCAATGTTGATGAGAAAGCCTACCGAGAAATGGCCTGGCCGGCGGGACGTGTCTGAGGAGACGACCCGTTCCCATGCTGAAAAGCGAGGGTAGCGATCCCGAAGAACGCTCGAATTCGCCTCGGTCGTCCAGGACTGCACCCCCGGCGACTCCGCACCGGGGATGGTCCTCGAATCTCGCCAACATCGGCGATAAACTGTCCTCGCAGAGTATCGTATCCGGATTCAGGAAGAGCAGAATCGGCGCACGGCTATGCCCGGCGCCGATATTATTCGCCTTGCCGAAACCGACGGTTTCTTCCAGTCGCACCAGTTTCACGACCGGGAACATACGCCGTACCAGGTCGGCTGAACCATCGCTGGACCCATTGTCCACGACCACGACTTCAAGTGATTCGTAAATACTCTGTTTCTGTAGAGACTCGAGACATGGCTTTAGCCATTTCCATGTGTTTACGCTGACAATGATGATGGAAAGCAATGGTGCTGAATCAGACAAAACACGCGCCTTTGATCAATTTCAGGTGTCGTTTGCGGATATACTCAGGTTTGAGGATTGGCTGATTCCAGTCTGGCGGATTCCATGCCTCCCTCGTTGCCCTCGCTCGTCCTCGCCTTCACTGTCTTGAGTTGAAACACGATTTCCCTTGCGGGGATGATACCGGAAAAAAAGGCCTCATA
Source organism: Candidatus Latescibacterota bacterium (assembly GCA_012271065.1). The sequence goes on from JAAXHE010000175.1 coordinate 4,395, forward strand.
TAACTCGGGATAGACGTTTGCCAAACGCTCGATGCCAACCCACGCAAATACCCTGTTGAATCTCAATCTTACGTAGAGCTTGCGGAGCCTTGTTGGCCCTCTGGTCCTGAGTCTGATCGGACCGGGTTTGTACAGAGTACTCAGAATTCTGTACAAGATCCCGCGTCTGCCGTCGCAAAACGAGAGGTAGTCAAAGGTCCGGCAGGCGAAATGATGGCAATGGGTGGGGTCGGCGTAGGAACCGGATGACGAAAAGTGAGGCGTAGCGCCGTGGATGATGGCGCCGTCGTCGGTAATCCTGCCTATCTCCTCCATCAGATGAACCGTATCCGGTATGTGTTCGATAACCATGGATAAGCGTCACCTTCTCAAACACATTGTCTCTGAAAGGCAGGCGTGGGCCGCACAAATCCGCCACGACGTCCGCGCTGGATCCGCGCCAGATATCCAGACCGATCGCACCCGGTGATTTCTTGAGGCCACATCCGAGATCGAGGCTCTTCATTTCTTGTTCCCTTGGACGCGGTGTCGATTTCTCAACGATGTTCAGGCAATCTTCCCAGCAACTCTTCGTACACCCGAATGCTGTCGCGCGCGATTTGAGCCCAGGAAAGCTGGTGCCGGGATATCTGAAGGGATTGCTCGCCGTGTTTTTTTCGAAGGGTGGGATTCACCACATAGTTAAGCATCGCGCTCGCGAGGCTGGAACAGTCGTCATCCTCAAACTTCAGGCCGTTATCCCTCTCAACCAGATAGGCTGTTGCGAGATGGTCCGGCGCGATGAGGGGGCGGCCAACGCCGAGGATCTCCTTCATTCCGCCGAGTTTTCCGGGCATGACCCCAACGTCTGCCGCATTGTAGACTGCGCACAGGTCCTTTTCGGCCATCCACTTCAGAAAAATCACCACGTCGGAAATGCCCAGATCTCTTGCGAGTGCGTGGAGTTGCGCTTCGTATTCGGGAGTACCTGAACCTGCAATCACCAGTCTTGTTGCCTGGTGACTGCGGTGCACGTCCGCAAAGGCTTTGAATAAGAGTTCAAATCCCTTTCCCGGGGTGAGCCGTCCGGAGGTGACAAATATGCAGACGTCGTCGGAAATGTTCAATTTGCTTCGCCAGGTCTTCCGCTCCTCAAGGTCGGGATAAAATGACTGAGTATTAATACCCAGCGGGAGCAGATGGACGCAATCCGGCCGTGCCGCGTACACTTCTTTCACGAACCATTCGGCGAATGGATTGGACGTGAAGATCCTGTCCCCAAGACGGCCGATCTTTCGACACACCTGCTTTCCAACCCCGAACCGTATGATGTTGCCCGGTCCGGACGGAAGATTCCCGTTGTCCGAATGGTCATCGCCGACGTGGACGAAGAACGGACGTTTGGACAGAACCTGAAGTACCGGAAAGAACCTGAGACCGTGGGTGTTGACCACGTCCGGTCGGATTCTGTAGATCGTCCGATTCAGTTTTCGGATATACACCTGTGCGCGGCTCTTGACAGGCACGAATGAGGGTAACCTCCAGATTCGCACCGAGTCTTCGCGGTATATTCCCTGTGGCAACCGGCCCTTTGAATCGGGATATTTCTTCGGGTGCGGCAGGCGATCGCTGGTCAGGATCCACACGTCGTGACCCAGTTTTGCCTGTTCGTGAGGCAGGATATTTTCCTGGTAACTCAGACCCGGAATATAGAATTGATTTACATGGACAATTCGCATGTGTATTCTCAAACAGATAGGTTTATATTCATCACAGAGGTTGCAAGGCCTGAATCTCACGTATTGACTATGCCACGTCCGCGCTGTACACCAGGGATATACCAACCATGAAGATTATTCGTCCAATTAACCAGGGAGGCAGATGGGGCCTCCGGCTGTACAAGTGGTTCGGCCTCTCCCTGCTGGCTTTATCAAGGTCCTTACAGCATCCTTCCGCGATGTATGTCCAGGAAATGTTGTACGAGCGCCTTTTTTCCAATGCGCTGAGTCGATTTCAACTGGAGAACCGGTACTATCCGACCGGAGTTGCCGCCAATTTCTCGCTTATGTACATCCTTCTTCGCTGTATGACAGAACTCCCGGTGCAGCGGGTTGTCGAACTCGGCTGCGGCCAGTCCACGTTGTTGTTTGACGCATTGCGGCAATTGCGACCGTTCGAGATCACCACGTTGGAGCACGACCGTGAGTGGGCACGCAGGATTCAATGCCAGGTTAAGCACGAGATTATCTGCGCGGGCCTGGTCGAACGTGTCGTACTGGGACGAAGGACCCTTGTCTACGATACCGACGCCGGTCTCGACGCCTCACTCGACCTGCTTCTGGTTGACGGCCCGCAGGGTAGTTCGAGACGCTCCCGTTGGGCTGCGCTCCAATGGATTGAGAATCGTCTCGGCGACGACTTCCTCGTCGTTTTCGACGATGCGGAACGGCGCGGCGAAATCGACACAATTGAAAAGACGCTCAGCCTGCTCAGGGCACAGGGACGGACATTTCGTACCAGGTTTTACAAGGGCCTTAAATGGCAGTTTGTTATCGCGTCCGGCAACCTCACCCCGGCAACCCACTTTTGAACAGACTCCAGTCCCGATCGACCGATCAATCTGTCCGCTTGACGGTCTCTATGTGATCCAGGCCCAGAAATACGATGTGCCCGGTTTTGGCGCCCGTCGCCTTCAGGTACAATCGCACCTGTTCCCGGTACGACTGGACCTGCCTCTCCCTGAGACTTGCGTCGCTCTTCCAGTCCACCACCACGTCGATGTCGCCCCTGGCATCGAACGCGACGGCATCCGCGATGCCCGCGGTAATGGCCATGTCCCGGCCGCTCACGTCGCCGCCATAGACCCAGTACTCGGGGACCAGACGCGGACGGAGGGCCGCAATCTCCGGACGTATCAGAGTACGGGAAACCATTTCCGCCATTCCGGCGCTGGAAATCCGGTGCGAGGCATCCGGTGAGTCTTCAAGCTCCTGCTGGGCAATGAGTTCTGCGGCTCGAGCCCGAACGTTGGCTGCCGCATCCCCTGTTTCTCCCGTGAGCACTTCCTCCATCAGCTTGTGAAGGATCAGGCCGCGTATCAACGCGTGATTGTCGGTGTTCGATCCAACGGGCTCCTCGCCGGCTTCCTTGGCCTCCTCCTCACCCGCATATACGGCCGGCGGCACTTCTGCTTCGGTCTGCTCCGCGTCCACGTGACGGCTGGGCCGGTGCCAGGTGATCGTCCGCCTGTTGTCGGCAATGGCTGACGCCTCCTCCAGCCATGTTTCCGGGTCCTGCCTGTTTGTGCCCGTGTCATCCTGAACCGCATGCGCCCTTTCAAGACGCTCGGCGTCGAGGGCAGGAAGCCAATCCACGTCGATGTCGATCAGGCTCATCCAGTCGCCATCCACGCGTTCGCTCTGCCTGGGCAAAAGCAGGAGGTCCCGCGCGCGGGTCAGCGCCACGTACCACAGACGCACGCGCTCCAGGTTGAGTTCTTTCACCTCCTCCAGCATGGTCTCCGCATATTCCGAACCCGCAAAATCCAGTACCTTGAAATGGACGCTGTCGTCCCGGCGTCTGTAAAGAAAACCCTCCTGGTGCCTGAGTCCGGTTGTGGAATTGATGGGAATGACGACAGGCCATTCCAGGCCCTTGGCCGAATGCATGGTGATAATGGAAACGGCATCCGCCGCCGCGTCGTGACGGCCCTCCACCTGGTCTTCCGCGTCTTCCCACCGCTGCCAAACCGCACGGGCGAAGTCCTCAATGCCTCGCGTTGCGTAGGGACGCGCCATTTCCAGCAACAGGTCGACATTTCCAAGCGCGCGCTGGGCGCCTCCTTTGTGGCGTGCCATGAGAATCGGGCGAACATGCAGCGCCTCGACCGCTTCCGCCATGATCTGGTAGGGCGTGTTGCCGCGGCGTTTTCGACGGAGGTCCTGCAGGACATGCAGCGTCTGCGCCAGGACCGGGCTGGTGACCAGCGACGGGTCCGTGTTGACGTCCAGGTGGACGCTTCGGTCCGGGTCCACCGGCAATGCCAGAATCTCGTCGGCAATCTGTTCATCGGAAAGGCCGACCAGCGGCCCCCGGACCAATGCGCCGAACGCGAGCGAATCACGGGCATCGGCGACTGTTCTGGCCACCGCGATCAGGTCCTGGACCTCCTGCCGCCGGAAGAACCCCTTGCCGGCCTGCGTGGCGATGGGTATGCCGTTTTCCTCCAGGGCCCGCTCGTAAATCCAGAGGCTGGTTCCGGTGGGGGCGAGCAGGGCGATGTCGGAGGCCTTCGCGGGCCTCGTTTCCCCGCTGTCCGCGTCGTACACGGGATAAGACCCGATCAGCCGGGCTACGATTTTGGCAACGACAATGGCTTCCTCCTCGCGGACGCTCTCGACAATCAGCTTACCCCTGGAGGTTTTGTGTTCGTCGCCAAGTGGTATATCGAAGGCCGCGACGCTGGCGCCGTCGCCCGCGTCGCGCGTTGACGTCAGCGGGGTGAATCCGGGTTGTCCCCGCTCTGCGCCCAGCAGGCCCTCGAAGTGGCGATTCACGTAATCCAGTATTGGCGCCCGCGACCGGAAATTGGCAGTAATACTTAGAATGGACGCCGGGTCGCGCTGCGAAAGCGCGTCCCGAGCCGTGAGGTACGTCTGCACGTCCGCGCCGCGGAACCGGTAGATCGCCTGCTTGGGGTCGCCCACCAGGAAGAGCGCGCCCGGACGAATCACGCGTTCCTGCCATGGTCGCCCGGGGTCTCCATCACCGGCCAGTTGCCAGATGATTTCGGCCTGAAGCGGATCGGTGTCCTGGAATTCATCCACGAGGATGTGTGTGTAGCGCCCGGACAGAGCGCGGCGGATCGATTCCTGTTCCCGCAGGAGATCCCTGGCCAGGTACAGCAGGTCGTCGAAATCGAGCAGCGCCGCGTCGCGCTTGAATTTGCTGTAGAGCTCGCGGATTGCATTGAATTCGGCAATGAAGCTGCGGAATGCGACGTCGCCGAGCGTGCTGCAGAATTCGGCGTACGCCTCGTTGCACGCTCCGTAAAGCGCCAGTCCTGCCTCATAAAGCTGTTCTCCGTCGGCGGCGCTCCGTCCGGCGGTTTTCGCCGCCGTTCTCCACTTACCCTTGGCGCGCCACTGCCTGAAGCCGCGCTCGCCCTTCCTGCAGGCGTCAGGGGGACTGTGATGGAGGAGTTCGGCGAGGTGTTCCGCCGAAATCCGATCCGCCCAGGGCTCGCCCATCTTCTCCACGGTGCCCAGGAGATCATTCGCAATGGCGGCGGCGCCGGGTTCCTCAATTCCCGTGCCGTCGTACCAGACCGCGAATGCGCGCGCGGCGTCGACCAGCTTTGTATGGGCTTCCCTGTCGATTTCGTAATCCGCGGCTCTCGCCGTGCGGTGCTGTCTCAGAAAATGGGCCGTGTCCCGGATCAGCCGCAGCGTCTGGTCCGGCGATTTCTGCAGGAGAGAGGCGAAGAGGTCCTCCCCTTCGTCGCCCGGTTGCCGAATCGGGGGTATGCGCCCCAGGTTGTCTTCGGCTGGGTTCCGTCCGAATCGCGCGGACAGCCATCTATCCAGCAGGTCGTCGAAGACGAGTTCCACGACAGCCGGGTCGATAATGGTGGCGCCGGGGTCCTGGCCGGACTCCGCCGGATAAGGCGTGATCAGTTTCTGGCAGAAGCCGTGGATGGTCGTGCACGTCAACTCGTCCAGCGTCGCCGCGCCCCTCTTGAGACTGGCGCGTTGCCCGTCGCTGAGACCCGTCGGAAGGGCCGGCGCAAGTTCGGCAGGCGGTTTGCCGCACAGGAGGACCTTCACGATGCGTTCTATTCGCTCCAGAAGCTCGGCAGCCGCCGCTTCGGTAAAGGTGATGGCGGCGATATTTCTTGGCGCAATCCCGCCCGCCACGAGGAGGGCCGCCCTGCCCGCCATGAGGGCCGTCTTGCCGCTGCCCGCTCCGGCCTCGACAAGAAGCGAACGATCGTGGTGCGTGAGGGCTTCGATGCGCGCTTCCAGGTCGGAAAGCGGCGCCGGTTGAGGATTGCCGGGCATCTCAGGGCTGCTCCCAAAGATCGGATAGCGGCATTAGAGCCGGTGTTGACCTGAACGCCTTGGTCTTCAGGTACATCTGCTTCGATCCTCCGGGCAGTGCGAATGACAGATCGTAATACCGATCAGCGGCGGCGGGGCCGTTCAGCGTTTTGCCTTCCACGAAAAGCTCCGTGGCTGCGTTGAGGTATTTCACCAGTCCCGCGAGCGTTTCCTCTGTGTCGTCAAGCACCAGATCCATATCGTCATTGCGAGGATAGACCAGGCGGGCTTCGACTTCGGGCCGCGTCGAAACGAGCGTCCTCACCGCAAAGGCGTAAAGACATCTCTGCAGTTCCGCGCCGCCATTGATCTGGGGAGGTCTGCGGGGGTATTTCCCCGATTTGTAATCCGTAACGCGCGCCTGGCGCCGGTCATCCGAAAGGTCGAGCCTGTCGATGAAACCGCCGATTCGAATCCGGGTGCCTTCAATGTAAACCGGCGTTGCCAGGTCCCATGGCAGGCTGGCGGTTCCATCGGATGTGTTCCTGGAACGCGCATAGCCAAACGGAACTTCCGCCCAGGTTCTCTGCCCCCGAAGCGGGGTTTCTTCGCGCGCCAGCGCGCGGACCGCCAGCATTCTTGCCTCGTCGCACTTCCGCCGCCAGATGACGGGCGGTGGAACGGGGCGTTCGGAGGCCCATCGTCCCGCAACCGCGTCTGCCGCCGATGCCACCGTTCGTTCGACGTCCCGCCGGGAAGCGCCGGCGAATCCGCCGCCGTCGCCCTCCAGCCGGTTCACGCTTTCCCCGAGGAACTCGTGCAGAAGCGACCCGAACGCGAGCGCGTCAAGCGTCAGAGGTTCTTCCGTTTCTTCGGGCGCCCTCCAGCCGAATCCGTAGGTCCAGAGATAGCCAAGGGGGTCCCGAAGCAGTCGGGCGAGCGATGTGGCGGATTGCGTGCGGTCCAGAGCGCGAAGAAGCATCGGGTGCCCCTTGCAGATCAGACCGTCGTGGGCTGTCAGCTTCTCGCTGTGCCAGTCGATCCACGTCCCGGTTGTTGACCGGGCCAATGGCAGCGCGGCAAATTCGCCGGGTCTGGCCGTGAGCCGGTCGCTCTCGCTGGCCGCATGCCCGGGTACCCGGCTCTGGGCGAGGAATTCTTCATTTACGTCATCGGGATAGAGTGGCGAGACGCCGTTGAGCCGGCCTTCGCTGTCCCTCCGCGCCCGCGAACAGACGACCTGCCGATCCGCCGTCCTGCATATCGTTTCGAAATCCCGGCGGTCCGATTCATGAATGGGAAGTGGCTCCAGGTCTTCCTGCCGCACCACGTGTGTTGGAAGCAGCGGGTCCTCACCGGCGCGGCGGGGCCAGGTGCGTGAAGTGAGGCCCACCAGCCAGCAGAAGGGGCGGGGCACCGCCGCGACGGCCGATGCCGGCCCCCAGACGATGGCGGCGCCCGGTTCTTCTTCGTCCGGCACGCGAAGTCCGGCGAGGGTCACGTCCAGAGCGGCCGGCGGTCCCTCGACCAGGGCCCTTTGCCAGATTGCCAACGCTTCCGAGTCCTTCAGGAGCGCCTCACCTATGTCTTCCGCCCTGGCAAGGCCCAGGCGGAGTACCTCGATGATATGCTGCAGCAGCGGTCGATGGTCGTTGCCGTCGGAAAAGTCCTCACGCGTGAGGTTGTCCAGGTGGCGGTCCCAACTGTCAGCGGTAAGCAGCGGGGCATCGTCCGGCAGGACTTCCCACCAGTCTTCCGGCAGGGCTCGGAAATGCACAACGCAAGACCGAAGCATACCGGCCACGCGGACCATGCGGGAGCGCGACAGCCCGCGCAGGAGGACTTCGGCGAGCGCGGCGGCAAGCTGTCCGTCCGGGCTTGAAAGCGCCGGCCGGCCGTGGATGAAGTGGACCGGCAGATTCGCGTCCTGCGCCAGCGCCATCATATGGTCGTCCCATAATGCTGGAGACGCCGCGGAAATAGCGATATGGTGGGCTGGAATCCCCTGTGTGAGATGTTTCCGGGCCCACCGCAAGGTCTCCCGGATCTCGTGACGGGGTGTGGCGCAGGACACCGCCCGGATATCGGGTTCCGCCGCCGGTTTCGTCGACACGGCAAGATCGGTTTCGGACAGCCACTCCGGCGTCGACCTTGCGCCGGCCACCCAGGTCAGGTCCGTTGCCCTGCTGAGGCGCAATAAGAGGTCTCGCCATACCGGCGACAATTCGGTGCGGCCGTGGATCTCGATTCGGCCAAGGACGGCCGGGGCAAGGGCCGCTCGCTCCATGGCCGCCTTCGCCAGTTCGGCATGCGGGAGCTGATTCTTCGGCAGCCTGGAACGCACGTTCCGTTCGAGCGCAGCCAGCGAGCGGGTGCGTGGATTCGCGCTGTGTCCCAGATTCAGTCCTGCGCGCCAGGCTTTTGCCAGGGTGGCCGCCGCTGCCCGCTGAAATCCGGGAAGGTCCTTGATTGTTTCCAGATCGTCGAGCGGTCCCGCTGCAACGGCTTCCCTGACGCTGGTCTTCAGGGTATCGGTCCGGACCGATCGGAGGAACCCTCCCGCAAGCCGCGCCGCAAGCTCTTCCATCGAAACGACCAGCAGTCCATGCTCGCCCTTGATGGCGGCCTGTGTCTGATGCCATCGCCGCGCGTACCGCCCTTCTACCACCACCGTCCTGCGCAAATGTATTTTCGACTTCAGTTCAAGTTCCGTTTCCGGCATATCCGCTCCGACGTCCCCGCGTGCTGTTTGCATTTTTCGTCGTCAGAAAATACCCCGCGGCATGCTGTCTTGTCAAATGCCTATCCGTTCTCGACGTTCCTGTGGAGAATAGGCCGGTACGAGGGTGGGGCGGACATTTCTGCCTGCTCTGATCATCCGACGTTCACACTCTCGCCGGTGACGACCATCGGACGCTTCCACACCGTCGATTCGTCCCGCTCTGACCCGTCGCGATAGGTGGAAATAAAGCTCCAGCGGTCCGCGCCCGTGGTGTTCGGAAAGGAACTGTGCAAGGTCTGATCGTGAAAGAAGACCGCATCTCCTCGCCTGACCGCCAGCGTGGTCTCGGGAAGCCCGGCGATCTCTTCGTTTCCGATACGCCACCCGAACCCGTTTTGTGCCCTGACCTGTTTCACTTTGAACCGCTTGAGATGGCTGCCGGCGATCATTTTCAGGCAACCGTTCTCCGGCGCGGCGTCGTCCAGTGCGATCCACACGGATATCTTGTTCGCGCCCTTCCAGTAGTACCAGTCCTGGTGCCAGGGGGAACCGAACCTCGTGAACTTGTTCTTGTAGACCGACTTCACGCTCAGAAACTCCACGTTCGGACCGATGATCCGGTTCAGAACCGAAACCACGCAATCGTCCTTCATCCGTTCCCTGAAGAACGGGTCCAGCACGTCCGCCATGAAAACGTGGACGCCTGTGGACGTCGGCTCCGTGCTGATGTGGCCCCCCGCCTCGAGGATGGCGACAATGCGCGTCTTCCAGTCCAGTATCTCTTCCGCCGGGTAGAGCCCCTTCGCGATGTATAAACCATCGCGATTGAACGCCCCGGCGATGTCTTCTTCGGTACCCCTTACCGCTTCTTCGGATGCCATCCCGCGTCTCCCGACTTTCGTTGACGTCTGCTGATCCCCTCGCTCCGGCCGTCGGACCTGCACCGAAACCTGTCGCAAAATGCGACAGCGAAAATCCGATCAGGTGGAATACGAATGATAATCCAAATGCCTTGCGCATTCAACACAACGAAAGGGCGGCCATTGTGCCGCCCCTGAAAAACCTGGAAATCCGCAGTGCTGAAATCCCCGGGTCCCTCGCCTTCGCTGCTCATGTAGGGGCGACCCTTGTGGTCGCCCGCTTCGTCGCTGTTACCGGGTTTCCCTTCGTGTCTCCGTGTGAGGCCGGTTTTCGTGCCGTTCTCCCCCTTACCTTTAGTAGAGGTCTCGCTTTCAGACAGGCATTCAGCTATCGAACGCGAGGTCACTCAGGAGTACTCCCAAAGCAGGGCGCGTTGTTCCGTCCCGCACCGATTCAGGGTATCCTCCGGAGTTGGCAGGCCAGTGTACCATGCGAGTCCCGTGAGGATATTCGCGCCATGCATAAGGCAGGCCCCGCGCCCAGCGGCGACTTTTGGTTCCTTTTGGTCGCTTCAAAAGGAACACGCCGTAGGCAGGGAATTTGGGGAGATGTGGATTTTGAATTTGGTTTTACCCATTCATTTTCTTTCATCCGCCGAAGGCGTCGAGCCGGGGAGAGAGATCGCTTAAAGGCGGGTAGACGGTAGAGGTGAGACGGTAGAAGACATCCTCGCCCCGTATGTTTTCCCTCCTTGCCTCCGGCACGAGAAGAAACCTCACGAGGCAGGCAATCTCTCCCGTCTCCCGTCTTACTTCTCACCTTTTTTCACGCATTTCCTTCAACAGCGCAATGTCTTCCCGCGTGACGCCTTTGAACAACAGGATCAGCGCGCCGTAGACGAGCAGCCCCGACACAGCCGCAACCACAAAATGATCGCTTATGGCCGATACGCAAAGCACGGTCACCGCGGTCGCCAGCGCCGGCCTGGCGGCGGCGGCGGCCAGCGTGACCACGTAATTTCGCAGCGGCCTGAAGAAGAGCCCCGCAATCGGAAACGCGATGGATCCGGCAAGGACGGCCGCGGCCGACCCGAGGATGTGGTAGGCGGGGATGAGGGCGACGTTCAGAAGCGTGCCGAGCAGCGCCGCCGCGCCCAGGCAGACCAGCCGACGTTTTTCCTGGCCAAGGGCCACGATCAGAAAACCGAAGGCAATGCCCATGTATTTGAAGACCATCGCCCAGATGAGCAGCACGAGCGTCAGGCTGGCCTGGCCGAACATGGCTTCCGGAATCCGGCCGGGAAAGAGCAGATTCAGGATGTCATTCGAGGCGAGCGTGCAGAACCCGGCAATGGGGACAATGAAGAGCGACAGGTAGCGTGCGCTGCGACGGTAGATTCTGTCGAACGCGACCGGGTCGGTCTCCCGGTGTCTGACCATTACGGGGAACACGGTAGCGATGAATATCGAAGCCAGAAAGGGAAGGCTGTCAGGTATTCGGGCCGCCATGTTGTAGAGGCCCACGGCTTCCTTGCTCCTGATGGACTCGAGCAGCATGATGCCGATCTTGTCGTGGACGGTGGCGCAGATCGACGCCAGCATGAGCGGGATGCTCTGCCGCAGAAGCGATCTGACGATCTGCGGGTCGAACCGGAATCTGGGAAGCTTGAAGAGACGCCGGTGCGTGATGCACAGACCGGCGAACGAGAGGAACTCGGCGGCGATCAGCGCGCAGAAGATGGCGACGAGAAGGCCCTTGTTGAGGACAACAACAACCAGCAGGCCGGCCATGAGCAGGTGGGAAACGGTGTTCCAGGCCACTACGTATCCCATCCTGAGTTCTGCCTGAAACCGGACAAGGAACATCCTGCGAAATGCATTCAGCCGCGGCGATACGAACAGCGTGAGCGAGGCGATAAGCGCGGGTATGAGGGTTTCCCTGCCCTGGCCCGTAAGGTAGAGAAACGCGTTTGAGGTCAGCACGGCGGCGATGGACGCGATAAGCCCTATCGACAGGGCGTTCTCCAGAAGCCGGTCGGCGTTCTCCCGGCTGGCGGCCTCCCTGAGCAGGACATTGTACGTCCCCGCGTCAGCGAGAACCCCCCATAACATCAGGTTGGTCAGGATAAACGCATAGGCGCCGAACGCCTTCAGGTCCAGGTAATGGACGAGAAACAGGAAGACCGCGAACTCGATGGCCCGTCCGAATACCTGGACCGCGGTGTTGCCCGCAATCCGTCTGACCGGTGACTTGCCGCCCATGGATTACTCCGCGGCGGCCGCGGCCGGTTTCCCGGAGCGCTGCCGCCAATACCATGCGGCGGCGCAGGCGATGGCGAAGAGGGTGGAAAGGAGGGTAATCCAGCGACAGGCCGTGGCAACGGGATCGAGGAACCGGAGTACGACCCGGTGTTCGCCCGCGGGTACGACGACCGCCTTCCAGGCGTAGTTGGCCCTCAACAGCGGTTGCTCCTTCCCGTCCACCAGGGCGTGCCAGAAGGGATGGTAATTCTCTGAGACCACGAGCAGCCGGGTGCCGCCGGTTTTGACGTTGAGTTCGATATATCCGCTGCGTTCGTCGTACGCGACCTTCTCGACGTGGTCCTGAGATCGCGTGTCCGTGCTGTCTGCCGACAATCCTTCAGGCTCGGACTCCAGGATCACGGTCTCATCGGGCCTGAACCCGGGTTCCGATAGCAGTTCCAGGATCCGGTCTTCGTCGGTTTCGATCCGGTAACCGGGCGCCAGGTAGAACCAGGGCAGCGCGAACTCGTTCCTGTAGATGTGCAGGCCGTTGGTGATCACGGACGCGGGCGCGTCCGGAAAGGGTTCCCCGGTCACGACGTAGCGGGTGTTCAGCAGATTCAGGATGGGGAACTTCCGGAGGTATTGGGGTTCGGTCATCCGGTCGTAGCGCAGCATCGTGAAAGGTTCGTGATAGTCCACGCGGACCCGGTCGACGATCGTTCGTTTGCCGGCGCCCAGATGCGGCGGGGGAACGGAGAGCTGCGATACGTACAGAACGCGGTACAGGTCGGGGTCCTGTTCGAAGTGGCGCAGCATACCCCCGTAGACGCGCTCGGGCGGGGGCTGCATGTCCGGGTCGAAATATCGGAGGAACTGCCGGTCGATCCGCCAGGTGTCGAAGAGCATCAGGGGAACGAGCAGGCATGCGAAGACGGCCGGGGATATGCCGCCGCCCAGGCGTCTCCACGTCAGAATGGCCAGGACGGACACGAGCAGGGCGGCAAAAGTGGCGCCGCGGCTGAGGTTGGGCGCGTTTGCCTGCGCGACGCGGACGGCCGCTTCGGGAATATCGGACCAGAAGATTCCGGTCCACGCGTTCACGGCGCTCTGGGGCGCCAGGGCGACGCCCAGCAGAAGGGCCACCGAGAGCCCGGCGCCGATCGCGAGATTGCGCCGCGTCCGGGGGGTAACGTCGGTCGGATAGAGGACACGCTGCAGTCCATTGGCCGCGAGAACGCAGGCGGGGAACGCGAACAGAAACGCGATCATGCCCGGCGCCCTGAGCACCTTCATCCCGGGAATGTATCGGTACGCGTACCCATGCACGAAGGTATGGGGCCCGAGAGCGAACGCCAGGGCGAAGAAAAAGAGCAGAAGGAAGATCCAGATTCTCGGGTCGCGGCGGACGCGCCCCAGGGCCAGCGCGGCGAAGAAGAGAACGGCGATGCCGAAATATTCGGAGTTGAGTTTAAATGGATTGCGGCCCCAATAGTTTCGTTTTCTCCGGTCCGGGTCGTCGAAGTGCGCGAATTCCGGTACGACCAGCGAAGCGACTTCCTCGGGGTGCAGCGACCACGTCTGCGCGTATTCGAGGCCCTTGCCTTCGCCGCCCCCGAGCGCCCTTCTCGATTCCGTTCGGGTGTACCAGTATTGCGGAAACACGCCCATGGCTCCGATGCCCAGGCCCAGACAGACCGCGCCGGCGCTGAGAAGGCTTCGGCGCAGGGCTGCCGCGATGTCTGTCTCGCCGTACAGGAACTGTGCGAGCCGGGCGGCGAAAATGATGCCCAGGCCGCAGAGGGTATAGTACAGCATCTGCAGGTGCGGCGTGTAGATGCCCGCGCCGATCGCGACCGACAGAACGAGGTAGTAGATGGGGCGGCCGGTCTCCATGCCGCGGTACAGCCCCCAGACCATGAGCGGGAAAAGGCCGATAACCAGCATTTTTGCTTCGTGGCCGGCGTAGATGAAGGTGAGCAGGGCGGGCGCGGAGGCATACGCGATGCCGGTGAGCCAGGCGGTGAGGGGCTTCATGCCGAAACCGCGTATACAGAGATACATGAAATAGCCGGCCATGAACATGGCGAAGAAATACCGCCAGCCCAGAAGCCGGTGCCGGGTTGTAAACAGGGCGATGATCTCCAGCGGGAAATAGCTCGACGTCCGCTGGCCGGTCACCGGGGTGCCGCCGAGATACCGCGTCCAGTTGGCGGGGGCCAGGTTGGCCAGTTTTTCCAGGAATGGCTCGCGTCCCTTGTGAAATTCCCTTCCCGTGTCCTGACCGAGAATGACGTGATCGGTAAACACAAACCCCGCGAAGTAGACTACGCTCAGGAGCAGGAAGAACACGACAGGCGCCCACGGCGAGGCGAGCCAGGGACCGAAACGGTCGGAGAGGCTCTTCGAAGGCTCCGGCCGTGGCGTTGCGGGACGTCGGACGGCTCCTTTTCTTCGCTTGCTCACGTTTGATCTCCAGGGTTCATGTCAGGCATCCGCGTGCCTCGTTTCGGGTACGGTTTCCGGCCCCCGTCCAAGATACGTGGTTGCAAAAGCGTAGAAATACCAGCGCAGGTATTCCGGCAGCCAACGGATGACTCTGAAGCGGCTTCGGCCGGAGGTCCTTTCGAACCACGCCGCGGGGACGTCCGCGATGTTCCATCCCAGCCGGTGACATTTGACCAGCAGTTCGATCCCGTAGGCGAAACCCGCGGAGGATTCAATCCTTGCGCGGTCCAGCAGTCGCCTGGAGAACAGGCGAAGTCCGTTGCTTGCGTCCCTGGCGGGAAGCCGCGCCAGATAATAAAGGGTGAAGGAGGAGCTCCTGACAAGCAGAGATTTCAGCCAGGGCGCGCCGACCATGCAACCGCCCCGAATGAACCGGCTGGCGCAGACGACGTGGCAGCCGTTCAGGTATTCCCGATACATCGCGTCGATGATGGGGGCGTTGAAGCTATCGTCGGCCGGCCACATGATCGCGGCGGGCGCGTCTCCTTCGTCGAAGCCCGTGACGACGGCCCCGTGCGCCCCCCGCCCACGGTTCCGGACCCTGACGATTTCGCATCGGGCGTCATTGAAATCCTTCAGGGCGTCCAGCGTGTCGTCCGACTCTTCGTCGTAGCAGATCAGCACCCGGAAAGGCGTTCTCGTCGCATCGCACAGTGCGTTGAGTACCTTCAGGATGTTGCCGCCCTCGTTGTACACGGGGATGACGATGTCGAGATCGGGCATGATCGGGATTCATTCTCTCGGATCGACGAAACCTTCGCTCATTGATTCAGGCCTCCACGATTCGCGGCGACGGAAGCGGGACGATGTACTTCCCCCTGAAACCCCTGCGCGTGAGTTTGGGCATCAGCTCCCCGGCGATGTGCCAGGAGAAGAGCAGCGCGTATTCCGGCTGATCGCTGAACAGTACGGACTCTTCGAGTACGGGGATGCGGGTGCCCGGCATGTACTTTCCGATTTTGTGCGAACCCTTTATTTCCAGGACGCAGTCGATCGTTTCGTGGTCCAGTCCGGTATATGCAATGAGGGTGCTCGCGCGGGAAGGAGCGCCGATGCCGTAGATCCGCCCGCCGGGAGCCCTGACGTCCCGCAGCAGGCCCAGGAGGTCCAGTTTGCTCTGCAGAACGTCCGCGGCGAAGCGGCGGTAGGTTTCGGGGTCGAGCAGGCCGGCCCGTTGTTCTTCTTTCAGCTGATTCCAAACGGACGGATCCACCGGGTATTGTCCCCTGCGGGCGGCAAAGACGCGGATGGAACCGCCGTGCGTGGGGATGCGTTCGACGTGGAAGATCTCCAGCCCGTGTTTTTCCAGGAGGAATTTCAGGCTGTGCAGAGAATAGTACCTGAGATGCTCGTGGTAGACGGTGTCGTACTGCAGCGTCCCGATCAGGTCCAGCAGGTAGTGGGATTCGGAGACGAAGACCCCGGTTTCGTCCAGGACGTGCAGAATCCCGGCTACGACCTCGTCGATTTCGGGCATGTGCGCGAAGACGTTGGTTGCGGTCACAAGGCTGGCGGGGCCGTATTCGTCGGCAACCCTCCGCGCGGTCTCGGAAGAAAAAAAAGCCTGGAGGCTGTGGATACCCCTCTCGTTTGCAAGCCGGGCCCTGTCCGTGGGGTCGATGCCCAGGACCCTGCAGCCCCCTGCCTTGAAGTTGGCCAGCAGCGTGCCGTCGTTGGAGCCGATGTCGATGACAAACGAGGAGCTGTTGACGTCCAGCCGGTCCCTGCACCGTTCGAACAGGTCCGCGAAATTCTCCCTGAGAATGCGTGTGGTGCCGCTCGTGTAGGGATACCCCGGCGGAAACAGAATTTCCGGGTCCACCTGGCAGCCGATCTGCACCAGGTGCGAGTCCGGGCAGTAGAGAAGCTCCAGGGGGTACCTGGCTCGTTCGACGGGCGGCGCGCCCACCGGTTGCATGTCGTTCACCGGGGGCACGAAACCCAGAAACAGAACGGACTGAAGGTTCGCGGATTGGCTGATCTGGCAGCGGGTGACCTTTCGGGAGGTTGCGGGCGGCACGCGTGCGCCTCCTGCTCGATGTCGCGGATTCGTCAACGGTCCGCCAGGTACCAATCGATGGTGCCCGCCAGACCCTCGCGGAGCGAGATCCGGGGCCGGTATCCGAGGGCCCTGAGTTTGTCGATGCCGGGGCGCCTTCTGTGGGGGCTGCCGGCTGTCAACGCGCCCGGGATGATCTTGAAATCCCTGCCGATGCGTTCGAAGATCAGCTCCACGAGACGCCGGACGGCGACTTCGGCGTCGTCGCCGATATGGTAGATATTGAGGTGTGCGCCTTTTTCCAGGACAATGGCAAGCCCGTCGGTAAAGTCGTCGATGTGTACGAAGGCCCGGGTCTGCGAGCCGTCGCCCTGTATCGGAAACGGTACCGCGCCGCGAGTATGTTCGGTTGCGAGTGCGGCCGCCCTCAGGACGAGTTGAGGAATGACGTGCTCGCGGCCCATGTCAGGCCCGTACACGTTGTGCGGGCGGATGACGAAGACGCGCTCAAAGTGCCTCCGGCCGTAGTTCAGGGCCATGAGTTCGCTGATGATCTTGCTGCCGCCGTAGGAATAGCGCGGATTCAGGGGGTCCGGAACGGAGAGTGGCGCCGTTTCGTCCGTGGGAATGCTCGGCGGGGTCTGGTACACTTCGGAGCTGGAGGCGAGGACGTATTCGGGCACGTCGTGCTTCAGGCAGGCGTCGATGGTGTTCACGATGCCCTTCACGCCCACGTCGAGGACGATTTCAGGTTTGCTGTAGAACCACTCGGTGCCGTTCACGGAGGCCAGGTGGCAGAGGCTTTCCACGCCCCGGGCGGCCCTCCGGACGGCATCGGCATCCCGGACGTCCGCATCGATGAATTCCACGTGGTCCCGTATGTCCTTAAGGCGTCCGGCGCACCCCCTGGACTGATCGTCGAGAACCCGGACCCGGTGACCGTCGTGAAGCAGGCGGCGTACCAGTGAGGAACCGATGAATCCGGCGCCGCCCGTGACCAGGTAGAGCTTACTCACGGTTCAGAAACCCCCAGATATCCACGACGGGTCTGTCTCTCAGGTCCAGCCGCCGGTACGCGGCGTGCGGCACGCACAGGACCAGCAGGTCGCTCCGTTCCATAACCTCCCGGACGGGCAGCAGGTTCGGGTCAGTGGTCACGTACGGGTCCGTGGTCAACACCTCCCGGGCCCGGAATGCGAGGATGTCCTTCATCTTGTAGCTCAGCGAAAACCGGGTGTCGTCGCTGTCGGCCTTGAAGGCCATGCCCAGGAGGCCGATGCGGAGGCGGCGCAGGTCGCCGAACCGGTTGCGAATCTCTTCGACCAGGTAGTTCACCAGGCCCTGGTTGACGTTCATGGCCGCCTGTCCCAGTGTGAATCCGTCGCTGGCGAAGGCGGCCAGCTGCATAGTATCCTTCAGCAGGCACGGGCCCGCCGCGAATCCGGCCGAGGGGATGTCCCGGGCGCGCGGATAGTCTTTTTTCATTCCTTCGAGCACCCGGCTGTAGTCCACGCCCGCGGCGTTTGCGATCGTATAGAACTGGTTCGCGGTTGCAAACTGGATGTAGCGGTAGGCATTGCTGAACAGTTTCGCGAATTCGGCTTCGATGGGCGTCAGGCGAACGATCCCCGGCGAGATCCGGCTGAAGAGGGCGGCCGCTTCCCGCTCGGCTTCGGGCGTGGCGCCGCTGACGATCTGGGTGAGCAGCTGGATCTCTTCGATGGCCTGGCCCTGAACGATGCGCTCGGGGCAAAAGGAGACCCTTGTGTTTCTGCCGTTCGCCCGCAGGTAGTCGTACAGCCAGTCCGTGGTACCAGGGGAGACCGTGGACCGCAGTACGACAAGCTGGTCGTCGGATAGATGGGGGAGCATATCGTCCGCGAGGCTCTTGAACGTCGAGAGTATCGGCTTCGAGAGTTCGTCCGCGGGCGTGCCGATGGTCACGATCACATTGGCGGCGCGGGCCACGGACGATGTGTCGGACGAGACGCTCAGGCGGCCTTCCGCGAGCGCACTGGCGAGGAGTTCCCCGGCGTCCTTTTCAGCGAACGGCATCTGTCCGGCGCCGATCGACTCGAGAGCGGCTTCGTTGACGTCGCAGACGATGACGCGAAAGCCCTTGTCGGCGAAGGTCAGCGCCAGCGGCAGACCCACCCGGCCGGCCCCGCCCACAATGCAGATGTCATTTGCGTATCCGGTGGTCATATGCACAATGGCTCGTTGAGCCTATTGGGAACCTGGTTTCAAGGTAGGGCAGACAATCCTTTCTGCCGAAGCCGATCTGCTCCACCCTGTCAAGCCAGGGTTCAAGATATCACCTCAGCGACCGTTCATATACGCGCTCCTGTTCCCGGGCAATCCGGTCCCAGGAAAAGTTGGCGGCCCACGCCCTCCCGTTGTTGCCGAGATCCGCGCGCAGGCGGGAGTTCTCGAGCAGCCGATTCATGGCGCCCGCGAGCGCTTCCGGGTCCTCCGCCGGCACCAGCAGGCCGGTTCGGCCGGGCTGGATGGCGTCGACGAGCCCGGGGATCTCCGTGCCGATCACCGCTTTTCCGACGGCGCCGGACTCGATGGCGGCGATGCCCCACCCCTCGAATCGGGAGGGCTGACAGGTGAACAACGCGCCCGCGTAGAGGTTCCACTTTTCCGCTTCCGAGACCGGACCCGTGAGCTCTACCCTATCCGATATGCCCAGGGAACGGGAGATGGACATCAGTTCGTTCCGGCGCGCTGCGGTACCCCGTCCCGCCAGGACCAGGCGGACGTCCGGATGCGCCGGTTTCAGCCCGGCGAATGCCGGGAGCAGGACGTCGATGCCCTTGTTGTAGGTGTCCAGGCGCCCGAAGAAGAGAATATAGTCCTCTTCGTGAGACTCCGCCAACGCAGGGTGACTCACGCCGTTGCATATCGTATCGATGGGCGTATTCGGGCGCGCTCGTCTCTCCAGGTGACGGGCGGTACTCGGAGAAACGGCGATGATCCGGCGGTGCAGCCGCGTGTGCAGGCTTTCGGCGGCGGCGGCCAGCAGCCCGATCCCGGGGTATTTCCGCATGGCGTGTGCGGCTATGGGATGGTGAAAAACCATCACCGACCGCGCCTGCCGGGATGGAAGCGCGTAAACGGGCGAGAACGCGGAGAAGTCGTACACCCAGAGGTCGAAGGGCCATTTCGCCAGCGCACGGGAAGCCAGCGCGGAGAAGCTCAGCCGGCTGAGCAGATAATTCCGGCCGGTCCCCACCCTTCGGACGCGGATGCCGTCGCGTTCTTCCTCCCTGGCGGCGCCGGGAAAGTGTCCCGTCAGGAGGGTGATCTCGTGACTTCCGGCGAGGCGGCGGTTGATTTCCATGGCCCTCACGGCGCCACCTCCTCCGCACCAGGGGTTGTCCACGTCGTCGTAGATGGTGTGGAGGATTCTCATAATCAGGGGAGTAGAGGTAAGACGGGAGAAGAAGCCCTTGCCGATTTGTTCCTCCGACTTGCCTGCGGCATGAGAGGAAACCTTTCACGGCATGCGATCTCTTCCCTCTCCCGTCTTACGTCTTCCCGCTTTCTTATGTCTCGGTTTCCAGGATGCGTTTGATGACGGCGGTGGTTGAGGTTTGGTACGCCGTGGATATGGTTACGGCGCGGCCGCCGGCGTCCTCCACGACCTCGCGGGCGACGATCTGGTCCGGCGAATAGTCCCCGCCCTTGACCAGGATGTCGGGCAGCAGGTCTCGAAGGATACCGTGCGGCGTGTCTTCCTCGAACACACAGATATAGTCGACGGCTTCCAGGCCGGACAGCACGCCGATCCGTTCCTGGACCGACAGAATCGGTCTGCCTCTGCCCTTGATGCGCCGCACGGAGTCGTCGCTGTTGAGCGCCAGGAGGAGCGCGTCGCCCAGGGAACGCGCCCGCTGAAGAAATGCCACGTGGCCGGGATGGATCAGGTCGAAGCAGCCGTTGGTGAAAACCAGTGTTGCCCCGGCCTCTCTGAGACGCCGCCGCACCCATCGGACCTGATCCGGCGTGAGGATCTTTTCCCCGGCGGCGTCGGGATCGAATCGTACGCGGGGCGCTTCGTCGGGAGTCATGCTGAACCCAATGCGGATGGAGGTGCGGGCCGTGAAACAGTTTCCTACAACACGCCCTTCGTCGACGGAATCCCCTCAACCCCCGGATCAAGCCCGCAGGCCTGCCGGAGCGCCCGGCCGAAGGCCTTGAAAATCGCCTCGGTGGCGTGGTGCGCGTTTGTCCCGCGAATCAGGTCGATGTGCGCGTTCAGTCGGCCGTGGTCTGTGAGCGACCGGAAGAACTCCGGGCTCATCGCCGTCGGGTACGCGCCGACCATCTCGTCGGGCATGTCCGCGTTGTAGACCAGGAACGGCCGGCCCGAGAGGTCCACGGCGGCGCGCGCCAGGGCTTCGTCCATCGGCACAAAACTGTGTCCGAAACGCGTGATGCCGGCCTTGTCGCCCAGCGCCTCCGAGAATGCCCTGCCCAGACAGATGCCCACGTCTTCCACCGTGTGGTGCGCGTCCACGTCCAGGTCGCCCCGGCAGGCGACGTCCAGGTCGAACCCGCCGTGTCGAGCGAACGCGTTGAGCATATGGTCGAAGAAACCGATGCCGGATTCGAGCCGGCAGTCGCCCGACCCATCCAGGTTCAGCGTGAGATCGATGTCGGTTTCCGATGTCTTGCGTTGTATGCGGGCGGTGCGAAGGACCGGCATTGGGGTTTACCTTTCCTGAATTTGGCATCTAATCCTGCTGCGTTCTGCTTTTGGTTCTCAATCCTGCTCATCCTGTCCATCCATGTTAGTTCATGTTTTTTGGACTATTCAGGCTATACACACGAATCGTCCAACGTCTGTTCGAGCGCATCCAGAAAGAGGGTATTTTCCTCCGCCTTGCCGATGCTCACACGCAGGGCGTTGCCCAGCAGTGGATAGGAAGATACGTTGCGGATGAGGATGCCCCTTTCGATGAGCCCGTCGAAGACCCGGGCCGGGTTGCCGACTTCGAAAAGAATGAAATTGGCATGCGATGGCCAGGGGCGGACGCCGTCGATGTTCCGAAGGGCGCCGAACACCCGCTCGCGTTCCTCCCGGATCGCCCCCACGCGTTCCCGGATCAGGCCATCGTGTTTCAGAATGTGCAGCGCCGCGGAGTGAGAGAAGACGTTGATGTCGAACGGCACTTTGGCTTTCAGGACCTCCCGCGCGATTTCAGGATGCGCCATCAGGTAGCCGATGCGGATGCCCGCGGCTCCGAGGGCTTTCGAAAAGGTCTTCAACACGATGAGATTGGGATATTCCCCGATCAGGTCGCGGGCCGTCTCATCGCTGAACTCCGCGTAGGCTTCGTCCACCATCACCAGCGCGTCGGTTTCCCCGAGCAGGGCTTCCAGGTCCGCATTTGAAACGACGCAGCCCGTCGGGTTGTTCGGGGAACCGAGGATGACCATGTTCGCCGATTCCCGCCGGGCGGCTTCCCGGATTCCGGGCACGTCGAAGGTGTAGTCCGCCCTGAGGTCCACCGGAACCACGCGACCTCCGAAGAAGCCGGCGTAGAGCCCGTACAGCGAGAAACCGGGCGAGGGGATGACCACCGGCGCGCCAGGACGGGTGCTGACGGCCAGAACGAGCTGTACGAGGGTGTTGGAGCCGTTGCACACGATCAGCGCGTCCGGACGCCATCCGGCGAAGTCTGCCAGGGCTTCCACCAGGTCCATCTCCATCGGCTGCGGATAGCGGAACCAGGGCCGCTTCCGGACGTCTGCCAGGATCTCGTTCTTGAGATCGTCCGGAATGTCGAACGGGCTCTCGTTCTGATTCAGCTTTACCGGGCAGTCGTGGTGCGTCAGGTGGTACCCGTCCGCGGAACGGATTTCCGGCCTGATACGCTTCATGGGCGGATCGAACATCGGAGACGATCCAAAATGAGAACGCCGCGCCCGCGATGCCGCCGGAGTGCGGCGGTCGCGCGAGCGGGCGGTTGTGAAAGTTACGGCCCTATTCCTGCCGGACTCGGATGGCGTTGGCGTGCGCGTCCAGTCCCTCCGCTTCGGCCAGCGCGATGATATCACCGGCCGTTTTCTTCAGCCGTCGGTCCGTGTAGGAGACGATACTCGAACTCTTCAGAAAGGTTTCCACGCCCACCGGCGAGGCGAACCGCGCGGCGCCGGCCGTCGGCAGAATGTGGTTCACGCCGGCGTAGTAGTCGCCGACGGGTTCGGTCGAGGCCGGGCCCAGAAAGACCGCGCCCGCGTTTCTGACCTCATCAAGGCGGGACCACGGGTCGCGCACCAGGAGTTCGATGTGCTCCGGGGCGATCCGGTTGGCCAACCCGATCCCCTCATCCACGTCCTCTACGACCACGACCGCGCCGAAGTTGCGCAGGGCCTTGCGGACGGCGTCGCGGCGTTCCAGGCGGGCGGCCTGCCGTTCGACTTCGTCGGCGACCTGCCTGGCGAGATCGATGCTCGGCGTGATGCAGACAACGGCTTCGAATCCGCTCCCGTGTTCGGCCTGCGACAGCAGGTCTGCGGCGACGTGCCTGGGGTTGGCGCTCTCGTCGGCCAGTACCACGATTTCGCTGGGGCCGGCGACCATGTCGATGTCCACGGTTCCGAAGACCAGCTTCTTGGCGATCTGCACGGACGGGTGGCCGGGGCCGACAAGCTTGTCCACCCGCGGGATCGAGCCGGTGCCGTAGGCCAGGGCGGCAACCGCCTGGGCGCCGAAAACGAGATAGATTTCATCCACGCCCACGATGTGGGCGGCCGCCAGCACGGCAGGATGCACGGAGCCGTCCGGACGCGGAGGCGTGGCCATGCAGACTCGCGTCACGCCGGCGATGTCGGCGGGAATGGCGGCCATCAGCAGCGTTGAGAAAAGCGGGGCGCTGGCGCCGGGAATGAGAATACCGACCTGCTCGATCGGGAGTACCCGCCTGCCCAGCACGACGCCGTCGCCGTCTTCGATGAACCAGGAGGTCTGTTTCTGCGCGCCGTGAAACCGCCGGATGTTGTCCGCAGCGGCCCTCATGGTTCTGATCAGGTCCGGGTCCGCTTCCCTGTAGGCGGCCTGGATGTCCGTCTCCGGCACGCGCATCCCGTCCGCCGAAAGGTCCACGCCGTCGAATTCCCGGGTGTATTCCAGGACCGCGTCGTCGCCGCGTTCCCGCACGGCGCGGACGACTTCCTGCGCGGAGGCCAGCAGGTCCGGCTCGAAATCGGTGGTCCGCGAAAGAATGGCACGGAGTTTCGGGGGTGGATTCTCCGGATCATGGGTGACAACGTCGATCATCAGTAGATCACTTTATTCAATGGATATTCGATAATGCCTTCGGCGCCCTTGTTTTTCAGCAGGGGCACGGTGTCTCGCACGACGCGTTCGTCGACGATAACCTCCACGGCCACCCAGTCGCCGTCGAGCAGATTGGAAATGGTGGGGTTGTTCAGCGCCGGAAGCAGATCCACGACCGCGTCCAGGTCACGCCGGCGTACGTTCATCTTCAGGCCCACCTTGTCTTCCGCCTGGAAGGCGCCCACCAGCAGCGTGGCGATATTCTGAGCTTTCTCCCGTTTCCACGGGTCGTCCCACGCGCTTCTGTTGGCAATGAAGCGCGGGGTGGTCTCGAGCAGGTCTTCCACAATCCGAAGTTTGTTGGCGCGTATCGAAGATCCGGTTTCCGTGAGTTCCACAATGGCGTCCACCAGACCGGGCTCGTAGGCCCCGCCGCCGTCTCCCCCCGTCCTCGCGCCCGCCGTCCGGACCTTGGCCTCCGTGGACCCCCAGGAAAACTCCACCTCCGCTTGTACGCCCCGCGCTTTCAGGTATTTCCGCGTGACATTGACCAGTTCCGTCGCGATACGCCTGCCCCGGAGGTCTTCCACGGTACGCACCGGGGATTCTTCCGGCACGGCGATAACCCATCGCGCCGGCCGCGCGGTGGATTTGCTGTACGGCAGTTCCGCGATTTCGACGACGTCGGCGTCGTTTTCCAGGATCCAGTCCTTGCCCGTCAGGCCCACGTCGAGCACGCCGCGTTCCACGTAGTGGGCGATTTCCTGCGCGCGAAGGAAGAGGCCCTCCAGGTCCGGATCGTCGATGGACGGGATGTAGGATCTGTGATTGGCGCGAATCCGGTATCCTGCGTTCGCGAACAGATCGAGCGTGGACTCCTGAAGGCTGCCCGACGGCAGCGCGATTTTCAAAACCGCCATTGAAGTTTCCCCTGTGATGGACGGTCACAAAATTCACATAATCCATCATACTTGTCAACATAAACCTATAGATTCGGCCAAATCATATCGCTCGCATTCAGATAGACATTCGATTGCCTGACGCGATACCACCCCAGAGCACTTCCAGAGCAGGGCGCGTTGTTCCGTCCCGCACCGGTTTACGTTGTCCTCCGGGGCTGGCAGGACACCGTATCAGGTGAGTACCTTGAGGGTATTCGCGCCATGCATAAGGCAGGCCCCGCGCCCAGCGGCGACTTTTGGTTCCTTTTGGTCGCTTCAAAAGGAACACGCCGTAGGAACGATTTTGAACAGAAAGGCAAAAAAGGATTTGTCATTTGCAAGCCGGCTTTTTCTGATAAATTCTTATTTTTCTATTTCTTACGTCCTTTTTCTTATCCGCGTAAGAAAAAGGACCAAAAAGAAGCGCGCCCTTCGGCAGGGGGCCGGTTTTTCCGTGAATCACTCTGGAGGCACGAATGCAACTGGGTGGCCTGCGACTCCCTGACGTGTGCCAAAACATCGGCACGGAACGCATCAAACACGGAGAACCTGCCTCCGCCCGCGTAGCGGGTGACCTGTTGTTCCAAAGGTTTATCGGAACAACAGGGGACGCGTGGTTCTCGCGTCCGAGGCTGCTGGTGAGCGGCGGCCCCTTGCCGCGAACAAACCCCCCGTACCCCCGGTCGCTCCAACGGAAAAATCTGCTATTGCGCGAGACCTGGCCGCGCTCCCTCTTTCCTTTAGGAGAGAGGGCCGCGGGGCGGCGGGGAGGGCTTGCCTTTGGCTTTGCCCTTGGTTCTTGCCTTAAGCTGCCTTTGATTCTCGGTTTTGCTTTTAGCTGACGGCTGAAAGCTGATAGCTCTGTGTGAGGTGTGGGGGAGAGGTCCCTTCGGTTGACAAAACCACCCGAGAGGCGTAAGTTTGTCTTGAATTCAGGAGGCGTCCGCGGCCGGTGCAGTTCTCCTTGTTTGAACCGAATCCCCGTCTTCGAAAACCCCACATGAACGGATGGTCTCGATGGCACACGCGCATCTGGTGGGACTGATTGCAGACACGCACGACAACAAGGCTTCGGTGGAGAAGGCGACGGCGCTGTTCAACGAGCGGGAAGTCGGGCTGGTGGTGCACGCCGGGGACTATATCGCGCCCTTCAATGCCAAATGGATGGCCGGCCTGAACGCGCCCATGGTGGGCGTTTTCGGCAATAACGACGGCGAGCGCTTCGGGCTTCGCGCCCAGTTCGAGTCGCTGGGCGCCATCCACCGCGCGCCGTATGCATTCGTGCACGAGGACAGGCGGCTGCTGGTTCTTCACGAACCCGATGAAGTGGACGCACTGGCGGCAAGCGGCGCCTACGACGTGATCGTCTACGGTCATACGCACGAGATCGACGTCCGCACCGGCGGGACGCTGGTCGTCAATCCCGGAGAGGCGGGCGGCTGGGTGACCGGCAGG
The DNA here is from genome assembly GCA_012271065.1 of Candidatus Latescibacterota bacterium. The sequence goes on from JAAXHE010000175.1 coordinate 30,432, forward strand.
TCCACGATCGGGTTGCTGGATTTGCAGTGCCTGCAGGTCGAGATTCTGGACCTCTGACCGCGGTAACGGGGCGGCGGCGCAGCCCCCGCCAACAAGGTATGCAAAATGGACCCGGTATCGGAAAACCGTAGTGCCGCACCGGCCAAAATGAGCCGTAAAGCCGTGCGCAGGCGCCTCAATGAGATTGTGTCCCATATGCCGCGGGAACCCGGCGTGTATATGTTGAAAGACGAACTGGGGCGGATCATATATATAGGTAAGGCAAAGTGCCTGCGGAGCCGGGCGCAGTCCTACATCCGGTCAAACGCGGACGACGGCAGGCGTCAGTTCCGGGCGCTCGTACGCAACGCGCAGGACCTGGAATATATCGTGGCGGATACCGAAGTGGACGCCCTGATCCTGGAGTCCAATCTGATCAAGGAGCACACACCCCGGTACAATATCAACCTGAAGGACGACAAGAAGTACCC
>JAAXHE010000175.1:30956-31687 GCA_012271065.1 Candidatus Latescibacterota bacterium
ACGGACGTCAAGGCCCTGCGCCGGACCCTCGAAACCATGCACCGGCTGTTCCGGGTAAGGAGTTGTGATTACGCGCTGCCGGCGACGAACGTCCGTCTCTGTCTCGACTATGAGATCAAACGTTGCGACGGTCCCTGCGAGGGGCTTGTCTCGGCGTCGGAGTACCGCAAGATCGTGCGCGAGGCCGTGCTGTTCCTGACGGGGCGTCATACGCAGGTGGTGGCCGCGCTGAAGGAACGCATGCGGAATGCGGCCGCCGAACAGCACTTCGAGGAGGCCGCGGTCTACCGGGACCGGCTGCGTGACCTGGAGCAGACGACCAACCAGCAGAGAGTGGTGTCCGCGGAACAGAAAGACTGGGACACGATTGCGGTCGCCAGAGAAGACGACGAAGCCTGCTGCGTGGTGATGGAGGTCCGGGAGGGCAGGCTGATCGGCAGGCAGCATTATTTCCTGGGCGGCGTCCTGGACGCGCCGATCGAAGAGGTGGTGGGCTCCTTCGTCCAGTTGCTCTATCTGACGGCCTCGTTCGTGCCGGAGGAGATCTGCCTGCCGTGCGATATCGAGTCACGCGAGACCGTGCTGGACTGGCTGCGGGGGCGGGCGGGCGGACTTGTGGAAATCCGTGTGCCCCAGCGGGGCGACAAGGCGCGGCTGGTGAAGATGGCGGAGAACAACGCCGCGCTGCTGCTCAGCGAGCGCCGGTTGAGGCGGGAAAACAGGCGGTCCCG
>JAAXHE010000175.1:31696-31983 GCA_012271065.1 Candidatus Latescibacterota bacterium
GGTCCCAGGCGCCTGCCGCCGTCGCCGCGCTGCAGCGCGACCTGCGCCTCGAACGGCCTCCGAAGCGGATTGAGGCCATGGATATTTCGAACTTCCAGGGGTCGGACCCCGTGGCGTCGCTGGTGTGTTTCGTCGACGGCAGGCCCCGGAAGTCCGAGTACAGGCACTTCAGGATTACGGGTATCGAGGGCCCGGACGATTTCGCGATGATGCGGCAGGTGGTGACGCGGCGTTTCAAACGGCTGATGGAGGAGGGACGGTCGTTTCCCGACCTGCTGCTGATCGAC
>JAAXHE010000289.1 GCA_012271065.1 Candidatus Latescibacterota bacterium
GATGCGGGAAATCCGCACGTCCGGTTGTGTGTCCAGCGAAGGCTGGCATGTTCAGCAGGAGACAGTCCTGCCGGGGTAAGAGTCAGCAGCCCCGTAGCTTGGATAGCAGGGTGGCGGGAAACCAAGATCCTGGAGCCTATCGACAGAGTCTCCTTGGGGGAGATAGCGAGTCATTGGGCCGTAATGTGCAGTGAACGCAGAGGTGGCCCCGAAAGTGCGAAGGCCCGAAGGCCGAGCCCACAACCGGAGGGCGGAGGCAGCATGGGAAGCCGAATGCTGAACGAGACGGCTACTCCACTTCGGCGGGGTGGTAGCGATGGCGCGATGACAAGGACATGCCGAGCAACTGGAGAAGCCCTCCTCGCCCCGGCGCGAAATCGCCAGCGCAAGGTAGGCCCTATAACCGGAGACACCGGGAAGGGGGCTGAAGGCGAGAGGGTGGTTGAAACTCGCGTAGAGTCCGTCTTAATCAAGGAAGGCGAAATGGTAGCTCCCGGCGACACATTGGTTAAACTGGATGGTTCAATTGCCAGGCTTCAATTGGACGAAGCCGAACAACTGTACAGAACGGCTATAGCCGAACGGGAGGTTAGTCGCGCCGAGCTTGAGATCCTGGAAACTCCCCCTTCCGAGAATATCATCGCAATGCTTCAATCTGAGTTGCGATCCTCACGAGAACAACTGGATCACGCCGAGGGGCAACTTCGCAGAGAACGCGAACTAATGCTTCTTGGCGGGCTTACATCTGCAGAGGACCTGGCGGACGCAGTCTTGGACTCCAAATTATCTGCCCTTCGGGTTCAGAAAATCGCATCCACAATAGCTGCCGAGCAAGAGGAACCAATCGCTGCTCGTATACGGAAGGCTCGTTTCGACCTGCAAGCCAATCAGGCTCTAGTCCGTAGAGCCGAGGTTGAAATCTCAAAAAAAAAGCAGGAACTTAGCCGACCACTCTCTCGTTGCTCCTGATTCCGGACGGGTTCATCTGGTGTCAGTCAGGTGGGGCGATATGGTCGCTGCGGGTGACTCACTTCTATTGCTTGTACCGAATGGACGTAAGTAGACGCTGGGCGATAAAATCAGAGTTGAAATAACACTTAGACGGAGTGGTTTGTTGAAGCTTCTATTATTCCCTTTCGAGTGGGAACAAGCAATAACCTGGTAGGAATGCGATAACTCGGAACGCAAGCGCGCGCGTGTCGAATTTCGCAACGCAAAAGCACCTTGACTGCGCAGACTTCCCCCAGCCAGTTCCAGTTTTCGCTGCCCGAAATCAACGGACGACTCTTATTGCGAGGGTTCACGACAAATTCTGGACCTACTTCGTTGCCCATTCAACCCCGAAGCATCGGTGACGTGCATCCCGCAACCAGAATCAGCCGCTTGTGGTCAATAGCCGCCCTAGCTCAGCGGTAGAGCAACGGATTTGTAATCCGTAGGTCGGGGGTTCGAACCCCCCGGGCGGCTCCATTTTTCAGGACAACCTCGAGGCTGCTACGCAGCGCGTCTTGTTACCTGCCTAAACCGGGTCTCCGGTCACCATGTGAATCCGCTGTCCCATCGCGAACGTGACCGGAGGCTTGTCCACCGTTTCGCCCGCGATCATCTTGTCCAGCACGTCCGCCACACCCGAAACCGCGTGCCCGATCAGCAATTCTCCTTTTTCCTTCGTTGCCAGCTTCGCAGCCTCATTGACCATAAGCGCCGCATGTACACGTTCCGGCGCAAGCGCCATCATCGTCGAAGTCTCGAATTCGCAGGCGTGACCGGGAAGACGATTGGCCTCCATGGTTGAAAAGACGAGCGCGGGATCGCACACGTCCCAGTACGACTGAAACCGGAGATTCAGACCCAGGCGTTCCCGGTACTCGTCTATGCGGCGCATGATCGGTTTCACGTTCCCGCCGTGGCCGTTCAGAATCAGGATATTTCCGACACCCGCCCGCCTGAGTGAATCGCACACATCGTAAACGTACTCGCAGAAGATCTCCGGCCGCACCGTCAGCGTCCCGATGTGCTCCATCCATTGCTCCGATACACCGATGCTAACGGGAGACGCCACCACAACCCGGGGATGAAGACGTCTGGCCGCCTGTTCCGCGACGTGGGTGACGTGAAACGCATCGTGAATCATCGCCAGGTGTTCATTGTGCTGCTCGGTGGCGCCCACCGGCACAATCGCCGCCTCGATCTCACCCGATTCCATTCGCTGCCGAAATTCCGTCCGGGTCAGGTCCCCTACAAATACCCGCTTGTCCGCCATTGGGAAAACTCCTCGGAAGTATTGCCTTACTGTGTGTAGTTGCGCCGCCAGTTCCAGCTGTCGCTGCCCGAAATGAGCGGTCGCATTGCTTCGGGCAGGGTCGCGACGAATTCTGGGCTCACTTCGTTGCCCATCCACTCCCGAATCATCGGCGGCGTGTATCCGGCAACCAGAATCACCCGCTCCCTGTCGCTCCGAATCGCGGTGGTGCTGTGGATCAGCGACTCGCCGAACAGGAGTATCGAACCAGCCGTGGCCTCAACCTGTTGGATCAGCCGCTCGTCGTCCATGGCCGCCCGGATCATTTCTTCACGCGGCCACGTCAACCGGTGGCTTCCCGGGATCAGGCACGTGCCTCCATCGTCCGGTCCCACGTCCGTCAGATAGGCGAGCGTCTTCACAAAGATACAGTGATGCCTGTCCTGCTCCGTATAGCAACCCCACGTTGCGGTCGTTCCCCTGTGAAAACCCGTTGGATTGGTGCGGCGTTTATGCAGTTGATTCAGATCCGCATCCGGATCCCGCCGGTTGATGATCGCCTCCGTCTCCTCCAGCCGCACCGCGCCTCCCACCACCTCTTCCACCAGCGGAACCAGCCCGGGATGGGCCGCGTATTCCAGAAGGGCGGGATCGAATTCCACCAGGTTTCCAAAGAGCACATGATGATCGCCCCGCGGACGAACATATACGCGCGGAGCTGCCGCCGGGTTGGCCTTAAGCCGGTAGAGCGCCGCTTTCATGCGCTCCACCTCGTGGGGCGTCAGCACGTTTTCCAGCAGGACGTAGCCGTATGTATCGAAGTGAAACCGCTGGGACAGCGTGAGAGCAACCGTCTCGTCCATCGCTCACTCCTTCCAATCCATTAACAGTCCGTTGACAAAGTCGCTCTGCAGGCGAGGCCGAGCCATCGTGGGCGAAGACAAGGCGCGCGACCGAGTCCCATCCAGCGATTCGGCGAGGGAGCGCAACGCCGTCGGTCGGCCACGAGAGCCGGCCGCAGCCCGGATGGGCTTTTTCAACGGGCTGCTAAGTCGCCGGCATTGGCTTTCACCTTCTCGATCGCCGTCACGATATCGTTCATCCCGTCGGGTTCATCCAGCAGCACCGATTGTGCAAGATTGAAGACGCCGTCACGGCACGCCCACGCGCTCACCGGACAGGGCATCACACGGCACCTGCCCTGCGCTCCGGCGACCTCGCCCGTTTCCGTATTGAACATCGGATTGTCATATAAAGGATAGGTATACCCGCCGTTCGGGATTCCTTCAGCTTCGAGCGCCTTTCTGAACGTCTCCTTGGGAAGCCCGCCGAATGCATCTTCGTTATAGGTCATGACGAATACATGCCAGCCATGGCGCGTGACATCCGGAGACATGTACGGCGGATCGATGCCATCAATCTCCGCCAGTCCCCGAATCAGCAGCCTGGCATTTTCCTCGCGTTTGAGGCTCTGTTCTTCAAGGCGTTCGAACTGCGCCTGCAGGATGGCGCCCTGAAACTCAGTCAGCGGATCGGAAAATCCCAGATGGTGATGTTCGTACCAGGGCCGGCCTTTCTTTCTTCCGAACGTGGATAGCGTAAACTTCAGAAAATCCGCGAGCCCTTCGTCGTTCGTGGTTACGATCCCTCCCTCGCCGCACGTCAGATTCTTTGCGTGATTGAAACTGTAAACCGCCACGTCGCCCAGACCGCCCAGCATCCTCTCCCGCCACCCGGACGTGTGCGCATGCGCCGCGTCCCATACGACTCTCAGCCCGCGCCGGTCCGCCAACGCCCGAATTCCTTCCACGTCCGCCGCGTGCCCTGCGAAATGAACGGGAATCACCGCCTTTGTGCGCGCGGACATCGCCCCTTCTATAGCCTGCGGCGTTATGCAGAACGTCCGGGGATCGATATCCGCGAAGACAACATCGGCTCCGATCGCAAGGGGCGCCAGCGCGGTTGCGATGAACGTGTAGGCGGGAACGATCACTTCGTCTCCCGGTCCGACACCGAATGCCCGGAGGGACAACTCCAGCCCGGCCGTGCAGCTGCCCATACCCACGCCACGCCGCGCATCCGAGAACTTCGCGAATGTATCGCAGAACGCCGTCACCCGCGGACCGTGAATGGTGCCTCCCCACAGGCTGGTTTTCAGGACGTCGCGCAGATGATCCAGGTCGCGTCCGTCCGACTGCGGCCAGGACGGAAACGGTTCGGACCGGACGGGGGTCCCGCCCAGAAGCGCCGCCTTATCCATCAACACCTCCTCTGACTTGATCCGATTAAGCCTTCGAAATGAGATTACATGGATGAAAAGGATGGTCAGGATAAAATCTAAAAAAACCGAAAAACCGCGCCCTATGATGCCCGGTACGGGGCGAGTATATCACCCAGCAACTCCGGCGGCCGGCCGAATGCCTTCAAGTACGCCTCATACGTCGGCACCAGGCGCACCCTTACTTTCTCGTCGTGATGCAGCGCGATAGCCTCGAGCCGGTGATCCAGAAAGGGATTGGCGAACCGCTCCAGGACCTGTTCGGCAAACTGCCCGGCATCTTCCACAACGCACTCGAGAGCCGGTACGATTTCCTCGAAGACCACACGCCTCAACCACTTGCCGATCGCCGGGTCCCCGACCGCTTCACGAACCGTACGAAGGCCTGAAGGAAGCGCCTTGCACACCAGGGCCGTATGCGCGCCGTTCAGGATGCGCACCTTCCGCAGCGCATACGGTCGAACGTCCGGAACGTACCTGACGCAGGGGTGGGCGAAAAACGCTTCCGCTCTCTCCTCGACTACCCAGAGGGCAAACGGCTCCGCCGCCGTCAGCAACCGGTCGGACGCCAGAAGCGGATGAGCGTCAGGCCTGCCGCTGACGATTCGATCCACCAGCGTGTTCACCCATCGCACTTCCCGGCGAATCCAGTCCTGAAGCCCCGCATCCAGGCGCCAGGCTCCGGCCTGGGAGAGTACCAGTTCCCGGAGCAGATCGCCATTCGGTTCTACCAGTTCACACGGTAACACCGACAGACCCGGCAGGCCGGCCCGGTAGCGTGCCTTGAGAATGCAAAGCAGCCGGGCGGGGAATGAACGGGGCATTTCGGGATCGTCGTTGTCAATGAGCGTATACCCGGCTTCGGTCGTATTCGAGACCACCATGCGCAAAGCCGGCGACCGGGCAACCTGAATCACCTCTGCCCATTCCGATTTCGCGATCAGCGCCCGGCTGATACTGCGAACCGCGAGCGTCCTGTCGATTCTCTCCCCATCCGACAATCCCCTGAATACCACGTGATACCTGCCGCGCTGCGCGTTCAGCAGGGCCGCGCGGTTGCCGTCGGTGGACTGAACGACGACGATACGCCCCACGGCTTCACCCCGCGCATTCGCCTCGTGAACGAACACGTCGGCGAACGCCCTGAGAAAGCTGCCTCCGCCGAACTGCAGAATCGTCTCGGGCAACTCCACGACCACGGTCCTCGTTGACGTACTGGCGTCTGTGGTCAGCTCCCGGCCGGCACAGCCACAACAATTACTCCACCCGGTGCGCTTCCCAATCCCTGTATGGCATGGACGAATGCATCTGCACGAATCGCCAGCTTCCATTCTCACGTCGCAGGACGACGGTCCACCGCTCGCCTTCGAGCCTGTAGCGCTGCGCACGGATTCTGCCTTCGCCGTCCCACAGAAATTGCACCCAGGCCACGTTTCCCCGGGTTCCCGCCACGGTATCCCTTCGATCGATTCGTACGTCGGACCAGCGCCCGAAGTGTCGTGTCCATGTGGCCAGCACGGCATCCCTGCCGCGTACGGGTGTGTCTCCTCCCGAAAAAAACGCGCAGACGTCCTCCGCGAGGAGCCGCTCCAAAGCGCGACAATCCCCCTCTATTACGGCATTCTTCAGTGAGTCCAGCAGGCCCTGGACCTCGCCGGTCGCAAGTTCCGTCGTCATTCAATCCTTCTAGTACCGTCGTGAGGTAGGTCCCTTTTGGTCGCTTCAAAAGGAACACGCCGTGGGCAGGGAATCTGGGGAGATGTGAATCTTGAATTTGGTTTTACCCATTTATTCTGGATCACCCAGACCGGACGCGCCGTCGTTGTTTTTGTAGGGGCGACCCTTGTGGTCGCCCGCCTTTCGCTGACAGCTGCTTCTCGCCGTTGACGTCAAGGAATCGCGTCCAGCACACGATCGACTTCTTCTTCGGAATTATAGAAATGCGGCGACAGGCGGACGCGTCCCCCCCGGACCGCGCAAACGACCCGCGCGTCGCACAACATCCGATAAACCGCGTCCGTGGGGATCCGGGGATGGTGGAAGACGACGATGCCCGACTTTTCGCCGGGCGCCCTGGAGCTGGCCACCCGGCAGCCCTTTTCCTCGAGTCCGGCACAGAGCTGATCGGTCAGCGACAGTACCCGAGCTTCAATGCTCTCGATGCCGACGCGATGAAGGAGATCGAGACCGGCCCTCAACCCATGGATGCCCACGGTATTCAACGTACCGCATTCAAACCGCTGTGAATCGGGCAGGAGCGTGGTATCGTACGACAGAAAGTCCCTCGGTTCCACCACGTTCGCCCAGCCCAGATTAACCACACGCAGATGTTGCAGGGCTCGGCTTGAGCAATAGAAGAGCCCGATTCCCTCCGGACCCAGAAGCCATTTGTGGGCGTCTGCCGAAACAAAATCGATTTCTGCGTCCGTCACGTCCAGGGACAGAACACCGAGGCTCTGAATGACATCCACGAAGAAGAGGACGCCCCGCGCGCTGCAGAATCGACCGATCTCCCGGAGGTCGTGCCGGAATCCGCTCGCGAACTCCACCGAGCTCACGGACAGCACACGCGTCCGGTCGTCGACGGCATTCAAGAGGTCTTTCAGCGGGATACGTCCGTCGACCTCGGAAACACGCCGAACCTCTACGCCCAGTGAACGCAGGTTCAGCCAGGGATAGACATTGGCCGGGAAACCCCGATCGGGTATGACGACGTTGTCGCCCTGCCGCCACGCCAGCCCGTTGGCTACCATCAGGATTCCTTCGGACGTGTTTTTGACGAAGGCGATTTCCGATGCGTCTGCGCCAATCAGACGAGCGGCCGATTCCCGCGTCTGCGCACATACTTCGTCCCATTCGGGCAGGTTGACCATGCCGTTGCGGGTCAGGTCCTGCAGCATGCCCTCCATTGCCCGGTAGACGCTCCGTGAGATTGGCGCGATTCCGGCGTGATTCATGTATATCCAGTTCCGGGTAACCGGAAACCGGGTCCGGATTTCTTCGATATCGATCTTCACTCCCAATACCGGAACCCCATTGAAATCCATGTGAAACGGCAGATGTAACAGTACCATCTGCCGTATGCATCCCCGCCGCCTGAATCTTACTCCAGCCGATAGTTCGGCGCCTCTTTCGTGACCGACACGTCGTGCGCGTGACTCTCCCGGACACCGGCCGACGAAACTTTCACGAATCGTCCGTTCCTCCGGAGTTCCAGGACGGTTCTCGTTCCGCAATAGCCCATGCCCGCCCTCAACCCGCCAATCAGCTGATATATGAAACCGGAGATGGAACCCTTGTACGGCACCTGTCCTTCAATGCCTTCAGGAACCAGCTTGTTGGATTCGACGCCTCCCTGGAAATATCTGTCCCTGCTTCCACGTTGCATGGCGCCCAGAGAACCCATGCCGCGATACACTTTGAAGGTCCGTCCCTGGTAGATAACCGTCTCTCCGGGACTCTCGTCCGTCCCTGCGAACAGGAATCCGATCATCACGGAATTCGCGCCTGCCGCGATGGCCTTTGTAATATCTCCCGACTGGGTGATTCCGCCGTCCGCGATGGCCGGGACGCCCGCCTTCTCCGCGACCTCGGCGCAGTCCATGATGGCCGATACCTGCGGTACGCCGGCCCCGGCGATGACCCGGGTGGTGCAGCTCGCCGACGGCCCCATACCCACCTTGACGGCATCCGTTCCGGCCAGAATCAGGTCCCGCGCCGCTTCGGCCGTCACGATGTTTCCGGCAATCACTTCCGTTTCAGGAAAGGCATTCTTGATGCGTTCCACGGCTTCGAGAACACCCCTGGAGTGGCCATGCGCCGTATCCACGACGATCACGTCCACGTCACGGTCGACCAGCGTTCCGACCCGGGTTTCCAGATCGCCTCCCACCCCGACCGCGGCGCCCACGCGGAGCCTGCCGAGCCGGTCTTTGCACGCGTTCGGATACTGGATTTTCTTTTCGATATCCTTTACGGTGATCAGGCCCTTGAGGACGCCCTTATCGTCGACAACGGGCAGCTTCTCGATACGATGTTCCTGCAGAATCTCCTGCGCTTCTTCCAGAGAGATTCCCAACCGTGCCGTCACCAGCCCCTTGTGCGTCATAACGTCGGACACCTTGCGGTTCACGTTTTTTTCGAACCTGAGGTCCCGGTTGGTCAGGATGCCCACAAGTCTCGTGCCGCCGTCTACGATCGGCACTCCGGAAATCCGATACTTGGACATCATCTCCAGCGCTTCACGGATATAGTTGTCCGGCGAAAGCGTCAACGGATCGACGATCATACCGCTTTCCGACCGTTTCACCTTGGCCACCTCTTCGGCCTGTTCCTCGACGGACAGATTCCTGTGGACAATCCCGATCCCGCCCTCCTGGGCAAGGGCGATGGCGAGCCGGGCCTCGGTAACCGTATCCATGGCGGCACTGACCAGAGGGATATTCAGCCTGATCCCGCGGGTAAGCTGCGTGGTCAGATCCACCTGATTGGGCAGTACTTCGGATTTGCCGGGAATCAACAGCACGTCGTCGTACGTCAGTCCCTCTTTGGCGATTTTTTCCGTGGATCTGTCCATTATTGTCTCCGTGGTTTAGAACAGCTTCCCAATAAAACCGCGCATCTACGCTAGTACCTATTGACTTCTAAGAC